>CAMPKJ010000018.1 GCA_946887105.1 uncultured Acidobacteriota bacterium | reverse complement strand
CGCGGAGGCTATGCCAACCAGCGGGTCCGGGCCCGCGGCCCGGCCGCCGGAGGCCCTTGGTCGTTTCCTTTAGACTCCCGCGATGCCGAAGCTCGATCCCACCACCACAGAGTTCCGCAAAGCCGCACACGAAGCCGTCGACTGGATCGCCGACTACTTCGAGAACATCGACTCGTTTCCCGTGCTCTCGCGCGTGCAGCCGGGCGACGTCGAGAAGCAATTCGCGGACGCGGCGAGCGAGAGCGGGAAGCCGTACGACGCGCTGTTCGCGGAGTTCCGGGAGAAGATCCTGCCCGGCATCACGCACTGGAACCATCCCTCCTTCTTCGCCTACTTCAGCATCACCGGCTCGCAGGCGGGATTGATCGCGGACATGCTCTCGAGCGCGATCAATGCGAACGGGATGCTCTGGAAGACCTCGCCGTCGTTGACCGAGTTGGAGACGCTGGCGTTGCGCTGGTTGCGCGACGCGCTCGGACTTCCGTCGAACCTGTTCGGAATCATCAACGACACCGCATCGGTGAACGTCTTTCTCGCGCTGGCCGCCGCGCGCGAGGCGCTCGGACTGGACATCCGCCGCCAGGGAATCGCCGGACGCGATCTGCCGCCGCTGAAGATTTATTGCTCCGAGCACGCGCATTCGTCAGTCGAGAAGGGCGCGTTGGCGCTGGGGTTCGGACAGAAGGGCGTGGTGAAGATTCCTGCCGATGATGCGTTCCGCATGCGGCCCGACGCCTTGCAAGAAGCCATCGCGCGCGATCGTGCCGCGGGCGCGTTGCCGTGCGCGGTCGTGGCGACGGTCGGGACGACGTCGACGTCGGCCATCGATCCGGTGCGCGAGCTCGGAGCGATCGCACAACACGAGCAGTGCTGGTTTCACGTCGATGCCGCCTACGCGGGATCGGCGACGATCTGCCCCGAATACCGTTCGCTGTGGGACGGCATCGAATCCGCCGACTCCATCGTCACCAATCCGCACAAGTGGCTCTTCACTCAGATCGATTGCAGCGTGCTCTACACGCGCCGCCCGGAGGTGCTGCGGGAGACGTTCTCGCTCGTGCCGGAGTATCTGAAGACCACCGACACGGCCGAGATCAATTACATGGACTACGGCCTGCAACTCGGCCGCCGCTTCCGCGCGCTGAAGCTGTGGATGGTGATGGAGCACTACGGTCTGGAACGCATGCGCGAAGTGATTCGCGGGCACGTGCAGATGGCCGAACGCCTGGCCGCGGAGCTGCGCGAACGCGCCGACGTCGAAGTGCTGTCGCAGTCGATGAGCGTGGTGGTGTTCCGGCTGCGCGCAGGCGATGACGCCACGGCCGCGCTGATGGAGCGGCTGAACGCGGGCGGGAAGCTGTTCGTCTCGCACACGAAGCTGCGCGATCAATATGGGATCCGCGTCGCGATCGGGAACGGAGCCACGGAGTGGCGGCATGTGGCCGAGATCGTCGCGTCGATATAGGGACGACGCCTCACGTCGTTCCCTGTAACAAAGCGACCAGCGCGCGACCGAATGCCTCCAGCTTCGCGTCGCCGATTCCGTAAATGCCGCGCAGCTCGTACAACGTCGTCGGGCGTGAGCGCGCCAGTTCGCGGAGCGTGCGGTCGCTGAAGATCACGTAAGGCGGCACGCCGCGTTCCTGCGCTTCGTCGCGGCGCCAGGCGCGCAGCGTGTTGAACAGATCGCGATCGTATGGACCATCGTCGACCATCTTCCGCGCGGGTGCGGAGTACGACGGCGCGCCCGGATCCTTCTTCCGTACGGCCGGCTGCCGCAGTTTCACGTCCGCGTAACCCTTCAGCACCTCCTGCGCGCGCGGACCGCGATGGAGCTTCGGATACTCATCCGTCGTCTGCGACAGGAATCCCTGCGACACCAGCTGATAGACCCATTCGCGGACGTCGTGGCGGGAGTGGCCTTTGAGCAAGCCGTACGTCGAAAGCTGATCGTGCTGCCGCTCGCGGATCTTTTCCGTGTCTTCGCCGCGTAACACTCCAACGACATGCCCGACGCCCCATGACTCGCGCACGCGTACGACGCACGAGACGATCTTCTGCGCCACGATCAGCGCGTCGGAGACTTCTTCCGTTTCGCCGAGGCAGAGATCGCAGGCGTTGCAGGCCTCGCTGGCGAATGGCTGGCCGAAATACTCCACCAGCGCGCGATGGCGGCACTTCGCGCCGGAGCAATAGCCGTCCATGTCATTGAGATGGCGGATGGCCGACTTCACGTATTCGGGATCGGTGGCCGTGTCGGTGATCATCGACTTCCAGGTCATGAAATCGGCGCCGGAGTAGAGCAGCACGCACTCCGCCTCGAGACCGTCGCGGCCGGCGCGTCCCGATTCCTGCTGATAGTGCTCGATCGACTTCGGCATCGCGGTGTGCAGCACGAAGCGGACGTTCGAGCGGTCGATGCCCATCCCGAAAGCGACCGTGGCCACGACGATGTCGCATTGCTCCGACGAGAACTTCTCCTGCGCGTCGTGCCGCTGTTCCGGAGAGAGTCCGGCGTGATACGCGACCACGTTCTCGCCGCGCCTGCGCAGTTTCTCCGCGAGCGCGTCGACGTCTTTCCGCCGCGTGCAATAGATGATGCCCGCCTCGCCGCGATGCCGCTCCAGCACGTCCGCAACCTGCTTCGACTCGTCCTGCCGCGGCAGCACGCGATAGGTGAGGTTGGGGCGATCGAAATCGCCGACCAGCATGGCCGGATCGCGCAGTCCGAGCTGGCGCGCGATGTCGTCGCGGACTTCCGGCGTGGCCGTGGCCGTGTACGCATGCACCGAAGCTTCGGGGAACGCATCGCGCAGCATGCGCAGCTGCCGGTACTCCGGCCGGAAGTCGTGGCCCCAGTGGCTGATGCAGTGCGCCTCGTCGATCGCAAACGTCTTCACGTTCGCGCGGCGCAGCAGATCGCGGCAGCCTTGCATGGCCAGGCGCTCCGGCGAGACGAACAGCAGTTTCAGCCGCTTCGCGAACAACTCACGCTCCGTGTTGCGGAAGTCGTTCGATGACTGGGAGCTGTTCATCTGCGCCGCGGAAATCCCGTTCGCGATCAGACCGTCGACCTGGTCTTTCATCAGCGAGATCAGCGGCGAGACCACCACGGTCACGCTGTCGCTGAGGATCGCCGGCGCCTGATAGCAGAGCGACTTTCCGCCGCCCGTGGGCATGACCACGAGCGAATCGCGTCCCGCCAGCGTGGCCAGCATGGCCTCCTCCTGCAGCGGACGCAGCGATGCGTAACCCCAGTGCTTTTGAATGATGTCGAGGAGGGCGGCCTTCATGGATCGGTCGGCGGTAGCTGGTGTCGATTATCGCATCTGTGCTATGTCTCCATAGTCAATGCACGCCATCCGCGCATCCGCGCGTTACTCCCGGGCCATTCACGCCATTGCCGAGTTGCTCGATCGACTGAAGATCGATGCGATGTTCGTCGGCGGCGTGGCGCGGTCCGCATGGATGGATGCGGAAGTCGATGCGGGCGCCGTGGACGTGCTCGCGCTCATGACCGCTCCGCAACGCAATCAGCTCGCAATGATGGCCAGTCATCGCGGTTTTCGCGTGGAGCGCGAGGAACTGCACCAGGCCGAGGAGCTGGACCTGGTGCCGCTGAATTACGTCGATCCCGACGGCGACATTCGCATCCATGTGTTGCTCGCGTCGAATGCGCTGTATGGACGCATGGTGGCGGCGGGAGTGGCGTCGGCCATCGACGAGCGTTCGGTGAAGATTCCACGAGCTGAAGATCTCGCGTTGATGCTTCTGATGGCCGAGGATCAGGGAGCGGTGCAGCACCTCACCTCTTTGCCGGAGTTCGACCTGCCCGCGTTTCGCGAGCGGCTGGCGTCGATCGGACTGGGCGGAGAGGCGGCCGGCGCATGAACTGGATCGACCGCCAGGACGCGTTCGAGGATGCATTCACCCGGATCGGCCAGCAGCCGCAGATCGCCGTCGATACCGAGGCGGATTCGCTGCATTCGTACTTTGACAAAGTCTGCCTGATCCAGATCTCGATTCCCGACCAGGACTTCATCATCGATCCGCTCACCGGCATCGACCTGAAGCGCTTCGGCGAAGTCCTCGGCGATCCGTCCGTTTTGAAGCTCTTCCACGGCGGCGACTACGACCTGCGCATCCTCAATCGCGACTTCGGTTTCACGGTCCGCAATCTCGTCGACACTTCCGTCGCCGCACAACTCCTCGGATATGAAGGCATCGGCCTGGCGGCGCTGCTCGACCGCCACTTCGGCGTGAAGTTGAACAAGACCCATCAGCGCGCCGACTGGTCCATGCGTCCGCTGCCGCCGGACATGCTCGAATACGCGGCCACGGACACGCATCACCTGATCTCGCTGGCGGCGAAGATGCGCGAGGAGCTGCAGGCGCTGGGGCGGTGGGAGTGGGCGCTCGAGGAGTTCGCGCGGCTGGAAAATGTGCGCTACCGCGAAGTCACGGAAGAAGACGTGCAGCCGTGGCGGAAGCTGAAGAACATCAGCGGCCTCGATCGCCGCTCACTGGCCATCCTCCGCGATCTGCACCAGTGGCGCGATGCACTGGCGCGCAAGGCGGACCGTCCGCCGTTCAAGATCATCGGCAACGACTCGATCGTGGAGATCGCGAAAGCGAAGCCTGCCACCGTGCGCGAGCTCGCGCAGACACCCGCCGTTGCGCGCTATCACGCCGACCGCTATGGCCGCGACATCATCAACACCGTGAAGCGCGGCCTGGAGATCCCGGAAGCGGAGCTGCCGGAGAAAAACGAGCCGAAGCCGTGGATCCGGGACAAGGCGCTCGAAGCGCGCGTCGAACGGCTCAAGCGCGTCCGCGACCGTTTCGCCAAGGAGCTGAAGATCGATCCGTCGGTCCTCGGCGCGCGCCACATCCTCGCGTCCATCGCCACCACCGGGACGTTCGACGTCCCGAACATGCGCGAATGGCAGAAGCGGATCATGGGGGACGCGCTCCTTGCGGCCATCGAGCCGGACCGGAAACTGTTCTAGCGCGCCTGGTTTCAGATTTGCACCTCGCGCAAACATGATGCTCCTCCTGCACGCCGCGACCAACGCGCACGTCCATCCCGATCAGCTCGCGGTGGCTCTGGTCATCTCCGGGCTGATCGTCGGCGGATCGTGGGTGATGCAGCGCCGCCGTTCGTGATTCGCGCGCGCGATACAATCGCGCGGCCATGGAACGCATTACGGACTATCAGGTCATCATCATCGGATCGGGCCCGGCCGGCTGCACGGCCGCGCTCTATCTCTCCCGCGCCAACATCAAAGTGATCGTGCTCGAGGGCATGCAGCCCGGCGGGCAGCTCACCATCACCACCGAAGTCGAGAACTACCCGGGATTCCCTGACGGAGTCATGGGGCCGGCGCTCATGGAGCTGATGCGCAAGCAGGCGGAGCGTTTCGGCGCGACGTTCACGCCGCTCGAGCCGGTCGAGAGCGTGAAGCTTCTCGCGCATCCGTTTGAAGTGCACACCGATTCGAAGGTCTATATCGCGCCGGCGGTGATCGTAGCCTCGGGTGCATCGGCGAAGCAGATCGGATTGCCGAGCGAGCAGGCCCTGCAGGGCTTCGGCGTTTCGTATTGCGCCACGTGCGACGGATTCTTCTTCAAGGAGAAGGACATCGTCGTCGTCGGCGGCGGCGACTCGGCCATGGAGGAGGCGACGTTCCTCACCAAGTTCGCGAGGAAAGTCACGGTCGTGCACCGGCGCGAGGAGCTGCGCGCGTCGAAGATCATGCAGGATCGCGCGCGCAGCAATCCGAAGATCGAGTTCATCCTCGACACCACCGTCGATGAAGTGCACGGCTCGAAGGAGCACGGCGTGACCGGTCTCACCTTGCGCAACCTGAAGACGAACGTGAGCACCGAGCTCGCGGCGCAGGGCCTCTTCGTCGCCATCGGCCACACCCCGAACACGCAGCCCTACATCGGCCAGCTCGACCTCGACCAGGCCGGCTACATCTGCCTCCCGCACCGCAACTCCACGCTCACGAACATCCAGGGCGTCTTCGCCTGCGGCGACGTCGTCGACCACATCTACCGGCAAGCCATCACCGCCGCCGGCAGCGGCTGCATGGCGGCCCTCGACTGCGAGCGCTGGCTCACGCACGAGCGGATCACGGAGAGGTGGGACCTGGAAAAAGGCGAAGAGGAACGGGTGGGCTGAGAACGTCGCGGTTCCGCTGGCGGCGCATCTGCGTCGTTGGCGCCTAGCATCTGCACCACCATCGAAACGCTCGGCTTTTCGTGGGGTCCGGTTCGCTGGCGTCTCGCACCTTCGGCGCGGCGCATCGCGCCGCAGGACTGACAACAAAAAGGCCGCCTCTTTCGAGGCGGCCTCGCTCCTTGCGTGAGAGCGATGCGTCAGTACGCGTTCAGGATGTACTCGAGCGGGTTCACCGGATTGTTGTTCACGCGCACTTCGTAGTGAAGGTGCGGGCCGGTGGAGCGGCCGGTGGAACCGACGCGGCCGATGACGTCGCCGCGTTTCACGCGCTGGCCGGCGCGGACGGCGAAGCTGTCCAGGTGACCGTAGCGCGTCGAGTAGCCGTAGCCGTGCGAGATGAAGATCACGTTGCCGTAGCCGTTGGCGGATTCCGCCTTGACCACGATTCCGTCGGCAGGCGCGCGCACCGGGACGCCGACGGCGGAGGAGATGTCGACTGCGTTGTGCTGGCCGGCTTCGCCGGTGAAGGGATCGGAGCGGCCGCCGAAGCCGTCGGTGAGGATGCCGCGCACGGGCGCGATGGAAGGAGTCGAGGAGAGTAGGCGCGATTGCGCGGTGAACTTCTGCTCCAGGATGCCCAGGTCCTGATTCAGGCTGTGCGAGCGGAAGCTCATCTTGTCGATGTCGTCTCGATACGGAATCGCGGACATCTCGTCGTTGCGCAGACCGCCCGAACCGCCCTGGCTCGATTCATCGAGCGTGGTGATGCCGGCGATGATGGCCAGCTTGCGGGTGCGGTCTTCGACGGTGGTGAGCTGGTTGCGGAGCGACTCGACCGACTTGCCGAACTGCTCGTTCGCGGTCTGCAGCTCTTTGTTTTCGCGGCGGAGCTTCGAGAGCTCGTGCGTCTGGGAGAGGGACGTGAAGTACTGGACCGAGAAGAACGTCGAAAGACAGAGCGAGGAAGTGACGATCGAGATCAGCGAAAAGAGCAGGCGGTGCGAAACCTTCAACTTTCGGAACTTGGCCCGCGCGTGCGGGACAAAGATGATCGTTGAATATCGCTTATTCATGCGTGCTCCCCTGTGAACTGGATTGTGAACTTCAGTGAACTTTTGTATGACCTTGGCCGGTGAACGAGCGCGTATTCTGTGCAAACGATGCAGCGGAGTCAACGAAAAACTCGCCATGAAACGACCATTATTGGAAGATATGCCGCGCGAGGTAACCCCACGGAAAATAAGCACTTCCGGTCACTGTTTATGGTGTTTGCGCATAAACCGTCCGCATCGCGCGATGTGTTCGTGCATATTGGCGAATAACTGTCGAACGTACGGTTGGGGACCAGCCCGATGCTAGAATCCGCCGCCTCATGTCACGCGTCGACTGGAACACGTACTTCATGGGCATCGCCCATCAGGCGGCCACCCGCGCCACCTGCCCGCGCAAGCATGTCGGAGCGGTGATCGTCCGCGACCGCACCGTCCTCTCCACCGGTTACAACGGCTCGATCCGTGGCTTGCCGCACTGCGAGGACTTCGGCTGCGTGATGGAGGACGGACACTGCATCACCACCGTGCATGCCGAGGCCAACGCAATCCTGCAGGCGGCCAAGAACGGCGTCGGCGTGGACGGCGCGGAGCTCTACACCACCGCCTCGCCCTGCTGGAACTGCTTCAAGCTGATCGCGAACGCCGGCATCCGCACCATTTACTACGGCGAGTTCTATCGCGACGAACGCTCGCGCGAGACCGCGGAGCGCATCGGCATCACGCTGGTCGATCTGGGGATTCCCGCGCCGAGCGCCTGAGCGGGGGCAGCGGATGCTCGTCCTCGCCGCCGACACCTCGCTCCCGATCCTCTCCGTCGCCCTCATCCGTCGCGTCGACAACGACGGTGCATTGATCGGCGCCGTGGCGCTGGAAGGGCGCGGCTCACGCAACGAGAAGCTCCTGCCGGCGATCGACTGGCTGCTATCCGAGAACGCGATCGACCGCCGCGCGATCGACCTCTTCGCGGTCACGCGCGGCCCCGGCTCGTTCACGGGCGTGCGCATCGGTCTGGCCACGATGCAGGGCATGGCCCTCGCGCTCGGCCGTCCCGTCTGCGCGATGTCGACGCACGAGGCGGTGGCATTCGGGGAAGAGGGGCGCATCGCCGTCGTCGATGACGCGGGACGCGGAGAATCGTACGTGTCGCACTTCGACGATGGCGTCGAAACGCTCGCCCCGCACCTCGGCATCGTGCCCGGCGATCGCCGCGTGATCCGTCTGGCGGATCTCATGCAGCGCGACAACGTGGCGTTGCGTTGCGCGCGGCGCGCCATCGATCTCGAGCAGCGCGGCGAGGGAGAACGCTACCGCGACGTCACGCCGATCTACGTCCGGCTGGCCGAGGCGGAAGTACAGCTGCGGCAGAAACAGAATGGATGACCTCGAATTCGTCCCGGCCACGGCAGCCGACGTCGATGCGATCCATCGCATCGAGCAAGCGTCGTTTCCCTCACCGTGGCGCCGCGAGTTCTACGCCATGGAAGTGGTCGCGGAGAGCCGCTACAACATCGTCGCGAAACAGGACGGCATCGTGGTCGGCTATCTGTTCGGCATGTGGATCTTCGACGAGTTTCACGTCAACAAGATCGCGGTCGCGGAGGGCCATCGCCGCCGCGGCATCGCAAACGCGCTGATGGAGCGCTGCTTCGACTTCGCCGCGCAGCACGACATCTCCACGATCTCGCTCGAAGTGCGGCAGTCCAATCGCGCCGCGCAGGAGTTCTACCGCTTCCTCGAGTTCGAGACCTCGTACATCCGCAAGCGCTATTACCCCGACGGCGAGGCCGCGGTGGTGATGGTGCGCGCGATGTAGCGCCTTGTCATCCCGAGCGTGAGTCGAGGGACCTGGGTGGGTGTGCGCCGCGATGCGCGTTCATCGAACCGCCCGCGCGCCCAGGCCCCTCGACTCGACGCTCGGGGTGACAGCTAGTGTCGCGTCACGCTTGAAACCGCCGGTGCTTTGCAGCGCCGGTGGGCCGTCTGCTGCGCCGCCGCTCCTCGACGATGTCCCGGCATCGCCTGCGTCGCGGCGGCTTGCATCCGACCCACCGGCGCTCGCAAATCACCCACGTTTTCAAGCGTGACACGACACTAGTGTCGCCAGCGCACCACGTACGTCTTCGGCCGCTCCAATTGCGCGCGGATTGCGTCCGCGATCTCGCTCGCGTGCACGACCCGCGTCGACTTGCGTGGTTGCCTGGCCATCTCCGCGGCGGGCGGCGTCTGATCGCGAAGCAGCGCCGCCATCGGATCGGGAGAGATCCACTTTCCCTCCAGCGAGGTGATGGCGTCGAAGAGCTCCACCGGCTCGATCACCAGCTCTTTCCCGAATCCTTCCTTCGACAACACGTTGTCCGGTACACGGACGGTGATCCGCGCCGGGAAGGCGTTGTAGATCAGGTCCGCCTCCTCGGCGAACGTGGCGCCGCCGCCGTCCTGCTCCCGGTCCATCATCGTGGCCAGCTCCTCCATCGCTCCGGTGACGCTGTCGATGAGCGGCTGTTCCTCCTCGGCCACCCCGAAGCCTTCGACCGGTTGTTCGTTGAGGAGCGCGGCGAACAGCGCCGGCGCGCGATGCGTGTTGGCGTCGAGATACAAATACAGCCGGTCGATGGCCGCGACGTAGCGCGCGACGGAGCCGCTCCACGTCTGCAGCGCATCGTCGAAGTGCTTGCGCTGCTCGCGCGTGGCGCGGACGCTGCCGCCCGGGATGAACGACAGCTCGCGCCAGCCCGGGCCATTGAGCACGTTGACGGTGATGTTCGTGTCCGAGAAGACGACCTGCAGCTGATGGACGGGGATGCGCACGGTGCGCGTGACGCGATCGAGCTCGCCGCGGTGCTTCTGGATCGTCAGCTCTTCATCCTCGGCGGTCACGCGCAGGAAGCGCGCCGACCACGCGTCGTTCCCGTGCAGCGCCGCGAAGCGTGCTGCCTGCAGCATCTGCATCCGTGCGTCACTCTTGATGTCGGCGTCGTTGAACGTCGTCCGCGCGGTGACGAGCGCGCGATCGTTTTTCTCGATCGTGACCGTCACTTCGTCGTCGACAGGCGGCTGTGCGCACGCCGCAAGCAGCACAGCCACCACGAACGCGGCGAACCGTCGAAGCATCAATCCTCCTTGATCGCCGCGATCGGATCGAGCCGCGAGGCGATGCGGGCCGGATACCACGTCGCCGCGATCGACAGCAGGACCGCGACCAGGTTCACGCCCACGATGTCTTCGACGTCCAGACGGAAGGGGAGGTAACTGATGAAGTAGATCTCGCTCGGCAGCGGCACGAGGTGCCAGCGGTTGGCGGCCCACGCGAGCCCGAGGCCGATGATGTTGCCGAGGACCGTGCCGGTCAGCCCGATCAGCAGTCCAAGCTGCAGGAACAGCGACTTGATGGTCCCTTCCGTTGCTCCAAGCGTCCGCAACACGCCGACCGAGGGCCGCTTCTCGAGGATCAGCATCGAAAGCGAGGACACCAGGTTCAGCGCGGCCACGAAGATGATCAGCGAGATGGTCGCGAACATCACGATCTTCTCCAGGCGCAGCGCGAGGAAGAGCGGCCGGTTGATCTCCTTCCAGGTCTTGAACTGCAGCCGCGGAAACTGCGCCGCCAGCGCGCGCTGCACTGCTTCCGCGCGCTCCGCGGGGCCGTACATCTCGATCGCGGTCGGACGTCCGCCGGTGCCGAAGAGGTTCGACGCTTCGTCGTGACTGAGCCACGCATCGGACAGATCGTTCTCGTCGCGCGGGGTCACCAGTCGCGCGATGCGATAGCGCTTCATCACCGGTACGGGACCGAACGGCGTGAGACGCGTGCGCGGCGCGACCACGGTCACCAGATCGCCGGCATCGAGTCCGATCGAGACCGCATATCCGCGCGTGACGTAAAGCGCATCGCCAGCGCCTGGGTTCGCGATCGAGCGCACGCGCATCGGACGTCCGGTGGACTGATCCTCGCTCGCGCCCCAGGCGATGCCGCTGACGTACGGGCGGATGTCGGTCATCCCAAGGCCGCGTGCGGCCGCGACCACGGTGTTCGCGTCATCGATGCTGTTCTGTCCCGTCGGCTCGACGAGAACCTGCGGACTGGAGTCGATCAGCCGCCCCGTGATCTGTCCCTGCAACCCCGAGAGCAACGCGATCGATACGAGCAACGTCGCCACACCGACCGCGAGCCCGAGCATGCTGATTGCCGAAAGAAATGCCGTGTGCCGCTGCTTGCGCGCGGCCCAGAGATAGCGGCGGGCGATACGGGTTTCGAGCGGCATGGCCCGACTCTACAACTTCGCGAGCGCCGCCACCGCCTCTTCCAGCGTTTCGATGGCGATGGAGAACGACATGCGCAGGTGTCCTTCTCCTTCCGGGCCGAAAACGACTCCCGGCACGGAGGCGATGGAGGTGCGCTCCAGCAGCGTTTCCATCGCCTTCCATGAATCGGTGCCGAGGCGCTTGCGGACGTCGGGGAAGGTGTAGAACGCGCCGGGAGGGGTCAGGCAGTCGAAGCCCGCATCGCGGAAGCCCTGCACGAGCAGATCGCGGCGGCGGCGGTAGTCCTGGCGGATGGAGTCGAAGAAATGCGGGTCGTGCGTGATGGCCGCGAGCGCCGCGTACTGCGTCGGCGTCGAGACGCCATTCACGCTGTTGAGCACCAGCTTGCGCAGGAACTCCATGAACGGCGGTGGCGCGACGACGTAGCCGATGCGCCATCCGGTCATGGAAAAGCTCTTCGAAAACGTGTAGACCGTGAGCGTGCGCTCGAGCATCCCGGGGAGCGATGCGATCGATACGTGATCGCCGTCGTAGATCAGATCTTCGTACGCCTCGTCGGCGATGACCGTGAGGTCGTGCTCGTTCGCAAACTCCGCGATGGCGGTGAGTTGCTCGCGCGTCAGCATGTCGCCCGAGGGATTGGCGGGCGTGTTGACGTAAATCACGCGCGTGCGCGGCGTGAAGCGCGACTCGAGCGCGGAGCGCATGCCTTCGGCGCTGCCGCCGCGGATCTCGTCCCACGGCACCCGAACCGCGACGCCGCCGGAGAAGCTCACCTGGTCTTTGATCGGTGTCCAGTACGGCGCGAAGAACATCACCTCGTCGCCCGGATTCACGCTCGCCTGAAACGCGCAGAAGAGACCGTGCGCGCCGCCCGAGGTGACGATGATGTCGTTCGTCGAGACGTCCAGGCCGTTCTTGCGCGCCAGCTTCGCGCGGAGCGCCTCGAGGAGTGCCGGGATTCCGGACGACGGCGCGTAACGCGTGTGATTCGCGTCCAGCGCCGTGCGCATGGCGTCCTTCACGAAGCCGGGCGTGCCGATGAACGGCTCGCCACCTTCCAGTTGCAGCACGCGATGTCCGCCCGCGCGCATGTCCAGCACGCGGTTGCGGATCTTGACGATGTCGGAAAAGCCGAGGAGCGAGGAGCGCTGAGCGACGTTCAAAGCGCGCGGATTCTACACGGCACCGTCATCCGCTATCCGGCAGGAGGCGGCGGCGCCGGTTGCGACGGTGCCGGACCGACATCCGATGCCGCCGGAGGCACCGGTTGCGGAGGTGCGGGGCCGACGTCCGACGACGGCAGCGGCAGGTCCTCCGCGGGCGTCGTCCGCGCACGCCCGCGGCGTCGCGAACGCGGCACCGGCTCGTTACCGCTCAGGGCAGGCGACGGCACCGGAACTGCCTGCGCGCCGACTTCCGTCGCCGGCGGCGAGGGTGTCACGATGTCCTTCGGATCCGGCTGCGGAGACGCTGCCGGCGGCGGCGTGGCCGGCGTGCCGATGGCCGTTCCCTGGAGCAGCATGCTGCGGCGTGAGTGCTCGGGTCCGTACATCGTCAGCAGCGCCAGGTGCGTCAGCTTCGAGTCGAGAATGCGCGGGTTCGCGTCCACGCGCAGCAGGGCCGGATTGATGCTGAACGCCTTCGCGTAGTACTGCACCGCGCGATCGGTGTGGTGGTTGCGTTCCTCGACCAGGCCGAGCTGGAAGAGCGCCTGCGCGTGACCCGGCTTCCTGTCCACGGTGCGGCGGAATGCGCGCGTGGCTCCGAGCTCGTCGCCGTGCGCGGCCCGGACCAGTCCCAGGTTGTACCAGGCCTGGTAGTAATTCCGGTCCACGTCGATGGCGCGCTCGAACTCGCGCTCGGCGTCCTTCGGGAATCCCTTGTCGAGCAACAGTGCGCCGAGCATGTTGTGCAGCTCGGCCGAGTCCGGATACTGGCGGAGCTGTTCGAGCGTGCGCGTGATGGCCGCGTCGAGCGAGCTGCCGGTATTGAGGTACTTCGCGTAGAACGGGTTCTCGTACGGCTTGTCGTCGGACCCGAGGTTCTGGAGGCCGGCGCAGGCGGCGGTGGCCAGTGCGGCGGCGGCGAGGATCAGCAAACGTTTCATGGTCAGTCCTGAAGTGGTTTCGCTTTCAACTTCACCTTGCCGTCGATGGTCTCGACTCGGAAGGCGACGGTCTTGACGTTGTATTTTGCGCGAACGACGTCGCTCTGCTTCTGAATCATCGAGGCCAGCTGTTCGAGCGACATGTTCGGCAGCTTGCCCATTTCGAGATGCGCGCGCTCGATCTCTCCGTACAGCCTGCGGATCTCTTCGCCGTTCGCGCCCGGCGTCATCCTTACATACGGATCGGCCCCGGCCGACGTTACGGGCGCTCTCGGTGGCGGCGGCGGCGGTGCCACCGGAGCGGCCTCCATCAGCGCCTGCCGGCGCCGGAAATCGAGCGGACCTTCCTCGCGCTCGCGCATCTTGCGCGCCCACATCTCGCGGTACTGGTTGTAGCGCGAGAGGATGGTGTTGAAGCGGAAGCGGCGCGTGTTGTCGCGCATCTTCTGCTTGCTGATCTCGTGGACCGTGGCCTCGACCTGGTGCCGCTCGAAGGAAGGAGGAGTCTTGGTGATGCCATTGAAGAACTGGTCGTACCGGTTCTTCAGTCTCCGGATGTCTTCTTCGAGCTTGTCGAGCTCGTCGTCCTGTTTGATCACGCTGGGGCCTAAACTAACTCAACCATGGCTAAATCGCCCGCCGGGGCCGCAGATTCCTCCTTCCGCACGATCCCTTCGGTCGAGCGAATTCTCTCCGCTGCATCGTTCGCGCCGCTCGTCGCCGAATACGGGCGCGACCAGGTCAAGGAGGCGGTGGCCGAGCATCTGGCCACGTTGCGAGCGCACCGCTCCGCGTACGACGAGACCGAAACGCGCGATGCGGCCGCGGCTTCGCTGGCGGTCTCGACGCGCTCGACATTGCGCCGCGTCATCAACGGCAGCGGCGTGATCATTCACACGAACCTCGGCCGCGCGCCGATCGACTCCGCGGTATGGGCGGAAGCGGCAGAGATCGTCAGCGGATACACGAACCTCGAGTTCGATCTCGATGACGGCGAACGCGGCGCGCGCGATGAACATCTCACCACGCTCTGCCGTTCGCTGTTCGGCTGCGAGGCGGCCATCCTCACGAACAACAACGCCGCCGCCACGATGCTGGTCATGGCCGCGACCGCGAGCGGGAAAGAGGTGGTCGTGTCGCGCGGCGAGCTGGTCGAGATCGGAGGCGCGTTCCGCGTTCCGGACGTGATCCAGCAGGGCGGCGCGAAACTTCGGGAAGTGGGGACGACCAATCGCACGCGGGCGCGCGACTACAGCGACGCCATCTCGCGCCGGACCGCGGCGATCCTGCGCGTGCACCGCTCGAACTTCGACATCGTCGGCTTCACCGAAACGCCGAGCGTGCCGGACCTGATCGACGTCGCGCGCGCCAAGAAAGTGCCGCTGCTGTACGACGAGGGAAGCGGCCGCGTGGTCGATCTGCACCGCTACGGTTTCGCGCCGGCGCCGACCATCGCGGAGCTGATCGCGCAGGGCGTCGACGTCGTGACCTGCTCGACCGACAAGCTGATCGGCGCGACGCAGGGCGGTCTGATCGCCGGCAGCGAAGAACTGGTCGCGAAATGCCGCCGCCATCCTTTGATGCGCGCGTTGCGCGTCGGGAAGGAGACGTATGCGATCGTGGCCGCGACGCTGCGCGCGTTCGCGACCGCGAAACACGAAGCGCGCATCCCCATCTATCGCATGCTCAGCACCTCGCTGGACGTGCTGCGCACGCGTGCCGGGCATCTCGTGCGCGGCACGCGCTGCACGATCGTCGAGAGCCGCTGCGCGTTAGGCGGCGGCACCACACCGACCGAGACCGTGCCGTCGATCGCCATCGAAGTGCCGGGCAACGCCGATGTTTTGTCGACGCGCTTCCTGCGCAACGATCCGCCGGTGGTGGGGCGCATCCAGAACGATCGCTACACGATCGACCTGCGCACGGTCCTGGAGGCGGACCTCACGAATCTGGCCGCGGCATTGCGCGCGGTGGACCCAACGGGAGCGTGACCGGGAGGCCTCCGGCGGGCCGGTGCGACCGGCGGCGCTAGTCGAAGCACGTGCGGTCGCGAGGTGGACGATTGCGGCGACAGGCGTGCGTTCAGGCTAGGCCAACCAGCGCCGCCGGCCGCGCCGGCCCGCCGGAGGCCTCATCGTCGTGTTCATTCAGTATCCGGCTGCGCTGATGCCGAAGGCGCGCCGAACAACATCGTCTCCACTTGCGTGCGCGCTTCCTCGAGCAGCGCATTCTTGTCGCGCAGCGAACGTCCGGCGGTCTCGATGGGCGTGCCGATGCGCACCGTCACGCGTCCGGGCGTGACGCGTTTTGCAGCGACCGGAAAGACGTCGTACGTGCTGTCGATCGCGATCGGCACGATGGTCTTCTCCGACTTCAGCGCGAGCAGAAACGCGCCGCGCTGAAACGGACGCATCTCGCGCGTCCGCGAGCGTCCCTCTTCGGGAAAGATCACGATGGTGTTCCCTTTGCGGATGCGGTCCGCGGCGAGGTCGAACGATTTCACGGCCGTGCGCCGGTTCTTGCGATCGATGGGGATGAAGCCGGCCCGCCCGAGGGCCCAGCCGAAGATCGGGATCTTGAACAGGCTCACTTTGGCCATGAACCGGATCGGCTGCGGGACCGCAGCCACGATGCACGGGATGTCGAGATAGCTGTAGTGATTGGAGACCAGGATGTAGCGCTGGTTCGGATCGACGCGCTCGACGTTTTCGACGTGCAGGTCGATGCCCGCCGCCTTGACCAGCAGCTTTCCCCACGTCCGCACGATCCAGTCGATCGCGGGCGACGTCGAACGGAAAATCGCCACCACGATCGTGGCGGTCGAAAGCGGGATGGTCACGACAATCGCGGCGATCGCCAGCCAGGCCATGCGGAGCATCGGCGCATGATAGCCGGGTTGGTCACGGCAAGCCGGCGCGCAGGCCGAGCGCCGACTTGATGCGCTCGATCTGCGCCAGATGTTTCTCGTCGTGACGCTCGATGCGCGCGAACGCGTCGCGGATGGTGATCCTGCCGTACTCGGGATGCACGCCGCTGCGCGACAGCTCTTCGCCGGTGAGCCGCTCCAGCAACGTCGTATTCATCCGCCGGTGAAACCGGAACTGCTCGAGGAGTTCCGAGAGCGGTTCATGAAGATGGATGGGCCGATGCACGCGCTCGACCCAATGGTCCTGCGCGAGGGCCGGCAGCGGCGTGTCGCCGCCCGCGCCGGCGAGCATCGTGCGGATGCGCGCGGCGTAGATCAGCTCCAGGTCGCCGAGGTGCGCGACCACGTCGGCGACGGCCCACTTGCCGTCGCGCTCGGGACGCCGGAGATCGGCCTCAGCGATCCTGTCGAGCGCGAGGAGGAGACGGGAGTGAAACGCGCGGAGCTTCTCGGCAGTCTGTTGCATGATGGCGATTATGCGCGAGTCGTATCGCACTCCTTTCGATTGGAACGGTTTGCTCGCATGGCTGGGCGCGCGTGCGATTCCGGGCGTCGAGTCCATTGACGACAACACGTATGTTCGCGGAGACGTTCGCGTCTGGCACGAGCGCGACGCCGTGCACGCCAATGCCGCGCGCAAACGCGTGCGCCGCGTGTTCGATCTCGACGCCGATCCGACATTGATTCACGCCGCGCTCGGACGCGACCGCATGCTCGCGCCGCTGCTGCGCAAGCGCCCCGGCGTGCGCGTGCCCGGCGCCTGGGATCCGTTCGAGCTGGCCGTGCGCGCGATCGTCGGACAGCAGGTGAGCGTCGCCGGCGCACGCACGGTCCTCGGACGCATTGCCGCCGCGCACACGCTCACTCCCGAGCGCCTGGCCGAAGTCACGGTCGAAGGCATGCCGCGCAAACGCGCGGAAACGATCCGCGTGCTCGCCCGCGCCGTCGTCGATGGCGCGGTGATCCTCGGCGAGAGCGATCTCACGCGACTCCCCGGCATCGGCCCCTGGACCGCGAGCTACATCGCCATGCGCCTCGGCGACGCCGACGCGTTTCCCGCCGGCGATCTGATCCTGCGCCGCAATGCGGGGAATCTCAACGAGCGCGAGCTGCTGAAACGCGCGGATGCGTGGCGCCCGTATCGTGCGTATGCGGCCATGCTGCTGTGGATGCAGTGAAGCGACGCTCGCATCGATATGCTATAAGGCCATAATGCTTTCAGCCTGCCGGCGAGTTCTCCTGGCCGCCGCTCTCATGGCCGCTGCTTCGGGAGCGCTCGCCGCGATCCGCCTCACCCCCGCCGTCGTATTGAATCCGGACGCTGCGCTGGGCCCGGCGTTCGGCTTCCCTTCCGAAATGACCGCCACTCCCGTGCGCGGCGGTTACGTCGCGGCGTGGAGCACGCGCAATCAAGGCGCGTATATCGCGTTGCTCGACCAGCAGGGAGTCGCGCAAGGCGTCACGCGGATCGAGATCGAGGGACTCGAGGCCCATCAAGTGAGCGCATCCGACGGCGTCGATGCACTGATCGCGTTCCGTACGTACGAGCCCAGGTCGCTGGGCATCGTGGTGGTGCGCGTCAAGGCCGACGGCAGCATCACGCAACTGCCGCGGCAGCCATTCGCGCCCCAAAGCTTGAGGTGGAACGGGACCTCTTACATCGCCGTGACGGTAGATCGCGTCATTGAGCTCGACCGCGACGGCACCGTGATCGCCGAGACATCGATCCCGGCGCCGGCCCATTGGGATCGGCCGGTCGTTTATGCGGAAGGCCCGCGTGTCTGGATGGTGAGGAAGAACGGCACTGTGATCGAGCGCCTCGCGCTGACCGATGACGCCGGCCACGTGATTTCTTCGGAATGGGTTCGGCTCCCGTTTGCAGCCGGTGAGTGGGATTTCCTGGTCGCCGCGGGGGCGGATCGCTCCGGACTGTTCCTGCTGACCCAGGAAACGTACGGAGCGAACCCCGCCGTGCAGTTCCTCGACCGCGATGGGGTTCCGAATGCCGAACCGGTTGTGTTGGAAGGGTTCGGCGCCTTGAGCGACGTTCGCACCGGACTCGCGGGCGACGGCTCCCTGCTGATTCTCGATCTTCAGAGAGGACAAGTCGCGCGCCTTGCACGCGGGTTAGGCAGCGACACTCCGGTTCGCGGCGATTTCGAGCTTCTCATCGGACGCAGAGTCCGGGAACGCATGAACGTGACCGTGGCCACGCTGCCGGGATTCAGGCGTTCGAGCGGAGATCTCTTTCCTGCGGTCGGCGGTGCCCTGTTCATCGGTATGGCCAAGGTGTACCAGGACGGCGAATGGACCACGCCCGTCGCCACTTACATTCGCGCCAGGCACAATGGCGTGGCGATCGCGCGCAACGAGTCGCTCGTATCCGCGACACCGGACATGCGCCGTGCTGCCGCGGCGCCGCATGGCGACGGTTTCCTGGTGGCGTGGCAACAGTCCGCGCTGGCCGGCCCCGAAATCTGGATCAGGAGCGTCGACGCCTTTGGTCAGCCGCAGGGACCGGCGCGTTTCCTCGGAGCAGGAGCGGCTCCGCAGGTGGCCAGCCGTGGAGATCTGGCCATGGTGGTCTGGACGCGCCCGGAGAACGGGTTGGTCATCGAGGCGAGGAGGATCGGCCCCGACGGAAGCCCGATCGATTCCGCGCCCGTGACTCTCACCACCTCGCCCAGTCCGGTCACGAAGATCGTCTTCGACGCGATGCAGTTCAACATCTTCTACGGAACCTCGTCCTACGGACCGACCTTGCCGTTCCGTGCCGCCGTCGTTCCGGCGGAAGACGATCTCGACGTGAAACCGTCGGTCAGCGCGGTGGTGCCGTTGCCCCATCCCAACCTGATCGGGAGCGCGCCCGGTCACACCCTTTTCGCGAACCTCGGATCGACCATCGACGCCTTCACGCTCCGGCACGACCTGTCGCCGTACGCGCCTCGGCGCACGATCTCGATTCTGCGCGGCTTCACTGGGGGTGCGTTCTGGAACGGCCAGCAGTTCGAACTGGCGTGGTGGCACATCGATCATCTCCGTGTCAGCCGCATCTCGACATCGGGCGAACCGATCGATTCGGAGTACGGTCAGTTTCTCAGCACTCTGCCGATCGCGGAGCCCACCGCACCCGAATTCGCGATGGTTCTCCGCGGAAATCAGTACGTCATCGCGACGACGCGTCAACTGGCCGTCGTCACGCCCGGGTCGCCCGCTGAGAGCGTGCCTCTTGCCGTGCGCCGCGTCGAAGCGCTGGTGGTCCGTCCCGACCGAACGACCCTGCTGGTGACCAGCGACGTCGTCGCAAGCAGCGGTGACCACAAGAAGAGCAGCCTCTCCGTTCGGAAGATGTTCTGGTGAAGCGAGGATTCATGAAGCGTCTGCACGCATTCCTGCTGCTCATCTGCGCCGCCACTCCGGTTGCCGCACGGATCATCTCCTACGCGCCCTACAGCGACCGCATCTCGAGGGCCGGTCACCACGAGCGAACGACCCGCCGGTTTCTGGTGATCGAGGAGACGTCCGCCGGCGACAGAGAGCTCGTTCTTTACGACTCGTCCGGACTCGAGGAACCGCGCGTCATTCCTCCGCCGACCGCAGGTCTAGTCAACTACGCCGCGTTATATGAGCCGAAGAAGACACCGGGCGCTCCTCCGGTGATCCTTGCCAATGGCCACCTCACCACCGATCTCGGCGTCACGTGGCAACGAAAGTTTCCGGATTACTACGAGTCCTTGCTGGCGCCGTCCTGGGACTTCGATACGGGGGGGCCGTTCGTGCAGGGCCTCAGCAGCTCGATCCTCCCCGGCACGGACGAAGTTCCGTTCGTCCTCAGTAGCGACCGCGGGAAGGTATGGGCCATTTCGTTGACCGGTGAGGCGATCGTGCTGGAAGAGCAGGCCTCGCTGGTCGGCCGTAACGCCGCCGGAAACCGATTCCTGAGCCACACGGCGACGGACATTCGCGTAGCCGGTCTCAATGGCGATCGACAAGTCGTCACACAAGTTCCGGCCATCGGTCACTACACGGGCTGGCTGACGGACGATGACTCCGTCTATCTCGTCGCCGCGCGCTTGCAGGGCCGCTTTCTGTCGTTCCATCGGAAGGGCAGCCACGACTTCGTGGCCGGACCCTATGGCAGCGAGCCCGCGTTGCACAGCAGTGGCGCGATCTTCCCGGCGATGTCCTCCTTCGCAGTTCCGACCCATGACTTCAATGGTGCGTGGATCATTCAACGCCAATGGGATCGTCCGACCACGCTTTCCCGCCACACGCCCGCCAGAGGATTGATCACCATGTGGACGGATTTTTCGCGTCCGGAGGTCGAAGCACTCATCGCCGGCGCATCGGGTGAAACAGTCCTCGTCCAGGTTCACCGCGACCGTCCCGTTCGCGAGGAAATCGAACGCCTGCCCACGGATCCGGCTCTGGCAGTGTGGAAAATTGGAGACCTGATGCCGGCGGACTACGACGAGCTCTATCTCGACGAGCAGCCGGACAAAGGATTCGTGCACGTCGAAGTCGATCGCCTAGCCGCGGGAGAGCCGTTCGTCTTCAACAGCGGTCTGCTGCTGACAGAAGAGGATCCGGGTGATGTGTCGTCGGGTGGTGGCGGCGGGGGAGACATCATCCAGGAATGGGGTGTGGTGCGCGGCTCGCTCAAACAGCATCTCGTGCTGCCGGGCGTCGCGCGCACGTACGGCGCGCACGGCTCGCGCTGGTTCACCGACGTCACCATCTACAACCCGCTCGACGAAGTGCAGAGCGTCGAGATGCGCTTCGTGGCCATGGGCGAAGAGAATCGCGGCGTCCCCTCCACGGGACTGATCCTGTCGCTCGCGCCGCGCGAGATCCGCGTCATCGAGGACGTATTGCAGTCGTTCGCCGTCGAGAACGGCGGCGGTACGTTGCACGTCCTCCCGGCCAGGACCGTCAACGTCACCAGCCGCACGTACAGCCGGAGCGCGAAGGGAACGTACGGGTTCGGGATGTACGGCATCGATTTCTTCACAGCCGCCGGACCGCGTTTTCCTCTGACGTTCGCGGGCGCATTCGCAGGAGAGCACTTCCGGACCAACGTCCTGCTCACCGACACGTCGGGCCGTGGCGCCGAGGCCGAGCTCCGCTCGCATCGCGGACCGGCCACCATCACCGGTGGCAGCACGATCACCGCACCCGCGGGCGGCACCATGCAGTTCAACGGCGTGACCCTCCGGCCGGACGGGCCGATCGCCGAGATGCAGAAAGGTGGCGCGCTGGTCCTGGAGACCAAGCGCGGCACTTCCATTCCGATGGTCATCGCCATCGACAATCGGACCAACGACGCGACCTACCTGCCGCCCGACATCGCCACTGAGGCGCCGCGGGTCATTCCTGTGATCGGCCATCTGGACGGCGCGCAAGGCTCGCGGTTCCGCAGCGACCTCTATCTCTTCAATGGCGCCGCCGAGGCAAGCACCGTCACGCTGCGGGCGTTTCAGTGGAACAGCACCGTCAACCGCCGGGTCGAGTTCACCATGCTGCCTCACGAGTCGCGCATCATTCCCGATGCGTTGATGACGTTGTTCGGAATGACCGGTCTCGCGCAGTTGCGTTTCCAGTCCACTCAATTCGACGGATGGAACTCGGTGTCGGGAGGCGTGCGCGTCACCTCGCGTACATATAACGTCGATGCCGGCGGGGCCACGTCCGGATGTCTCATCCCTCCGCTCAATGGCTTCAACAGCGGATCCGGAGAAGATCGGCTCGAGATCGTGACTCCGGTTCCCGAAGGATTCCGCGTGAACCTCGGGCTGGTGAGTCTCGAACCCATTCCGGACACGGCTCGAAACTTTGTCGTCGACGTCTTCGATGATGCGGGAGAGATCATCAGTTCCTTCGAGACGCGGGCGGGCGCCGGCGTGCAGATCAACAATCTGTTCGGGTCGGTCGTGCCGCCGCGCGCCGCGCGGATCGTCGTCAACGGCGCCGGATGGATGTTCAGTGCGTACGTGACGCTGACCGACAACCTCACCAATGACACGCTGTACCTGCCGGGGCAACTCGGCGCACAACCAGACTGAAGCGCGGCGGCGCGCCCGCTGCTTCACCGGCGCGCTTCCGGGGTTTACAATCCGCTCTCGTTCAAAATGGAATATCTCTTCCCCCTAGGTGTGTCCACTCCACGGAACATAAGGAGAACGGTGTGTCCGAGACCCTGATCGCAGCGGAAGCAGTAGATGAGGCTGTGGGCGCGAGCGGGGAGCCGATCGTCAACGACCTGACCATTCATGTCGCGACGGTGAACGGCTCCGGCTCGCAATCTTCGAACAACGTCCTGATGCGCTCGCTGTTTCAGATGGGCATCCCGGTCAGCGGCAAGAACATGTTCCCCTCGAACATCGCCGGCCTGCCGACCTGGTTCACCATCCGCGCGAACAAGGACGGCTGGATCGGCCGCAAGAAAGAGGTCGATCTGATGGTCTGCATGAACGCGCAGACCGCGCGCGAAGACGTCGAAGGTCTCGCGCCCGGCGCGCTCTGCATCTACGACGCGCCGCTGAACTGCAAGTCCATCCGCAACGACGTGGTGTTCTTCGAGGTGCCGTTCGCGAAGCTCGCCGCCGATCTGTCCGAAGACTCCAAGCTCCGCAAGCTGCTCACGAACATGGTCTACGTCGGCATCGTGGCCGACCTGCTCGGCATCGAGCGCGACGAGATCCTCATCGCACTGGCCAAGCAGTTCAAAGGAAAGAAGAAAGCGATCGACGCGAACGTCGCGGCCATCGACAAAGGAATCGCATACGCGAAAGAGAATCTGCCCCGCCAGAACAAGTGGCGCGTCGAGCGGATGAACGCGACGCAGGGAAAGATCATCATCGACGGCAACGCCGCCGCGGCGATCGGCTCGGTCTTCGGCGGTGTGACGGTCGTGACCTGGTATCCGATCACGCCGTCGTCGTCGCTGTGCGAGTCGATCATCGAATACGCCAAGCAGACCCGCATCGAGGAAAACGGCCAGGCCACGTTCGCGGTCGTGCAGGCCGAGGATGAACTGGCCGCGGTCGGCATGGTGCTCGGCGCCGGCTGGGCAGGTGCGCGCTCCATGACCTCCACCGCCGGCCCCGGCATCTCACTGATGTCGGAGTTCATCGGCCTCGGCTACTTCGCGGAGATCCCCGGCGTGATCTGGGACATTCAGCGCGTCGGTCCTTCGACTGGATTGCCCACGCGCACCGCGCAGGGCGACGTCAATCAGGTTGCCTATCTCTCGCACGGCGATACGCAGCACATCGTGCTGATCCCTTCGAGCGTCTCGGAGTGCTTCGATTTCGCGATCGAGGCGCTCGATCTCGCCGAGGAGTTCCAGACGCCGATCTTCGTCCTCAGCGATCTCGACCTCGGCATGAACAACTGGATGTCCGATCCGTTCGAGTATCCGACCCGCCCGATCAAGCGCGGCAAGGTGCTGTCGGCCGAGAGGCTCACCGAACTGCAGGGCAAGTGGGGCCGCTATGACGACATCGACGGCGATGGCATTCCGTGGCGCACGCTGCCTGGAACCGATCACCCGTTCGCGTCGTACTTCACGCGCGGCTCGGGTCACGATGCGTTCGCGCGTTACTCCGAGCGGCCGCAGGACTACAAGGACACCGTCGACCGTCTGGCGAAAAAGTACGAGACCGCGAAACTGTTCGTGCCGAAGCCGGTCATCGACAACCGCGACGCCAGGATCGGCTTCATCGCGTACGGCACCACCACCTGGGCGCTCGAAGAGTCGCGCGATCAGCTCCGCCGCGAGCACGGCATCGAGACCAGCTACTTCCGCCTGCGCGCGCTTCCGTTCACCGACGAGCTGAAGGAGTTCGTCGCGGCGCACGATCGCGTGTACGTCGTCGAGCAGAATCGCGACGGACAGATGGCGGACATGATCCGCCTCGAAGTGGGCGAGGATCAGCGCAAGCTTCGCAAGATCCTGCACTACACCGGCCTGCCGTGCGATGCGCGCACGATCACCGATGCGGTCCTGCAGATGGAATCGACGGCGATGGAAGACACGCCGCTGCTGCTCGTGCGCGCCGAGGCGCGCATCACCGCTGCACCGACCACGTTCATGCCCGGCGCTGTTGCACCGCAGCGCGAGATGCGGGTGGGGGAGGACTAACCGATGGCTGACAGCACACTGAAGCTCGGCACAGGCGAAGCGATCAAGGAAAACAAGCTCGGCCTCAAGCCCACCGACTATCAAGGCGGCAAGTCGACGTTGTGCGCCGCGTGCGGTCACGACGCGGTCTCGAACCAGATCGTGCGCGCGTTCTTCGAGATGAGCGTGAAGGCGGAGAAGGTCGCGAAGTTCTCCGGCATCGGCTGCTCGTCCAAGACGCCCGCGTACTTCCTGCAGCGCTCGCACGGATTCAACTCCGTGCACGGCCGCATGCCCGCCGTGGCCACCGGCGCGATGCTCGCGAATCACACTCTGAAGGCGATCGGCGTCTCCGGTGACGGCGACACCGCCTCCATCGGCCTCGGACAGTTCATGCACATGGTGCGGCGCAACGTGCCCATCATCTACATCATCGAGAACAACGGCGTGTACGGCCTGACCAAAGGCCAGTTCTCCGCCACCGCCGACGAAGGCTCGAAGCTGAAGACCGGCGTGCTGAACGAGATGCCGCCGATGGACCTCTGCGCGCTGGCCGTGCAGCTCGGCTGCGGATTCGTCGCGCGCGGTTTCGCGGGCGATCCGAAGCAGATGGTGAACATCCTCAAAGGCGCTATCGCCCACGACGGCACGGCCGTCATCGACGTGATCTCACCCTGCGTGACGTTCAACAATCACGAGGGATCGACGAAGGGTTACACGTATTCGAAGGAGCATCAGGAACTGCTGCACCAGATCGGCTTCGTCCCCGAGTACGAAGAGATCACCGTCGATTACGAGCCGGGCGAAGTGCGCGAAGTGACCATGCACGACGGCTCGCGCATCGTGCTCAAGAAGCTCGAAGAGGATTACGACCCGAGCGATCCCGTGCAGGCCCTGCAACGACTCCACCGCGCCACCGCGGACGGCCAGATGCTGACCGGCCTCGTGCACCTGCGGCCCGAGAAGAAGAACTTCATCCAGATGCTCAACCTCGGCAACGAGCCGCTGGCCACGCTGCCGCTCGAGAGAGTGCGTCCGCCGAAGGAAGCGCTGGACAAGATCATGCGCGATCTGATGTGACGCGGCTCTCGCCGCTCAGGAGGACCCGCGGAGTTACAATTCCCGCCATGACGCGTGACGTGACGGAGCTCTTCCGAGAAGCATCCGAGCTGCCGGAAGCGGATCGGGCGGAGCTCGCCGGACGTCTGCTCGAGACGCTGCACGGTGAGCCCGATGCAGAGGTTGAAGCCGCTTGGGCTGAAGAAATCGAGCGCCGGGTTCGACCGCTCGATTCGGGCGAGGTGAAGACGATTCCCTGGGAAGAAGTGCGAGCAAGACTGTACGCCCGTCTCCATGGCGAGCCTTAGCTTCACCCTGCTGCCAACGAGGAGCTGATCGTTGTCTATCGCCTCGCGCGGGACCATGTCGAGATCATTGCGGTCGCACACCATGCGCGCCGGCCCATGTACTGGAGCGATCGATGAATCACTCCAGCCGAAACTCGGACTTCACCGTGTAGCTGTCGCCCGTGCCGGCGTCGTCGATGAACACCGACACCCGGTATCGGCCCGGCTCCAGCTTCGACACCGGCATCATTCCCTGCAAAACGTAGCAGCCGGGCGTTGCGGCGATCGGCTGCGGTTTCGCTTCCTTCTCGCGCGTTCGCTGTTCGGTCATTTTCCCGTCGAGCGGTCCCTGCAGGAACAGCAGGTGTTTCAATCGCGGGACTTCCGCCTTCGCCGAGCAGTACTGGACGCTCCACGGGACATCGCGTCCGGCGCGGAATGGGTTTTGCGGATCGCCGGAGCCGAGCGTCAGGCGCGAGGCGCCGGGCGTCGAGCTGGCGATCGGCGGTATCGCGCCGGGCGTTGGCTGAGGCAACGGCAAAGGATCGGCCGCGGTCGGCGCGACCGGCATCGGCACGTCGGCGGTGATCACGCGGCCCTTCGGTTCCAGGCCGCCCGTTGCCGCCCATTCCGGCAAAGCGGTGAGCTCGGGATTGGCGATCGATTGCTTGAGCGCCCGGGCCTCGGCGAGACCGAAGTCGGCGCGCGTCGGGTCGCGTTGCACGCGGCGCGTCGACGGATCTTCGACGAAGACCACCTCGATCTTCGGCATGCCGAACTTCTGCGCGTCCGCATGATTCCAGAGCCATGCCTCGCGGGCGCCCCTTTGGCGCATCGACTCGTTGCCGCCGATCGAGATGCCCTGCTGGGCGTCGTTCTGGCGTGCTTCGCCACCCATCTGCGTGGCCGGACCGAGCACGATGTAGACGCGTCCGCGGTCCGTCAGCGCGCCGCGCTTGCGCTTCTCCGTGAACTTCTCTTCCGCGTACGCAACGCGCGAGTCGAACTCGCTGCGGAACTCGTTGACGGCCGTGCCGGGCGAGGGATCGCGGCGCGCCCAGAACAGATCGATGAAATTCACGGCGTCGCCGTCCGTCGCGACCTTGCGCCACGCGCGCTTCTCGTCGGAGGTCATGATCCACTGCGCGGGGCCGGAGCCCCACTCTTCGAACTGCGGAGAAATCGCTGCGAAAGAAGGGAGGGCGGTGAGGAGAAGGACGAGGAAGGGGAGAGTTCTCATTTTTTCTTGAGCGCGGCCAGCCGGCTTTTGGCCTGCTGGTTGTCCGCCGAGATTTTCAGTACGTCCTCGTAACACGTCTGGGCCCGGCTGATCATTCCTTCGTTCTTATAAAGGTCGCCGAGGGAGATCATCACTTCGACATTGTTCGGATCGATCGAGAGCGCCTTCTGGAAACTCTCGGCGGCATCGCGCCGCCAGCGCGGATTGCGCTCCTGGTTGGCGCCGAGGAGCGCCCAGGCATCGGCGTGATCGGGAACGAAGTTCACGGTCTGGCGCAGCAGTACGATCGCGCCGTAGTAATCGCCGTGCGCGGTGAGCTCCTTCGCCTTCGCGTAATTCTGCTCGGCGATGCTGCGCTGCGTGAGCCGCAACTGGATCGACGCCGCTCCTTCGCCGCCGCGCGAGTGCAGCAGCTTGTCGTAGGCGGCGCGGCGCGATGAATCCTTCAGCGTCTCCACAGCCTCGTCGACGCGACGCTGGATCACCGTCACCGCCTCGCGCACGATCGGCGGAAACGTCGACTGGTCGTACTTCTGCCGCAGCATCTCCGAGGCGGTCATGATCTGCGCGCGCGTCGCGGCGCGCGGGACGTCCAGCACCTGGTAGTGATCGAGCGCCGGCAGCTGACGCGAGAACGCCACCGCGCGCAGCGAGCGCTGATCGCTCGATCCGATGGCCGCCAGCAACTCCAGATCGCGCTGCATGTCCGCCATCTCCGTGGTGGACGGCTCCGGCCGCTCGCGCACGGTCGCGTAGACGCCGAGCGCCAGCAGCATGATCACCACTTTCGCGACCGTCACCGAATGCGCGGAGAAGTGTTTGAGGAACGACTCGATCGAGGTCCCCTCGGTCAATGCCGCGGCGATGCTCCGCTCCTGTTCCGTCAGCGGCAGCGACTCGATCGTGTAGCGGCTGCCGCGCGCGATCTCGATCTCGCGTTTCAGATCGCCGAGCGATCGCCGCAGCACCAGGCCATTCGTGATCGAGCGCACGCCTTCGATCAGCAGCGCTGCCGTCGACTGCAGGAAGATGCGTTTCTCCGGCGGCAGCGGCTCGTCTTCCGTGTACACCGCTGTTCCCTCGTCGAGGCCGAACAGCGGGAGGAACTGCTGGGTGAGCCACTCGCGGAGCAGCGACTGGCGCGTGGAGAGGTCCATGATGCCGGACTCATGCACGCGCGAGACGACGTCATTCGCATCGTCGGCAAAGAGCTGCGCCGCCCGGTCCGCCGGGATTGCGCCGCGCCGCACGAGGAAGTCTCCCAGGGAATCCTCGACGGCGGGCGATGCCGCCATCACGAGCTCCCCCTGCGACCAGTACAGAACCTTCTGGAGCGGCGGCTTCAGGATCGTCAGTTGACCCGTTTTCCGGTTCTGTAGGATCTCACCCGCGATCACTGCAAATGGAGTGACCTCGATCCTCTCCAGGCTCACGCTTTTTTTTGCCTCGTTTGACGCTTTTAGCACAACTTCGACCAACTGTCCTGATTGCCGTTTGCACTGGCACCGGCCGTGCGTCTGGAAGCTGGGACGCACGCTCCGCGTTGCGTATGACTTCAGAGGGCCAGCCGGCCCCGAGTGCTACGATGAAAACAACCATGAAGACGTGCCTCCTGCTCCTGATTGCGGCCCTTTCCGTCACCGCCGCCGCCAGCCCGCAGGAGTTCCCCAACGAGCCGCACGAGTTCCTCCTGGCCAAGCTGGCCGCGGAGGAAGGTCGCTTCGACGACGCGCTGAAACACATGGACAAGGTGATCGCGAAGTCGCCCAGCGATCCGGTGCTGCTCTATGAGCGCGCGATGATCCTGATCGAGTCCGGCCGCATCGATCGCGCCGAGGACGAGCTCCGCGAAGTCGCGCAGCAGTCGCCCGAGTTCTACGACGCGAACCGCGTCCTCGGCCGCGTGTTGCTCGATCGCGCGGGCGCCGATCGCGCCAAGGTCGAAGAAGCGCTCGGCTATCTGCAGGCCGCCTATAAAGGCAATCCCGACGATCTCTCGACGGGGATCACCGTCTCGCAGATTCTCCGTTCGCTCAATCGCCTCGCCGACGCCGAGAAGGTGCTCGCGGCAATGGTCGAGCGCGCACCCGATCAGCGCGCGCTCACGTTCAACTATGCGCAGGTGCTCGCGGCGCTGGAGCGCACCGCCGATGCGAAGAAGTACCTCGAGCGCACCGTGGCCATCGACCCGACGTTCGGCGCCGCGGTGATGCAGCTTCTCGAGATCTATCAGCAGGAAGGCGAGTGGCAGAAGGCAGCCGAGGTGCTGCAGCCGCTGATCACCGAGAATCCGATGCGGCTCGAGCTGCAGCGGCAGCAGGCGTATTTCTACCTGCGCGCCGGCGACGCGCGCGGCGCGCGCGACCGCTTCCGCACGCTCGTGGCCTCCGATCCGAAAGACCTGCGGTCGCTGTTCTATCTGGCAGAGGCGCTGAACGATCTCGAGGAGTACGCCGAGGCGGAGAAGTACTTCCGCCAGCTCGCCACCAGCGATCCGAAAGACGTCGACTACGTGACCAGCCTCGCGCTCAGCCTGGCCGGTCAGAAGAAGTGGGACGAGGCCAGGCAAACGTTCATGCAGCTGCTCGGAATGTCCGACGTGCCGCCGAATCTGAACGCCATCGCCCGCACGCAGCTCGCGTTCATCGCGCTGCAGACGGCGAAGTACGACGAGGCCGTCGAGCGCGCGAAGGCGATCTTCACGTTCAACGAACGGCCGAATCCCCAGGCCATCAACATCGCGCTCGAAGCGCTGAAGAAGCAGAAGAAGACGGAAGAAGCGGTTCCGCTGCTGGAGCCGCTGGTCCAGAAGTTCCCCTCCGATCCGTTCGTGAACGCGCGCTATCTGACCGCGCTTCTGGGCGCGGGGCAGAAAGAGAAGGCACGCGAGCACGCGGCGGCGCAGGCGAAGCTCGGCACGCGCAACGTCGTCGCCGCATCCGAGGCGTACATTCAGGCGGAGGACTTCCCGGGCGCGGTCACGCTGCTGCAGTCGGCGATTGCGGCGAAGCCGGATGACGTCGAGCTGAAGTTCCAGCTCGGCTCCGTGCAGGAGCGCGCGGGCGACATCAAAGCCTCCGAGGCGGTGTTCCTGGAGGTGCTGAAAGCGAATCCCGAGCACGCGCCGTCGCTCAACTACCTCGGCTACATGTGGGCCGACAAGAACGTGAATCTCGAGCGCGCGCAGGAGATGCTCACGCGCGCGGTCGGCCAGGATCCCGATAACGGCGCGTACATCGATTCGCTCGGCTGGGTCTACTTCCGGCTCGGGCAGCTCGACCTCGCGGAGAAGTATCTGACCGACGCCACGCGCATGCTCCCGCGCGATCCGACGGTGCACGAGCACCTCGGCGACGTGTACGCGAAACGCGGCGACATGCAGCGCGCGCTGAAGAGCTATCGCACGGCCGTCGATCTCGATCCGGAATCGAAGGACGTCGACAAGCTGCGCTCGAAGATCGCCGAGATCGAGCGTCACGCCCTCACGACCCAACGATGAAGAGAACCGCAGCCGTTCTTCTCGCCGCGGCTCTGCTCGCGTCGTGCCGCACTGCGCGTCCGGTGGGCGCGCCGGTCGCGCCACTCACCGCGCCGACGGCGGAGGAAGCCATGCAGCAGCTCCGCGCGCGCCGCGCGAGCTTCGGCGGCATGCGCAGCCTGATGCGCATCCGCGCGACGGTGAAAGGGAAGACGCAGTCGTTCCGCGCGCAACTCGCCGTGCATGATGCGCAGCGGATGGAGCTGATCGCGTATACGCCGGTGGGCACCACGGCGATCACCATGAGGGCGGACGGGAATCGCATCACCACCGATCCGCCGGCCGCTCCGGAGGCGTTTGCGTTTCTGCGCGATGCGGGACTCACGCCGGCGGAGACGGCCATGCTGCTCCTCGGTCTGCCGCCGCGCGACGACGTGCGCGTCGAATACGCGCCGGGCGGTATCGCGTCCGCGACTGCGGGCAACATGACCGTGCAGTTCGAGCCGCCGTCGTTCCCGGCGTCGCGCGTGGTGATCGCCAGCGGCGAGGATCGCATCGAGATCACGCACGATGAAGTCGTACTCGAAAATTAACTGGTCGCTGCGGATCACCGGCAAGCGCGCCGACGGATTTCACGATCTCGAGACCGTCTTCCAGACCATCTCGCTGCACGATGAGCTGACCTTTCGTCCCTCCTCTTCTCTTTCTCTCGTCTGCGACGATCCGGCCATTCCGACGGACGACACGAACCTGGTGATGCGCGCCGCGAAGCTGGCCGGTGCGCCGCCGCTGGCGATCGAGTTGAAGAAACGCATTCCCGCGGGCGGCGGATTGGGCGGCGGGTCGTCGAATGCGGCCACGACGCTGGTGGCTCTCGGTCGTGCCGATCCCGCGCTGGCGCTCTCCCTCGGCTCCGACGTTCCTTTCTTTCTCCTCGGCGGCACCGCCTACGCGACCGGGCGCGGTGAGGTGCTGACGCCGCTGCCCTCGCGCGATGGCGTTCCTTTGTTGCTGTTGCTGCCGGAGGAGCGCGTGCTGACGAAGGACGCCTTTGCGCGCATCACAAGCTACTCGCCGCCGCTGGGCATCGACGCGTATCGCGAAGGCTACGAGAACTTCACGAATGACTTCGAGGAGCCGGTGTTCGCGATGATTCCGCGACTGCGAACGTTGAAGGAGCGCTTGTCCGCGGCGGGTGCGCGGTGGGCGTCGATGACCGGATCGGGCTCGACGATCGTGGGAGCGTTTGCCACCGCCGCGGCCCGCGATGGAGCCGCGGCGGCGTTTGATGACGTGCGCGTGGAGCGCGCGGAAACGATCTAAGTCCCGGCCACGCTCACGTTCTCGAACACGAGCGTCGGTGCTCTCATCGCCGAGTACGCGAACGGATCGTTCCCCACCGCCACCAGCTTCTTCCAGAACTCGAGATGGTTGCCGGAGAGGTTCATCTCCGCGACCGGTTCCGCGATCTCGCCATTGCGCACGCGGAAGCCGACCACGCCGACCGAGAAGTCGCCGGTGCCGCTGTTCGAGTTGCCGCCGATGAAGCTCGTGATCAGCAGCGCGTCCTTCGCATCCGCGAGCAGCTCCTGCTGGCTTTTCGCGCCGAGCTTCCACGACAGGTTCGAGATCGATCCGCTGGTCGGGTCCATCTTCAGCTTCCGTCCGTAATACGTGTCGATGTAGTACGAGCGCAGCACGCCATTCTCGAGCACCACGCGCGGCTTCGCGGCGATCCCTTCGTTGTCGAACTTGCGCGAGCCGAAGCCTTTCGTCACCAGCGGATCGTCGCTGACCGTCATCAGCGGACTGACCACCTGCTGCCCGAGCTTCCCTTCGAGGAAGGAGCGCTTCTGCTGGAGATTCGAGGCCTGCAACGCCTGGCCGAGCATGCTCACCAGGCGTCCCGAGGCGCGGTTGTCGACGAGCACCGTCATCTCCGCGGTTTGGCCTTTCTTCGAGCCCAGCCGGCGCAGCGTGCGTTGTGCGGCATTCGCGCCGATCGATGCGACGTCCGGCACCGAGCCCCAGAAGCGCGAGCCCGCATAGTCGTACTCCTCGGGGCGCCGTCCGTCGCCATCCTTCGCGCTCACCTGCGCCGAGACGAAGAACGACGTGCCGCGATTCGTGCCCGAGAATCCGTTCGAGGTCACCATCCAGTTCTCGACCAGGTTCGACGAGTACGAAGAGGTGACGCTCAGGATTGAATCGGCGCCTTTCACCGTGCGCGCCGCGTCGTGCGCGACCTTCGCCACCTTGCGGCCGTCATCGGCGGTGATGCCGAAGTATTTCGGATCCTCGAGCTGCAGGTTCGCGCCGGACTGTCCTTTGTATAGCGCGGGATCGGGGAGCGCGCGGAACGGATCGGGCGCGATGGCACGGGCCACCGCAACCGAGTCCGAGATGAATGTCTTCAGCGCATCGGGACGCAGATCGCTCGTGCCGACGCTGGAGTAGCGGCCGTCGACGTACAACTGAATGGTCACGCCGCGCGTGGTCGATTCGCTGATCTTCTCGACCTGCCCGTCGCGATAGTCGAGCGACACGTCGCGGACGCGATACGCACGTGCGGCGGCATCCTTCGCGCCCGCACTTCTGGCGATGGCGATGCACGACTGGGCGATGGCGAGCATGTCCTGATCGTTGTTCTTGCTCATGATCGTCATCCCTTCTTCTCGGCGCGTCCGCCGACCGTGATGGAGGAAACGCGCACCGTCGGCAGTCCCTGCGAGACCGGCACGTACTGCCCGTCCTTGCCGCACGTCCAGCCGCCTTCGTCGATCTTGAGATCGTTGCCGACCATGTCGATCAGCTCGAGCACCTTCGGCCCGTTGCCGATGATGTTCACGTCCTTGATCGGCTTGGTGATCTTGCCGTCTTCGATGAGATAGCCGTTCTTCACGTAGAACGTGAAGTCGCCGGCGCCGATGTTGACCTGACCGTTCGAGAAGAGCTCGCAATAGATGCCCTTCTTCACCGAGGCCATGATCTCGTCGGGCGTGTGCGGGCCGGGGAGCATGTACGTCGAGCGCATGCGCGGCATCGGCACGTGCTCGTAACCCTGGCGGCGCCCGTTGCCGGTCGGCTTGACGCCGTAATGCTTCGCGGAGATGGAGTCGTGCAGATAGCTGGTGAGCGTGCCTTTCTCGACCAGCATCGTGCGGCCGGCGGCGTTGCCTTCGTCATCGACATTGATCGCGCCGCGCGCGCCTTCCTGCGTTCCTTCGTCGACGATCGAGACGAACGGTTTCGCCACCGGCTTGCCCAGCTTGTCCGAGTAGATCGAGACATTCTTGCGGTTGAAGTCCGCTTCCATCCCGTGGCCGATCGCTTCGTGCAGGAGGATGCCCGCTGCGCCGGCGGCCATGACCACAGGCATCTCACCGGCCGGCGGCTGCACGGCATCGAACAGGATCATGGTTTTGCCGACCACGTCCGTGACCATGCGGTCGAGGCGCTCGGGCGTGTAGTAGCCGATGTCGGCGCGCGCCGCGCGATTGATGCTGTTGTTCTCGCGGCGCCCGTCCTGCTCGGCGACGACGGAGAGATACATGGTGGTCATCGGCTGCGCGTCCTCGACGATGCGGCCGGTGGAGTCGGCGATGAGGATGACGCTGCCCTGGTCGGTGAAGCCCATGCTCACTTTCTTCACGCGCGGATCGGCCTTGAACGTTTTCTCGTTCAGTCCGTTCAGCACTGTGAGCTTCTGCTGCGGTCGGATGTCTTCCCAGCGAATTTTGACCGGATAGCGATTCGGCTTCCCTTCCATGACTTTGAAGCGCGCCGGAGCTTCGCGGCTCGGGCCCTGCGCGATCGCGGCCGCGGTCAACGCAGCGCGGCGCAGTCCATCCGGCGTGATGTCCTCGGTGAAGCCGTAGCCGGTCTGGTCGCCTTTGAGAACGCGCACACCGACGCCGAGGGCAACGTTGGCGGTGGCTCGGTTCACGATCCCGTCCTCGAGGGAAAGGTTGTTCGAGACGCGGTGCTGGAAGAACACGTCCGCGTAGTCGCCGCCCTTCGACAGCGCCGCGGAGAGCGTGCCGCGGATCAACTGCTCGGTCACTCCGAATCGCGCGAAGTAGCCGACGCCGTTTGCCGGTCCGGTATTCGCGAGCAGCGATGAGACACTCAATAGATCGGAAACTGCCACGGACGCCAACGCCGCGGCACCCGCGCCGATCACGGTACGCCGGGTGAGGCCTGATTCTTCGGCCATACGCAACTCCTCCATCTCGAGATTTGCTCATTGAACGAGCGAGCGGAGGAGTTGTTGGTTACGGTGGAGTGAACGTTCGGTGGCAGCTACTTCCTGAGCGCTTCCAGCCTGGTCCGTACCGCGCGCTCGGCGCGCTCGATGGCCTGCTGATCGTCGCGCAGGTAGAAGGCGAAGTTCGCGCCGAAGAAGAGCGCGTTCAGCTCGAAGGCGAGCTGCGACGGATCGACGTCGTCCTTCAGATGACCCTCATCCTTGGCCATGCGGATCGAGCGTTCCAGCGCGTGCATCCAGTCATCCATCATCTTGCGGATGCGGTCGCGCACCGGACCGGGACGGCTGTCGAACTCGAACGACGCCGCCGCGAAGAAACAGCCGCCCGGAAAGACGGAGCGGCGGATGTAGGAGAGCCACGAGTTACAGATGGCCAGGAGCCGCGGGTATCCGCGCGGCTGCCGCAGCGCCTCGGTGAAGATCTCGTTGATGTAGCGCTGCGACGCCGCCTCGATGGTGGCGATCTGCAGATCCTCTTTCGAGCCAAAGTGCGCGAAGAGGCCGCTCTTCGACATCCCCAGCTCCTCGGCCAGACGGCCGATGGTCAGGCCCTGCAATCCATCCAGCGAGGCGATGTCGACCGCGCGCTCGAGGATGCTCTGGCGCGTGCGCTCGCCCTTCGGTGCAAGTGTCGCGAGCGTCGGCGTCGGTGCGGCGTTGGCTGCCATCGCGGACATTGTAGGTTATGCGTACGCCGGCAGGTCCTTGAGCAGTTCCGCATGCGCGACGCGGAACTCGCGGCTCCACTTCTGCGGCGCCTGCGAGCGCGGATCGATGTTCACCACCGTGCGCTCGCCGCGCGCATACGGGACCTTCCCCTTCTCATCGGAGACGGTGAAGCCGTAGGTGCACGTGTAATCGGCGAGGTCGTTCACCCACAGATCGACGCGCAGCACGCCGGCGCCGGAGACGGGGTTGAGGTGCTCGATCGCGCAGTCGCCGCCGATCGGCGCGCGCCCATCGAGGGCGATGATGGCGTGGTCGACCTGTTCGATCAGATCGGGGGTGCTGGCAGGGGTGAAGAAGACGAATTTGGGGTTCAGATCGGCGAATGACATCGGATGCCTCCCTTCGATGCAGACAAAATAG
>CAMPKJ010000017.1 GCA_946887105.1 uncultured Acidobacteriota bacterium | reverse complement strand
CGGCCCGCCGGCGCTCGCAAATCACCCCCGTTTTTAAGCGAGACACGACACTAAAAGGTTCCCCACACGAACACCCGCTTGTAGGTGTAGAAGTACGGCCGCTCGTCGCCGAGCACTCCGTGCAGCTCCTTCCGGTACGCCTCCAGAAACTCCGCGTACTGCTCCGGCGATAGCGCCGTCTCGTAGTACGTGAGCAGCGCGCCGCGCACCCATTCTACGACGTCGTCCGTCGACGGCAGGACGTGTCCGTAGACCTGCATGCGCACGTGTTGATGCTTGTAGCCGAGGCGATGGAGCAGTTCGGCGTAGCGCGCGGTGGGGAGCACGTACGCCGGCCGCGGCGCGATTCCGAACTGCGACGCCACGCGCGCGGCCACCGTGTGCGATGGATGGTCGTCGTTGTCCGGCATCTGCACCGCGATCTGGCCGTCGGCGGCGAGGAATCGCGTCAGGCGCGTGAAGAGCTGCTCGTGATCGGGCACCCAGTGCAGCGCGGCATTCGAGAACACCAGATCGAACGGATCGTCGGCGATGTAAGCCTCGATGTCTCCCTTCTCGAAGCGCAGCATCTCGCCCTCGAAACTGCCGGCCTTGAGGAGCATGGTGTCGGAGTCGTCGATGCCGATCGTCTCCGCGGCCTCGAAGTGCTCGTGCAGCTCGCGCGTCAGCTCGCCCGTGCCGCAGCCGAGATCGACAATGCGCATGCGCGAGCGTTTCTCGATCAGCGAGACCAGGTCGAGAAACGGCTGCTTGCGCTCGGATTTGAAGCGCTCGTATTGCTCCGGCGACCAGCTCATGGCGCGAGTTCCATGATCGAGTTCATCACCAATGCATACAGCCCCGAGGTGTTCATGCGCCACATTGGATTGGTGGACATCAGGATGATGTGACCCTTGCCGCGCGGTACGTCGATCACCGCCGGCTTGCCGGAAATCTCGTCCGCGCCTTCGAGCATGCCCGACAGGAGCAGGTCTTTCTCCGCGAACGAGATCACCACGCGCGGCCGTTCCTCCGCACTGGGCATGATGACCTCGACGTTCCACGGCGCATCCTCGGGGAGCTGGAAGCCTGCCTCGCCTGGACCCGGCTTCGGGCGCTCCGGCGTGGCGATGAACGGACGTCCCTGCGGCACGTCGGGATCGTCTTTGCCTCCGCGTCCGCTCGGGCGCGAGTCCGTCGCGGGCGGCTCGTTGCGATAGCCGACCTGGAACACCGGCGAGCCGGAGAAGTAGAGCGGCAGCGTCTCGTCGTAGCCGCGCGCGATGGGATGCTTCTTGTCCGTCACCGTGCCCTGCACGATCGTGCCGGGCGCCTTGAGCTTGCTCGTGTCGACGACGCGCACCCACCGCGCCAGACCGTACTGCACGGCCCACACGGACGTATCGCGCGCGGTCACGAGCAGGCCGCCGTCCTCGACGAAGCGCAGCAGATTCTGCACGCCGCCGAGCCCGAGTCCCGGACGCATGTCGTCCGTCTCGTCGACGCCGAGGTTCGGGGTCAGGTCTGTCTTTTTCCACGGGAGCGGCGGGCCGGCGGGATAGCCGTTGACGAGGTCCTGCGCCGACGCGCGGCCGACCGGCGGGAAGAGGATCACGTCGTACTGCGCGCGCAGGTCGGGCATCCGCGACACGTCCTGCGTCGAGATGTAGTCGTACGGCACGCCCATCGACTCCAGCGCGAGGCGCCACCACCCCTCGTCCTGCGTCGAGATCCAGGTGTGCATCAGCGCGATGCGCGGGGCGGTTAGTTCCTCGGCGTTCCTCGGTTCCTCGGCGTTCCTCGGAGGAGGATTCCCGGATCCACTCTCCCCCGAGGAACTCCGAGGAACCCGAGGACCCCGAGGAACTCGCGCAGCGAACCACTGCCGCGCATACGCCGCTTCGGCGTGATTCTCTTTCAGCGTGCCGAGCGGCGGCAGCGTTGCGACGCGCGTCATCTTCACGTTCAGCACGTCGGGATTGACGACCCGCTTCACGTCGACGTTCTTCAGGTAGCCGAGCGTCCAGCCGGTGTCGTCGTACACCTTCTCGTCGCCGCGTACGTACTGCACGTCCAGCAGCGTGTCGGCCAGCCGCGAATACGGCTGATCCATGCGGATGATGTACGAGCCCTTCGCGAACTTCACCGGCTCCGGCTTCTTCTCGTTCTTGGGATCGGGCTTCGCGGGAGGCCAGTTGGGGAGCATCGAGAACGCGGCGTCGGACTGATGGATCTCGATGCCGTGACGCTGCATCAGCTCGAGCAACTCGCGCATCTGGCCCTGGCGCTTCTGTCCCGCATCGAGCACCCACGCCGCCGGACCTTCATTCGCGGGTTTCGCGACGGCGCGCTTGCCCATCGTCCAGAAGCGCTCCAGGAAGCGTGTGCGGTTCTCGGCCATGTCGTGCAGCGCGAACAGCACGCCCGACTGTTGATAGTTGACGTTGTTGCGCAGCGACCAGCGCACTTCCGGCAGCGCCGGGTTCTGGCGATACCACGCGCGCTCGCTCGCGCCGCGCACGACGCGCTTTTCCGTGGTCGGCCAGCGATTGCCGAACGTCTCGTAAAAACGCGCGATGGTGTTGCGTCCCGCGCCGAGCCAGAAGAGATAGTTCGGCGCCCAGCCGTCCCAGAAACCGTGCAGCCAGACGCCGGGCAGCCCGCGGCGGGTGAGCTCGTCGACTTCGTGGAAGCCCATGCGATGCCACTCGTCGATCATCATCGGATCGAGCGCGGGATTGTACGGACCGGTGCCGGTGGAGACGTAGAGGAACGGCACCGACTCGTGCAGGTCGTGCATGACCTGCGGGTGAAAGTCGTCGTAGGCCTTCATGGCGTTCCGGCTGAGCGCGAGCGCCATGGAGATCTGGTCGCGATTGTTGTCGTGCGCGACGTATTTGCCCCAGTACGCGAGCGGCGGCGTCGGAATGCCGGGGTTCTTCTCGCGATAGCGCCAGAGGTCGACCATCCGATTGCGGCCGTCCACTTCGAGCACGGGCGTGATGAGCGTGATGACGTTGTCGCGGATGTTGCGGATGAATGGCGTGTCCTCGACCGCGAGGCGATACGCCAGCTCCATCAGCATCTCCGGACTGGCCGTCTCCGGCGAGTGCATCGCGCCGGTGAGGTAGTACATCGGCTTGCCGCTCGCGATGAGTGTCTGCGCTTCCGCATCGGTGAGCTTGCGCGGGTCGGCGAGACGGCGGGTGATGTCGCGATAGCGATCGAGGTCGGCGATGGTCTCGTCGTTCGCAATGGCGACCACGACGAACTCCCGCCCTTCCTCCGACTGGCCGACCGAAAACACCTTCACCCGCGGCGACGCCGCCTCCAGCGCCCTCATGTACCGAACCACATCCTCGGCATACGTGAGCTTCCCCTCCGCACCCGCGATGTAGCCATGAAACGCCAGCGGCGTCGGAACGGTGGCCGAGGCCGGAAGGTGATCCACCAGCTCGGTCATGAAGCGAGGCTCGGTGGTGTGTTTGTGGATCTCGGCGGTGTAGTTGGTGTCGGATTGGGCGAGGAGGGTGGCAGTCGTCAGGAGGAGAGCGAGTGCTAGACGCATGGGAAGACGTTATCAGTTGTCGGTTGTCAGTTGTCTGTGATTTCTCGCGATGCCGCACAGACAACCGACAACCGATAACCGCCCGCTACTTTTCACACACCCCATTCCGGATGATGTCCGCCAGCTCCTGCACCACCTCGTTCGGCTTCTTTCCGAACGGCTCGGGCACGCCGAAGAGGATCTCCAGCGAGAAGTAATTGAAGAACATGCGTGCCGTGAGGAGCAGCGCGGACTCGGGAGAGACGTTCGCGCGCAGGCGTTTCACGATGTCCGGCGGTTGCGAGGCGAAGTAGCGCGCGTAACGGTTGCTGATGGCGCTGTAGAACTTCTGCAGGTGCGTGCCGCCGAACTCGATCACGTCGACGTAGAACAGCGCCAGGTAATTGCGGAACTGCCGGACGCTGTCGCGCGCGGCGTAGCCGAGCTGCTCCAGATTGTCCGGAAACGGATCGGAGTGATACAGGACGTGCGTGAACGGGAAGCGATCGGTCTCCGTGATCTCCAGATACTCTTCGATCAGCGCCAGAAAGATCGCGTCCTTGTCCGGAAAGTGGTGATAGCAGTTTCCGGTGGAGACCTTCGCGCGGTCGGCGATCTGACGCATGGTCGTGGCGCGATAGCCCTGATGCGCGAACAGATAGAGCGCCGCATCGAGAACCGCCCGGCGGCTTCGCTCCGATTTTTCTTCGCGCTGCATGCGGACCCACGCGCAGCTTAACCGAACGTGGTGGATTTCCGGCCGGTCGGGAATGCAACAGTTACACTGCGCCGCCGATGTCGCTTTCCCCCTATGCGTCTTTGCGCATCCCGGACTTTCGGCGGCTGCTGCTCGCGAACGGGACGCTGACGGTCGCACGCGAGGCGGAGATCGTGGTGGTGGGCTGGCAGGTGTTCGAGCTCACGCGCGATCCGCTGACGCTGGGGCTGATCGGATTGGCCGAGGCGCTGCCGTACATCGCGGTGGCGCTCTATGCCGGGCATGTTGCGGATCGCACCGAGCGGCGCATGGTGGCGATGGCCGGCACGTTCTGCCTGATCCTGTCCGCGATCGCGTTGTTGCTGCTGACGCTCACGCCGGGCGCGATCCGCGCCGATCGCGTGTGGCCGGTGTACGTCGTGATCGCGCTCAGCGCGACCGCGCGCAGCTTCCTGCGCCCCGCGGTCTTCGCGTTGTCGGCGTCGGTCGTGCCGCGCGAGCTCTATCCGAATGCGGTGGCGTGGCGGACGTCGATCTGGCACATCGCGGCGGTGGCAGGACCGGCCACGGGCGGGCTGCTGTACGGATTCCGCGGACCGGCGGCGGCGTACATCGCGGTGATCGTGGCCATGTCGTTTTCGCTCGCGGCGATGATCGCCGTGACGCATCGCACGCCTCCCGCGGCGCCTGTCGAAGAAGTGCCGCTCGGCGAAAGCCTCCGTAGCGGGATCCGCTTCGTCTGGAACGAGCCGATGCTGCTCTACGCGATGACGCTCGACCTCTTCGCGGTGCTGTTCGGCGGCGCCGTCGCGTTGCTGCCCGCGTTCGCGACGTTGCTCGATGCAGGTCCGGAAGGCCTCGGCCTGTTGCGCGCCGCGCCCGCCGCCGGCTCGATCCTCATGGGCATCTTCATCGCCCATCGCCCTCCGATGCAACGCGCCGGACGCGCGCTGTTCCTGTCCGTGTCCGGCTTCGGCGTCTGCATGATCCTCTTCGGCCTCTCGCGGCACTTCTGGATTTCGTTCGCCGCGCTGTTCGCCAGCGGCGTGTTCGACAACGTGAGCGTCGTGATCCGCTCGACGCTCCTGCAAACGCGCACGCCCCAACACCTCCTCGGCCGCGTCGCCGCGGTCAATCAGATCTTCATCGGCTCCTCGAACGAGATCGGCGCATTCGAATCCGGCGTAGCGGCAAGACTGATGGGCGTCGTGCCATCCGTCCTGTTCGGCGGTTGCATGACTCTACTGGTAGTGGGGATCGTGGCGTGGCGGGCTCCGGAGTTGAGGAGGATGAGGGGGATCTAGTCGCAAAGTCTCAAAGTCGCAAAGTCTCAAAGGAAGCACGGCCCGCTGGTCTTCCTTTGAGACTTTGCGACTTTGAGACTTTGCGACTCTACACGGCATAGACCACACCTCTTCGCTATTCTCCATCCCCAAGCCATGAAAGGCCGCGGCGCCACCTGGAACCCCCAGAACCGGTTCGAATCGATCGCGTACGTTCGCGACGAGGACGCTCCGCCTGAAGACGAGGCGCCGGGGACGGTTTATCTGCGCGATCCGACGCGGACCATCATCGCCACGAATGACAGTCCGGACGTCGGTTTCGACGCGAGCATCAATCCGTATCGCGGTTGCGAGCACGGCTGCATCTACTGCTTCGCGCGCCCGACACACGAGTACCTCGGCTTCTCCGCGGGGCTCGACTTCGAGACGAAGATCCTGGTCAAGGAGGACGCGCCGGCGCGTCTGCGCGAGGAGCTGAACGCGAAGAAGTGGGAGCCGCAGGTGCTGGTGATGAGCGGCGTGACCGATCCCTACCAGCCGATCGAACGGCGGCTCGGCATCACGCGCGGGATCCTCGAGGTGCTGGCGGACTTCCGCAATCCGGTGGCGATCATCACCAAGAATCACCTGGTCACGCGCGACATCGATCTGCTGGCCGAGCTCGCGAAGTACGACGCGGCGCACGTGACCATCTCCGTGACCACGCTCGATCCGGCACTGGGACGGATCATGGAGCCGCGCACGTCATCGCCGGAACTGCGCCTCGAGGCGGTGGCCAGGCTCGCGGCGGCGGGGATCCCGGTGACGGTGAACGTCGCGCCGACGATTCCAGGACTCACCGATCACGAGATGCCGTCGATTCTCGCCGCCGCAAAAGAGGCGGGCGCGTACGGCGCGGGATTCGTGGTGTTGCGCCTCCCGTGGGCGGTCGCGCCGCTCTTCGAACAGTGGCTCGAGGAGCATTACCCCGATCGCAAGGACAAGGTGCTGAACCGCATCCGCGACCTGCGCGGCGGCAAGCTCTACGACGCGCAGTGGGGCGTGCGCGGACGCGGCACCGGCATCTTCGCCGAGCAGATTCAGGCGCTGTTCGACGTCACCTGCCGGAAGCTCGGCCTGAACGAGCGGCGCTCGGATCTGTCGACGGCGTCGTTTCGGCGGCGCGTGGCGCAGGGGGCGCTGTTTTAAGTTGTGTTGTCGGGAGCCGTGCGCGCTGCACGGCGCGCACGGGGGAGCCGCGCGCCTGCAGGGCGCGCGGGGGCGTCTGGGAGGTCTCGAGTTTCAGGGCGGTCTCCGCTAGAGCGGGGCTGCCGAGGATCTTGCGAAGGCGCCGCTCTCGCGAGACTCGGCCCGCACCACGTGACTGCGCAGATGCCTCCGCGCGCCCTGCAGGCGCACGGTTCCCCATGCGCGCCGTGCGGCGCGCATGGTTCCCAGCGCCCGCTGCGAAAATAAGTTATTCTGCGCGCCGCATGTCGAGGTGGTTCCTCGCGCTGGCGATTGCCGCAGCGCTTCCTCTTCGCGCCGAGCGCGTGCGCGTGATCGTTGCCGTCGGTCTGCCGGAGGTGCGTCACGCGAGTCTCATGTCGTTGCGCAGCGATGTGGTCGAGTCGCTCGACAGCGCGACTGCGGTCGAGCCGTGGGGCCGCGGTCCCGCGTTCGCCGCGGAGATCGACAGCGCGGATCTCGAGCGTCTGGAGAACGATCCGCGCGTGCGTGCGATCTCGATCGATCGCGGCGGCCGCGCGGCGTTGATGGACAGCGTGCCGCTCGTCGGCGCGAACGTCGTACACGCGCAAGGCGTCGACGGCCGCGGCGTGACCGTGGCCGTGCTCGACAGCGGCATCGACGTCACCAGCCCCGATTTCGCCGGACGCGTGGTCGCGCAGCAGTGCTTCTGCGACAACCTCGGCAGCGGCTGCTGTCCGAACGGCGACTCGGTCCAGAGCGGTCCCGGTGCCGCGCAGGATGACAACGGACACGGGACGCACGTGAGCGGCATCGTGGCGGGCAGCGGCGCGACCGCACCGCGCGGCGTGGCGCCCGGCACGCGCATCGTGGCGGTGAAGGTGCTCGATCACGAGGGCGCGTTCCGCAGCTTCACGCAGGTCTTCCGTGCGCTGGAGTGGATCGCCGCCGAGCGTCCGGACGTGAAGGTGATCAACATGAGCTTCGGATCGTGGGGCGTGTACTCGCCGGCGGACTGCGAGCTGGCCGCGATCGCGCTCGGCATGCACGACGTGGTGGCGGAGCTGCGGCGGCGCGGCGTGCTGATCACCGCGTCGAGCGGCAATCACAGCTCGGTCGCAGGCACGACCATCCCCGCGTGCATGGCGGACGTGATCGGCGTCGGCGCGACGTCGAAGGTCAACGATGCGGTGGAAGGCTTCACGAACAGCAGCACGGCCATCGATCTGGTCGCGCCCGGCGCGGTCATCACCGCCACCGGCCGCGGCGGCGGATTCGCGACCATGACCGGCACGTCGATGGCCGCCCCGCACATCGCCGGCGCACTCGCGCTCATGCATCAAGTGAGCGCCGGCACGATGACCGCGGAGCAGTCGGAATCGATCCTGAAGAACACCGGCAGGCCGGTGGTCGACACGCGCAACGGACTGGCGTTCCGCCGGCTCGACGTGGTCGCCGCGATCGCCGCGACGCCGCATGTCACGCCTCCGCCGGCGAAACGCCGCGCCGCGAGAAAGTAGCGCTACTCCACGCGCAACACGATTTTTCCGAAGTGCTCGCTCGTCTCCATCAGACGATGCGCGTCTGCCGCGCGCTCGAGCGGCATCACGCCGTGGATCGCGGGACGGATCCGTCCCGCCTCGAGGTCGTCGCCGAAGCGATCGAGAAACGCGCGCACGATGGCTGCTTTCGATTCGACGGAACGCGCGCGCAGTGTGGACCCGATGATGTGCACGCGCTTGCCGAGGAGCTGGGTCACGTCGATCTCGGCAGTGCGCTGGCCGCCCATCGAGCCGATGATCACGATCCGTCCGCCGGTGGCGATCGCTTCGAGATCGCGCGGCAGATAGCGCGCGCCGATGTGATCGAGGATCACGTCGACGCCACGCGCCTTCTCCACGAAATCCTCCGCGCGGTAGTCGATGACCATGTCGGCACCATGCTCGAGACAACGAGCGCATTTCTCCGGCGAGCCGGCCGTCACGAGCACGCGTACGCCGGCGAGCTTGCAGAGCGTGGTCGCGGCGGTGCCCACTCCGCTGCCGCCGCCGTGGATCAGCACCGACTCCCCCTCGCGCACGAGCGCAAGCAGAAAGAGATTCAGAAATGCGGTGAGGAAGACTTCCGGAAGCGCGGCCGCCTCTTCATCGCTGAGCGCATCCGGCACATGCATCGCCGACCCCGCATGCACCGTCACCTCCGCGGCATACCCGCCGCCGGGCAGCAACGCCATCGCACGATCGCCGATCGCCCAGCCGCGCACGTTCGCGCCAACTTCCGTCACGATGCCCGCACACTCCAATCCGAGAATCGGCGAAGCGCCGGGAGGCGGCGGATACCGTCCCGCCGCCTGCAGGAGATCGGCGCGATTCACCGACGTCGCACGCACCGCAATGCGCAGATCATCGGCGCCGGCCAACGGACGCGGTGCGTCGCCGATCTCGAGCTGACCGTTCGTGATGGTGATGGCGCGCATGGGGGAGGCGAGTCCCTGCTATCTTCTCACCCCGTGACGACGCCGGTCATCAGCTGCATCAACCTGAAGAAGCACTACTCCGACGTGAAAGCGGTCGATGGGATCGACCTCGAGGTGTTTGCGGGCGAGTGTTTCGGTTTGCTCGGGCCGAACGGCGCGGGGAAGACCACCACCATCGAAATCCTGGAAGGACTGAACACGCCGGACAGCGGCGAGGTGCGCATCCTCGGCAAGACCTGGCGCGAAGACGAGCGCGAGCTGCGGCAGCGCATCGGCGTGTCGTTGCAGGAGACGCAGCTCGCGGAAAAGCTGACGGCGTACGAGATCCTGCGCCTCTTTCGCTCCTTCTACGATCAGGGTCCCGATCCGGACGACCTGTTGCGCAGCCTTTCGCTCGAGGAGAAACGCAACTCGCGATTCGTGAAGCTGTCCGGCGGGCAGAAGCAGCGTCTCGCCGTCGCGTGTGCGCTGGTCGGCGAGCCGGACGTGCTCTTTCTCGATGAGCCGACCACCGGACTCGATCCGCAGAGCCGCCTGCAGTTGTGGGACCTCGTCGCCGATTACCGGAAGCGCGGCGGGACGGTGCTGCTCACGACGCACTACATGGAAGAGGCGGAGCGCCTCTGCGACCGCATCGCCATCGTCGATCACGGCAAGCGCATCGCGCTCGGCACGCCGCCGCAGCTGATCGCGCGGCTGGAGGCGCCGCACATCATCGAGTTCGTCAGCGAGCCGGCGCTCGAGGAAGACGCGTTTGCCACGATTCCGGGATACCACGGCGCCACCAGTCGCGGCGACCGATGGCAGTTGCGCGTCGACTCGCTGGCGCTGGCGGTGCCGCGGCTGCTCGCGCTGGTGGAAGAGCGCGGCGCGAAGCTGCAGACGCTGTCGACGCACGCGGCCACGCTCGAGGACCTCTTCGTGGCGCTGACGGGGAGGGAGCTGCGCGATGTCTGACGCGAACAAGCGGCCGATGCACCATCCGCTGCTGGAGATGACCATCGTGCGGCTGAAGGAGTTCGGACGCGAGCCCGATGTCGCATTCTGGGTGTTCGCGTTCCCGCTCCTGCTGACCATCGCCCTCGGCTTCGCATTTCGCGACAAGCCGCCCGACCGCATTCCGGTCGGCGTGGCCGAGGGACCGCTCGCGCAACAGCGCCTCGCGGCGTTGAAGCAATCGCCGGCGCTGATCCCGCGCATCTATGCGGCGGACGTGGGACGCGAAGAGCTGCGCCGCGGCACGATCTCGCTGCTCCTGAACGGCGACGGCCCGCCGGTGTATCGCCTCGATCCCACGCGGCCCGATGCGCGCACCGCACGCGTCGAGGTCGACTCCGCGCTGCAGGCGAGCCTCGGCCGCCGCGATGCGTTTCGTGCGAAGGAAGAACACGTCACCGAACAGGGCTCGCGCTACATCGACTTTCTCGTTCCCGGCCTGCTGGGCATGAACCTCATGAGCACGGGGATGTGGAGCATCGGGTTCTCGATCGTGAACGCGCGGCTGCGCAAACTGCTCAAGCGTCTCGTGGCCACGCCGATGCGCAAGAGCGACTACCTGCTGTCGCAATTCGCGTCGCGGCTGGTCTTCCTGGTGGTGGAGGTGGCGTCGATCTCGATCGTGGCCTGGCTGGTCTTCGATGTAGCCATCCGCGGCTCCGTGGTGCTTTTCGCGCTGACGTGCCTCCTCGGCGGCGCGACGTTCGCGGGGCTGGGGATGTTGATCGGCTCGCGCGTGGACACGCTGGAGGCGATCAGCGGATTGATGAACGTGGTGATGATGCCGATGTGGATCTGCTCGGGCGTCTTCTTCTCGTACGAGCGTTTTCCCGATGCGGTGAAGCCGCTGATCCGCGTGCTCCCGCTGACCGCGCTCAACGACGCGCTGCGCGCCGTGATCAACGACGGCTACGGCTTCGCGCACATCGCGCCGCAGTTGGCGATCCTGATGGTGTGGACGATCGTCACGTCCGCGATCGGACTGAAGATCTTTCGGTGGCGGTGAACGTCTCCCGGTCGTTCGTGTACCACAGCCGGAAGCCGCGCTCGTTTGAGAGGTAGTGCAGGATGGTGTCGCGGAAACCGCAGCGGCAGGGGAGCTCGATCCGCAGCTCTTCGAGACGCGCGGGATAGCCGCCGGTGCGCGCGTGATGTTGAAGCAGCGCGGTGCGCACGACCGGCGCGCGGCGCAGGCAATCTTCCCAGGCGCGCGCGAACTGTTGTTGTCCGATGAACACTCCGGCGAGCATCACCGCGCCGGTGGCGAGGACCTGAACGCGCCCCTGCCGCGAGACGAACATCAGCACGACTGTGGCGATCGGGATGACGAAGCGGAAGAGATGCTGGACGGGGCCGAACTCTCCGCGTTCCCCGAGGGCCACTCCGAACAAAAACGCCGCGCCGGCGTAGGCCGACGCGGCGATGAGGCGGCTGATCACCGCGAGAGTGTAGCGCGACCGGTCAGAACGAGAAGATCAGGCCGAGGTTCACTTCGCCCTGATAGAAATCCTGGTTGTAGAAGTAATCGCAGAACGCACAGTCGTTGTCTTCCTCGAGCGCGGTGTAGTAACCGCGTCCTTCGAGCTTGATGCTCAGCGCATCGCTCATGGGCAGCTTCACGCCGACGCCCGCGGATGCGGAGAACCGATTCTCCGCGGACACGCCGCTGACCTGCGGGTCGAGGTTCGCCAGTCCCGCGCTCACCACCACGTACGGCGTGGCGTTGCGCGAGCGCGCGAACGGGAACTGCAGACCGGCGTGCAGGTAGGTCACGTCGATGTCCGCGATCTCGTCGTCCGGCTCGAACAGTCCGCTCTCGGACTCCAGCTCGGAGGACTGGCGGTTGGCCATCAGCTCGAGCTTCATGCCGCTGTCGCCGAGCGGAAAGGCGAAGTTGATGCCGAAGTTCGGATTGCTGGCCACGTCCACGTCCTGATCGAAAACGAAGGACTGGTCGGCGAAGATCGTCCCGCCCCAGCGATAGCCGATGAACGGCGAGAGCTCGAACGTTTCACGGCGGTAGCGATCACGGTCGCGATCGTCATCGCCGCGGCGGCGACGCCAGTCGTCCTGCGCGAAGACAGCGGTTGGAATCAGAGTCAGTAGAAAAAAGAGGATGGTGTACTTACGCATTCGGCCTCCAGAGATGTTGCAAGCGCAGCGTGCCGATACAATCCCCGCACCATGAAAGTCGCTACCTGGAATGTGAACGGGATCCGCGCGCGGCACGAGCAGTTCGCGGCCTGGGCGGCGTCGGAGCAACCTGACGTGATCTGCCTGCAGGAGATCAAGGCGAAGCTCGATCAGATCCCGCAAAGCTGTTCGATCGAAGGATATACGTGCTACTGGCACGGCGCCGGCGGGTACTCGGGAGTGGGACTGCACGTCCGCCGCGAGTTCGCTCCGAATGTCGAGTTCACCCATCCCGCGTTCGACCTCGAGACCCGCATCGTGCAGGCACAAATCGAGGACACAGTGTTCACCAGCGTGTACGTTCCCAATGGGGGAAAAGACTTCGAGGCGAAGATCGCCTTCATCAACGCGCTGATCGCATACGCAGCGGACCTGAAAGCACGCGGACTGCGGCTGGTGTTGTGCGGCGACATGAACATCGCCCGCAGCGAACGCGACGTCCATCCGCGCGAGCGCAAGCCGCGTGCGATCGGACAGCTCCCGCAGGAACGCGAGCTCTTCGAGCGGCTGCTCAGCGAGGGAGGTCTGGTGGATGTCGGACGGATGCTCTATCCGGACGACGACAACTACTTCAGCTGGTGGGCGCCGTGGCGCAACATGAAGCAGCGCAACATCGGCTGGCGCCTCGACTACGTGCTCGCCTCGGAACCGCTGGCGAAGAAAGCGGTGTCGTGCCCTTCGCAACGCGAGATCGGGACGAGCGATCACGCGCCGGTGGTGGCCACGTTCGCGTAACTTCAGGTCGCTACCGACGACCCTACAGAAAACAAAAAGGCCGGCGTACGCCGGCCTTTTCACTGCGCTGAAGCTCGCGTGCTACTCGAGGACGACCAGCACCACGCGGCGGTTCGCGGAGCGGCCGGCGCGGGTGTTGTTCGGTTCGAGCGGGAGCGTGTCGCCGTACGAAATGGTCGACATGCGCGCCAGCGGGAGTTTGTGCTGACGGGAGAGATAGCGGCGCACCGAGTCCGCGCGATCCTGGCCGAGCTCCTCGTTGTACTTCTCACCGCCGCTGTCGTCGGTGTGGCCCTGGATCTCGATGAAGTACTGGTCGGTGATTCCCTTCACGCGCCCGGCGAACTCATCGAGTGCCGCCTTCGCGGCATCGTCGAGCTCGTACGAATCGAGCTTGAACTTGATGCGGTCTTCGGCGAACGACTGCTCGAACACCACCTGGCCCTTGGCCAGCACGCCCGCTTCCTGCGCGCGCTGCAGCGCTTCCTGCGCCGACTGGCTGAGCTGCTCGATCTTGACGTCGGTCTGCTGCTGCTTCTGCTGGAGATCCTCCACCTGGGACGAGACCGACTCGATGCGCTGATTGGTGGACGCCTGGGAGGCCGCGATCTTCTCGTCGACCGATTTCGAGGTAGCGCACGCGCCGAGGAGCGCGGCCATCGCCGTAACGGATACTGCCCGGATCAACTTCTTCATCAACTATTCTTCCTTTCGATGCGCTTCCGCGTGCGCGACGATGCGCTCTGGACCGGAGGCTCCGTACCGCGGTAGCCGGCACGGACTCGGACGGAGCGGACGCGTCCCGCGAGCTCGAGCGAAATACGACGGTACTTTACTGCACCATTTCCCGTCGGCGGAAACCCAATCAAGTATTGGGCCCGAAGAACTTTTTCGATTCCATCCATTGCATTTGCAAGGGTTTCCGGCCGGTTGCCGACGAACAAACGGCCTCCGGACGCGGTGGCGAGCTCTTCCAGGAGGTCGATGTTCGACATCTCCTCGCTGATCGGCGCGACCCTTTTCGGCCCCACTTCGCCCGGCTCGCGCAGACCGAACGCGTAGACCGGGATCGACACGCCTTCCATCCTCTTCTCGATGTCCGCGCGCGTCAGCGTCGAGGCGTTGTCGATGCCGTCGCTGAGCAGGATGATCGCGCGCGACGCGTTGCGGCCGAGCTCACTCCGTTCCGGCATCTGCGCGAGCGCGTCGAAGAACGCCGTCTTCCCCCACGGCTTCACCACGTCCACCGCTCGTGTGATCGCGGCCGGGTTCTCCGTGAACGGCACCAGCTCGTTCACACGGCCGGCCGAGTCGAAGGAGTACAGCGCGAAGTCGTCTCCCTCGCGGCGCCGCGCGGTGAGCGCGTTGATGGCCGCCTTGGCCGCGTCCATCTTGCCGGCCAGTCCCATCGAGCCGGAGCCGTCGAGCAGGATCGTCCACGACACCGGCGCGTTCATGGAGCGCTCGAAGAGATCGGTGGCGACCTTCTTTCCGTCGACCAGCAGCGTCACTTCCTTCGCGGCGAGATCGGTGATCGGAACGCCCTTCGCGCCCAGGACGCTGAAGGGGACCATCACGTAGCTGACGGATACCTGCTCGCCGAAGTCCTGTGCGAACAATGACTTGGCCGCGAGGAGCAGGACCAGAAGACTGCGTTTCATGATGCGAATAACATTCGGACGGAGCGGCGCATGCCGGCGCCGCTCATCCCATGCGAAGTGGAATGAATTTCTCGTCTTCCTGATGCTTCCGCTCCCATTTCAAGAATTCGTAGTAGCCGCACTTCGGCTTGTCCGGATACTCATGGCAAACGCCGGGCCGCGATTCATAAACGGTGCAGCGGCGGGTCTTGAGGTCGATGAACATGCAGATGCTGCCGTAGATCTTGTCCTTCTGATGGCGCAGAACCTGCTCGCCTTCGATGACTTTGGTGAAGCGGCGCCGGGCGGTCTCCACGTCGATGCCGTGGTGTTTCGCCAGGCGGTTGAGATCGCGCTTCTGGACGATGATCCGGTCGTAACTGCAGCAGTACGCGGGGCACTTCGAGCAGTCATACGAGAGCTTCGGCGGAGCTTCAGTGGGAGCAGTCATGATTTTTGCGCTCAGTGTAACAGGCCGAATTCACAGGATTATGAGAATCTACCGCCTATGAGACCCTCTCTTCTCTCGTTGCTTCTTCTCGTTCTCGTCGCTGTACCGGATGCCTTCGCCCAGGACAATCCGGCGGACTACACGGCCACGCTGATTCCGCTGGTCTCGCACGGCGTGCGGGGCTCGCATGGCTCGGTCTGGGATTCGGAGCTGTACGTCTTCAACGGGTCGAACGAACCTCTGAGAATGCCCGGGTTCTCCGACTCGCCGGTGCTCCCGATCGAGGCCTCCCTCGTCATCGCCCCGCACGTGACGGAGGAGCTCTTCCTGTATCCACGCGACGGCGTCGACGGCGCATTCCTCTTCGTGCCGAACACGATGGTGAGCACCACCAGGATGTCGTTGCGGATCCGCGATACGTCCCAGAACGCCACCAGCCTCGGCGACGAGGTGCCGGTCGTGCGCGCCGATCAGGCAGCGCACGAGCTGACCATCTTCGATGTCCCGGTCGATCCGAAGTATCGCGCCCTCCTGCGCATCTACGGCTTCACGCCGGCGCCGATGCCGGTGCGCGTGACCATCTATCCCGAGATTGGCGTGCCGGCGCTGCGCCAGTTCGACGTGACTCTGCACGGCATCGTGAACGCCGCGTTCGATCCGTTCCCGCTGCATCCGGCGTACATCGCGCTCGATCCGCTGGGAGACGAGATCCGCTCGTCCATCGTGCGCCGCGTGCGCATCGAGATCACGAACTTCGCCCCGATCATCACGCCGCCGCCCGCAAAGATCTGGGCGTTCGTGTCGCTGACGAACAACGAAACCAATCAGGTGACGCTCGTTACGCCGAAGTAGCGGACAGGAGACTTCTGATGCGACTCGCGCCATTCTTGCTCTCCATCCTGCTGACCGCGTCGCTGGGCGCGGTGCCGGCCATCTCGAACATCACTCCGCAGGAAGGGTTCTCGTTCGCGGCGACACACGTGATCATCGACGGCTCCGGCTTCGGCGATGGAGCGGTGACGGTGTTGTTCGATGACACGCCGGCCACGGTGTTCCACGTCGAGCCGACGCGGTTGCACGTGCGTGTGAATCCGCCGTCTTCGGTCGGCCCCGAAGGACACGCGGCGGACGTCACCGTTCGCGTGGCCGGACACGGCGAGGCGACGCTGGTCGATGTGTTTTTCTTTCATGAGCTGGCGGAGGGCAGTCCGCAGGATTACACGCAGGTGCTGGTCCCGCTGACGTCCGCGCCGATTCAGGGAGCACACGGCTCGGTGTGGGAAGCCGAGCTGCGCGCGTTCAACGCGTCGAGCCATTTCAAACTGCGCATGCCGGGACCGGCAGGACACTTCACCGAGCTGCCGTTCGATTTCGCCGTGACGGTGGAGCCGCGTACGACGCAGCGGATCCATCTGCCGCGCCGCGAAGCGGGAGCGGACGGGCACTTCCTCTACATTCCCAACGGGCTGCTGGATGCGGCGACGATGTCGCTGCGAGTCCGCGATACGTCGCAGAACGCCGGCAGCCTCGGCGTCGACGTGCCGGTGGTGCGTCCCGGTCAGGGAGGGGGACAGGACGTGCGCATCGTCGACATCCCGATCGACGAGCAGTACCGCGCCATGTTGCGCATCTACGCGTTCACGCCCGAGCCGATGCTCGTGGGCGTGACCGTTCTACCGGAAAACGGCGACACGCCGTACGCGCAGTTCGACGTCGTTCTGCGCGGCATCCTCACCACCGAGTTCGTGCCGTTTCCGCCGCATCCGTCCTACATCGCACTCGATCCGATTCCGCCCGCCGCCCGCGCCGCCGGTGGACGCGTGCGCATCGAGCTGACCAACTACGGCGCGAACGTTTCGCCGCCGCTGCCCAGCATCTGGGCGTTCGTCTCGCTGACGAACAACGAAACCAATCAGGTCACCATCATCCCGTCGAGATAGCCAATGAGAATCCCTCTCCTCGCGCTGTTGCTCCTCTCGCTCGCGGCCGCGCCGATCGGCATCGCCGACGACAACCCGGAGGACTTTGCAGCGGTACTCGTTCCGCTGACGTCGCGCGGCCTGCCTGGCGCGCACGGATCCGTGTGGGACGCCGAACTGCACATCTTCAACGCGTCGAGATTCGAGCTGCGGGTGCCCGCCGAAAACTCCGTCGGCCAGCCGGTGCCGCCTCCGCCGCGCGTCGTCGTCGGTCCGGGCGAGACGAAGAACGTTCAGTTCCTTCCCGGCCTGTCCCCGTTCGAAGAGGGGACGTTCCTGTACATCCCGAAGACGATGCTGGACTCGGTGAAGCTGTCGCTGCGCGTGCGCGACACATCGCAGAACGCCACGAGCCTCGGCGATGAAGTGCCGGTGGTCCGGTCCGAGCAGTTCGCCGGCGATCTCACCCTCTTCGATGTCCCGGTCGATCCGAAGTACCGCGCCACGCTGCGCATCTACGGGTTCACCTACGCGCCGATGCCGGTCCGCGTGACGGTCTATCCGGAAGACGGCCAAACGGCGCTGGCGCAATTCGATGTCGAGCTGCGCGGGATCGCGATCCTGGTGGCCGTGGTCTTCCCGGCGCATCCGGCGTGGATTGCCATCGATCCGCTGACGGACGCCGTACGCAGCGCGGCGGCAGGGAGCCGCGTGCGCATCGAGATCTCGAACCTCGCCAGCACCCTCGGGTATCCGCAGTCGTCGATCTGGGGGTTCGTGTCGCTGACGAACAACGAAACGAATCAGGTGACGCTGGTTACGCCGAAGTAGCGTTACGCCGTCGCGTACCATGGTGACGACATGGATCACGCCGTCGCCCTCGTTCAGGCGTACCTGCAGCTCAACGGTTACTTCACCTCCGCCGAATATCCGATCATCGCCGGCACGGCGCGCAGCGGTTTTCGCACGCTGACCGACATCGACATGCTTGCGTTCCGTTTTCCGTCCGGGCAGCCGATGGCGCGGCCCGGTCGCCGAGGTCCGGCCGGCCTCGACGTCTCCGGTATCGATCCCGGACTGGGCATCCCCGGCGATTCGATCGACATGATCATCGGCGAGGTGAAGGAAGGTCGCGTCGGCATCAACACGGGCATCCGCGATCCGGACGTGATGAAGACGGTGGTGAGCCTCTTCGGCGAAGTCGGCGACGCCGAGACCAACGTGCGGCATCTTCTCGATCACGGGGCGGCGCAGATTCCGCCGTCGTTTTCCGTGCGCCTGATCGCGTTCGGCTCGTTTCCTCCCGGCGCCCCCGTACCTCCCTGCCGCATCATCAGTCTCGGGCACGTGCTCGCGTTCCTGCAGGCGTACGTGCACAAGCACTGGCACATGCTGCGGCACCTGCAGTTCAAGGATCCGGCGTTCGGCTTTCTGATGACGCTCGAGAAGGCGCGCCGCGGCGGCGCGGGACGGCGCGGCGAGCAGGGCGTGGAGATCGTGACCGCCGAAGACGCGCCGCCGATGCCGAACGGACGGCGGCGCGGCGAGACGGCGATGGCGAAGGCGATCGTGGCGCGCGTGCGCCCGCCGCGTCCGCGCAAGAAGCGTTAGCAGACCCTGTTTCTCCCCGACCGCTTCGCTTCGTACAGCGCTTCGTCCGCGCGTTTCACGAGCTCGTCGGGATTTCCCTCCCGCGACGCCGACTGCGTCGCCACGCCGAGGCTCGCGGTGACGATGCCTTGCTCCTCGATGATCGAGCGCAGCGTCTCCGCGATCTCGCGTGCGTGCTCGCCGCCGGTCTCGGGCAGCAACACCACGAACTCTTCGCCGCCGTAACGCGCGACGAGATCGGCGGCGCGATGGACGGAGTCGCGCAGCAGCTGCGCGACGCGGCGCAGCACGTCATCGCCGGCCTGATGTCCGTGGCGATCGTTGAATGCCTTGAAGAAATCGATGTCGAGCAGCAGCAGCGACATCGGTTGTCCGTTGCGCGCCGCGCGCCGCCATTCCAGCGCGAGCGTGTCGTCGAAATGGCGGCGGTTGGCGACCTCGGTCAATCCGTCGAGCGTGGAGATGCGATGCAGCGTTTCGATGGCGCGGCCGAGGTGCAGGTTTGCGTCCTCGAGGGCGCGCGTTTTCTGTTCCAGTTGCGCGGTGACTTTCTTCAGTTCCGCGTACAGCTGCCCGCTCGCGATCGCGCCGGCGATCTGATCGGCCACGCCGGTGAGCAGCGGCAGCTGTCCGTGGAACGCGGCCAGGCGCGTGCTTTCGAGATTCAGCACGGCCACGATCTCTCCGTGATGGCAGACTGGCACGCAGATCTCGGAGCGCGCATCCGGCAGCGTCTCGACGTAATTCGGATGCTCCCTGACGTCGTCGATGACCACCGGCTCCGCGGTCGCGGCCACGTGTCCGACCACGCCGCTGCCGAGCGGCCGCGAGTAGCCGACATACACCGACGTCACCACGGAGGACGTGACCGCCTCGCAAAGGAACATCTCCCGCTCGCGATCGATGGTCACCAGCGCGACGAACTCCCAATCGAACTTCGACGCCAGCGCGTCGGTGATGCGTTGCAACATCGGACGCACTTCGAGATCGAGCGTGGCGATGCGCGCCACTTCGTTGAGGATCTCGAGCTGCCGCTGCACGCAGCGATGGTACTGCGGAGTATTGGCGCGTTCCTCGGAGTTCCTCGGAGTTCCCCGGTTCCTCGGAGGCAACCGCCCACTCCGAGGAACTCCGAGGAACCGAGGAACCGAGGAACTCGTTTACTGCGCCATCCGCACTTCCACGCGCTGCCCGAGCTTCAGCGGCGTCGGCTCGGCGAAGGCGACCTTCACCAGCAGCACGCGCGTGTCGATCGGCTTCGACGGATCCTGCGGATTGAGACGGCGGTTCACGACCGCATCGGGGATCTCTTCGATCGTGGCGCGCCAGGTGCGGCCGAAGCCTTCGGCGGTGACGTCGACGTGTGCGCCGAGGCGGATGCGCGCGGTGTCGTATTCGTCGATCTCCGCTTCGACGCGCGTCCTGGTGAGATCGGCGACGGTCACGATGGCATCGCCGCTTTCGATGGTCTCTCCGGCGTGGACGTGGCGGGCGATCACGATGCCGTCGATCGGCGCGGTGATGACCGTCTTCTCGACCAGCGCCTCGAGACGGCGCACTTCGGCCGATGCCGAGGCGGCGCGCGCGCGCGCGGAGTCGAGATCGCGCTCGGCCTTGTCCCACGCCTGCTTGGAGCCGACGTCTTCGTGGAACAGATGCTTGGCGCGTGCGACTTCGGCTTCGAACAGACGCGTGTCCGCCTGCGCTTCGCCGACGCGGGCACGGGAGACGGCGAGCGCCGCGCGCGTGTCATCGGCGCGGATGATGGCGAGCACCTCACCGGCGCGGACCTGCTGCTTTTCTTCGACGTTCAGGCGATCGATCGTGCCGGCGACGTCGGTGCCGATGGTCACTTCCGCGCCCGGGTACGTGACCACGCGCCCTTCGGCGACGACGCGCGGAGCTTCCGTGTTCGCGGCCGCCTGCGGGGCCGCGGCTTTCGGATTGCGGGTGGCGCTCACCTGCACGACGGTGGCGATGACGATGAGCAGTCCGAGGATCGGGTAGAGAAGACGATTCATACGAGAGCTCCATCCTGAATCTGCACGACGCGGTCGGCGATCGTGCGTACTTTGGGGTCGTGAGTGACGATGACCAGCGCGCGGTTCTCCTGCTTGGCCAGCGCGCGGAACATTTCCAGGACTTGCGTCCCGACGGTCGAGTCGAGATTCGCGGTCGGCTCGTCGGCGAGGAGGATCGGCGCGTTGCCGGCCAGCGCTCGTGCGATGGCCACGCGCTGCTTCTGGCCGCCGCTCATGTCGCGCGGCAGAAAGTGCTGGCGATCGCCGAGACCGACCGCTTCGATCACGCGCTGCGCTTCGACGCGCGCCTCGCTTCCCTTCACGCCCTTCACGTTGAGCGCGTATTCGACGTTCTCGATCGCGGTGAGCGAGGGGAAGAGATTGAACTGCTGGAACACGAATCCGAGCGAGCGTTTGCGGATCGCGGCCAGCGCCTTGCTGCTCACCGGCGTTCCTTCGATCACCACGTCGCCCTTCGACGGCGTGAGGATGCAGCCGAGGATCGAGAGGAACGTGGTCTTGCCGGAGCCGGACGGACCTTCGAGCGACACGATCTCGCCTCGGTCGATGCTGAAGTCGATCCCCTTCAGGACCGTGACCGTCTCGCGGCCTTCGGTGAAGTGCTTTTCGACTGCGTGTGCGGTGAGAACGGACATGTTGCTCCTCGATGTTGTCGGTTGTCGGTTGTCCGTTGTCTGCGCGTCGCCGTTCAGCCGTGCGTTGTCGCCAGTGCGATGCCGCACAGACAACCGACAACTGACAACCGAGAACAACTCACGTTCTAAAAACCAGCGCCGGATCGATCGACGCGACCTTTCTGAATGAGATGACCGCGGCGCCGAGACAGAGCGCGATCGCGCCGAGCAGCACCGCGCCGTAGAGCTGCATGGGGATGATCAACTTCAAATCGATGCCGGCCATCACCGGACGCAGCGCGAACGCCTGCAGCGCGCCGAGCGCGAAGCCGGCGATGGCGGCGATCAGCGCCTGCTTGCCGAGGATCAGGTAGATGTCGCCGTTGCCGCCGCCGATCGCCTTCACCGTGCCGAACTCGCGGATGTGCTCCATGGTCGACGTGTAGAGCGTCTGCGCGACCACCACGATCCCGACCAGGCAGCCGAGGAAGACTGTGATGTACATGTTCAGACCGAGGCCCGTGGAGTCGATCCAGTACGTGCGCGAGCGTTTCGCCCACTCCTGCTTCGTGTAGATGTCGTTGTACGGAAGCCGCCGGCGCAGCTCGTCGCGCACCGCTTCGACGTTTGCATGCGGCGCGAGCTTGATCAGGATGTACGTCGTGTTGCCTCGCAGCTCTCCTTCGTTGAGGCTCTGCGCGAGGCGGTAATCCATGAACGTCAGCGGCGTGGTGGTGAACGACTTCGCGTCGACGGTGCGGCCGATGATCTTCAGCCGGCGGCCGAGCACCTCGCGGTAGTCGTTGACCGCGAACGAGCCCCAGCGCTTCTTCGCCGAGTCGTCGAGCACCATGTATGGGCCGCGGCGGAGATCGTCGAGATTGCCGTCCACCACGTTCTGCGGAAAGTTCCACCGGCTGAAGTTCTCGAGCGCATACACCTCCGTGCCCTCGACCGCGCCCGTGGGCAGGTTCACGTTCATGAACCAGACGATCAGATTGTCGGCGCGTTCCACGCCCGGCACCGCGCGCACGCGTTTGATGTAGGTCTCCGGAAACGTGTGCGCGAAGTCGACGTTCGGCGTGTTGCGTGAGGTCACCCAGAGATCGGCGTCGATCTGATCGATGGTCAGCGAGGCGTTGCTCATCAGCCCGATGAACAAACCGACCTGCACGAACACGAGCGTGACCGCGAAGGCCACGCCGGAGACGGTGATGAAGAAGCGGAGCTTGTCGTGAAGGAGCGACTTCGTCGCCAGATCGACAGACATGATCATGCCTCCTTCAGCAGCCCGTTGACGATCAGGTCGATCGTCGCCTTCGCGCGCTGTTCGACCGGCCGCCACTCCACCCACTGGTCCTTGCACTTCGCGATCTCGAGCGACACCAGGCCATGGATCGCCGACCAGATCACCTGCGCGATGAGATCGACGTCCGTGAGCGTCTCGCGGAAGCGGCCCTGCTCCATCAACTCGGCCACGATCACCTTGAGGAACGCATACGCGTCCTCTTCCGGATTGCCTTTCGTGAGCGTCGACTCCGCGGTCTTCGGCGTCATGAACATGAGCCGGTAGTGGCTGGGATTGTTCAGTCCGAACGAGACGTAGGCCTGGCCCGCGGCGCGGAGGCGCTCCACCGGGTCGGCGAGCCGCGCGATCACGAAGAACTCCTGCGCGAACGCGCGGAAGTCGCAGTCGCACAGCTCGGCCAGCAGCGCTTCCTTGTCGCGGAAGTGGAAGTAGATGGCGGTAGGGGAGTACTCGATGCGGTCGGCGATGCGGCGCATCGTCACCGACTCGACGCCTTCGCTGGCGAACAACTCACGGGCGGCGTCGAGGATCCTGGTGCGGATCTCTTCGCGTTCCCGTTCTCTGCGTTCCTTTGGTCCCAAACGCTCCTCCGTTACTTAACACTGTTAAGTTAGGAGGCGTCGTTCGGGAAGTCAAGGGCCGTTTTTGGAAGATGACGGTTGTGTGATGGATCAGTCCGCAAGCTTTTTCATCAGCTCGTTGATCTGATCGTAGACCTTTTGGACCGAGCTCTGTACTACGACGGAGGTGGCGTCGGGCAGACGCTCCTCGACACGGATCATGTCCAGTATCTCGTCGGTAGCAAAGAGGATATCGGCCAACTTGTCGAGCACACGCTCGGACATCGGCAGGTGTACGGCGCTCATGGCATCGAACTCAATGGCGGCTTTTGCGTTCACTCTGATGAGGAGTGACTTAAGGCACGAAATCCCTACCCTCAATCGCATAGGAAAGTGCTGTGACGTTTTGGTTACGCCGGTCCGTCATTTCATTGCCGGGTCATCGAGCTGGAGCACACGGGCGGCCGGGGAGGCAGTTGGATGCCGGATGTTTCGGCTATCCTCCGCATCCTGAAGGAGACCTCATGAACCGATTCGTTCTCGCTGTCGCCGTGGCCTTGCCGGTCGTTGTCTCGGCATCGGCACAGCCGGCGCCCGTGAAGCAGTCGTTCGATGCGCTACGCGCGGATGCGATTCGCGCGCACACGAAGTTCCTCTCCAGCGATCTGCTCGAAGGCCGCGGTCCCGGCACGCGCGGCGACGAGCTGGCGACGAGCTACATCGCCGCGCAGTTCGAGGCGCTCGGCCTCGAGCCCGCCGGCGACAACGGGACGTATTTCCAGAAGGTCTCGCTCCTCGGCATCACCACCGACGCGGCGCAGTCGTCCTTCTCGTTCTCGAAAGCTGGTGCGATGCAGTATCGCGATGAGATCGCCGGCGGCAATCAGTCGCAGCTGGAGAACGTGACCATCGACTCCGACATCGTCTTCGTCGGTCACGGCGTCTCGGCGCCCGAGTATCAGTGGGACGACTACAAAGGCTTCGACGCGCGCGGCAAGACGCTGGTCATGCTCGTCGACGATCCGCCCGCGACGGCCAAGGAGCCCGATCTCTTCAAGGGCCGCGCGCGCACGTACTACGGACGCTGGACGTACAAGTACGAGATGGGCACATCGCGCGGCGCCGACGCGGTGATCCTCATCCACACCGATCCATCCGCCGGATACGGCTGGCAGGTGGTGCGGAACTCGTGGGGCGGCGAGCAGGCCTACGTGAAGAATCCGGAAGGCAGGCACGCGCTGGCGTTCGCGGGATGGATCACGGAGAAGAAGGCGCAGGAGCTGTTCGCGGCCGCGGGCTTGAAGCTCGATCAGCTGACGCAGCTCGCGCACACGCGCGACTTCAAGCCGGTGCCGCTCGGCCTGAAGTTTCAGAGCAACTTGAAGAGCACCATCCGTCCCTTCGATACCGCGAACGTCGTGGCGCGGCTCGAAGGCAGCGATCCGAAACTGAAAGAGGAAGCGATCCTCTACAGCGCGCATCACGATCACCTCGGCATCGGCAATCCCGATGACGACGACCCGGCCGACACCATCTACAACGGCGCGATCGACAACGCCAGCGGCACGGCCACGGTGCTCGAGCTCGCGCGCGTCTGGAGCGCGATGAAGCCGCGTCCGAAGCGCAGCATCCTCTTCGCGCTGGTGGCCGCGGAAGAGCAGGGACTGCTCGGCTCCGAATACTTCGGCCAGCAACCGCCGATCCCGGCGGGCAGGATCGGGCTGGGCATCAATCTCGACGCGCTGAATCTCTTCGGCCAGGTGACGGAAGTGACGATGATCGGCGTCGATCGCACCACGTTCTTTCCCACCGCGCAGAGCGTGACCAAGGCGATGGATCTGACCATCGTCCCCGATCAGGCGCCCGAGCAGGGCTCGTACTACCGCTCCGATCACTTCAGTCTCGCGAAGGCAGGCGTGCCGGCGTTCTCGATCAAGCAGGGACTCGAGGTGAAGGGCAAGCCCGCGGGATGGGGTCAGGCGAAGTCGAAGGAGTACCGCGAGAAGCACTATCACCAGCCGAGCGACGAGCTCGACCCGTCGTGGGACTTCAACGCGGCGGTGCAGGTGGCGAAGCTCGCGCTGTGGCTCGGCTACGAGGCCGCGCAGGGCGCGCAGTTGCCGATGTGGCTGGAAGGGGAAGAGTTCTTCGCAAAGACGGCGGCGGTGCGCGGCAAGTAGCCGCGCCCGTCAATTTTGGTATCGGCGGTGCTCTGCCTCCGCGCGGAGGTGTACACCATGAAGCGTGCAGTACCGATTCTCGTTTTGCTCATCGCAGCAGCAGTTCCGATGTCCGGGCAGAGCCGCGCATTCGATCTGACCGGCAATGTGGTCTGGCTCGACACGAGCAGCGAAGGCACGTTCGACGACACGACCAGCAATCCGGTCGACGTGAACTTCGACGGCACCGTCGGCTACGGTCTGGCGGCGAACATCTTCTTCGGCGAGCGGATCTCGACCGAGTTCGCGATCTCGCGCGTCAACACGGACGTGAACATCCGCCAGCGCGCGGTGAACAACGCCGGCGATACCGAGGCGGAGATGATGCCGATCACGGCGGTGTTGCAGTTTCATTTCGCGCCGAACGGAACCTTCGATCCGTATGTCGGTGCGGGCGCGGCGTACATGCTCATCGACGACGTCGATGCGCCGGACGAACTGAACAACATCGACTTCGAGCGCCTCGACTTCGATGACGACGTCGGCCTGGCGTTGAACGCCGGCCTGGGCATCCGCCTGTCGGACAACTTCGGGATCACGGTGGATGCGAAGTACGTCCCGCTCGAATCGTCCGCGCGCGCGGTGCGCACGGCGGGAGACACGGACGTGACGTTCGACATCAATCCGGTGATCCTGTCGGCGGGACTCTCGCTGCGCTTCTAGGCGCGGCCGGCGCGCGGCGCCTCCGCCGCATGCATGGCCATCATGGCCGCCCCTTCGACGGGGGTGCGCTCCGGTGGCGTGAGCGTCGCGCCGGGGGCGTCGCGCTCGATGCGCAGGCGCATCGGGCTGAGCAGCATCTCGGCGGCGTGAAACGCGCCGCCGACATACGCCACCGGGAACTGCGCCTCGGTCATGTGCAGCTTGCGCGCGATGGCCAGCACGCATTCCGCGAGCTCCGAGCCGCCGCGCGAGAGGATCTAGCGCGCGACATCATCGCCTTCCTTCGCCGCGTCGACCACCAGCTTTCCGTAGCGCGCGATGTCGTCCACGTGCGTCGTCGCCGCGTAGACGAATCGCGGCAGCTCGTCGGGCTCGCACATCCCGTATGTCTCGCAGAGCAGGTCGGTCATCCTGGTGGAGAAGCCGCGGCCATCGTGCGCGCGCACGATCGCGGAGAGGCCTTCGCGCGCGATCCAGTAACCGCTGCCTTCATCGCCGAGCGTCGGTCCCCATCCGCCGGCGCGTGCCTCTCCGCCCGCGGCGTTGCGGCCGAACGCGACCGAGCCGGTGCCGGAGATGATCACGATGCCTGCGCCGAAGCCGACCGCGCCCGTGAGCGCCACGCGCGCGTCCGTGTCCACCACGAAATTGCCGCGCGGAAAAAAGATCCGCAATGCGTCGACCACTCTCTGCCGATGCACGGGATGATCGGCGCCCGCGATCCCGCAGTAGGCGTATTCGACATTGCGGATGGCAATGCCGGCCTCGACCAGCGCGATGTTGACGGCGTGCTCGACATTGCGCGTCGCCTCGTCGATCCCCACGCGCAGGTGATTCGACGCGCCGGCCAGACCGCGCCCGAGCGGATTGCCGTGCTCATCGACGACGAGAGCGGCCGTTTTCGAGGCGCCACCGTCGACGCCGATGAAATAAGTCATTCCGGGCGAGAGCGTAGTGCAACGACGGTTCCTCGGGTTCCTCGGAGTTCCTCGGGTTCCTCGGGAGCGAAGCAATTCTCCGAGGAACCCCCGAGGAACCCCGAGGAACCGAGGGAACCGGTGCCGGGCAATACCCTTGCACTGAATAACTACGCGCCGGCGTGTGTGCCGGCCACGAGAAAATAAGGAGAAACGCATGAGACGCAATCAACTGTGGACGGTCGCCCTGGTCGCGATCGTGGCCGTCGCTCTGATCTCCACCACCGCGTGTAAGAGCAGCGGGATGGCGGTCACGTCGCGCGGGCAGGTGCTGACGCTGAACATCATTCACCCGAGCGATCTCCCCGAGGAGGGAGTGGACAACCTCGACGTCCAGATCGCGAATACGGGCGTCAACAACATCCAAGACGTGCTGCTCGAAGTCGAATTGCCGCCGCAGCTGATCGTCATGGATCAGACCAACGACCGCGGCGTCAACGTGATGCACACCCCCGGCACGAACATGTACCGCTTCACGTTCGGCAACATCCAGCCGGCGGAGCGCTCCACCGTTCGCTTCCGCGTGCGCACCGCCTTCGGCACGTTGCGCGAGACCGGCAGCGTGAGGGCCACGGCGTGGCAGACGGGCCTGCCGGGCGACAAGCTGGTCGAGACCGCGGTGATCCGGCTGCGCCAGTAACGCAAGTGGCATCCCGCTCGCAACTATCGGATGCACAAGGAGGTTACGGACGAATGCGCATTCAGGAAACCAACAGGATCTTGAAGGAGTCCGCGTACGCACGGCAGCCCCATCAGCAGCAGCACGATGAAGGGATGATGTCGAGAGCGTGGCGGATGGTGTCGCACCTCCCGCAGACGATCACGGGATTGTTCCGCAGGCATTGACGCGAAACGGCGGGCCTTCAGCCCGCCGTTTCTTCTTCCTCGTCCAGTTCTTCCTTCGGCGGCGTCTTCGTCACCACCATCACCCAGCGCACGCGGAAGCGTTCCGCCTCCAGGACGCTGATGGCCAGATCGCCGAGATCGACCTTGTCGCCGGGGCTCACTTCCCGCCCCAGGCGCGCGGCCACGTAGCCGCCGACCGTTTCTTCTTCCGGCTCGCCGACGTCCACCTTCAAGCGGTCGGCGAGATCTTCGATCAGATAGTCGCCGCGCACGCGATAGCGGCCGTTGCCGAGCGGCTCGATCTCCGGACGCTCGCGATCGAATTCGTCCTGGATCTGTCCGAACAGTTCCTCGGTGATGTTCTCGAGCGACACGATGCCCGACGCGCCGCCGTATTCATCGAGGATCACCGCCATGTGCGTCTTGTGCTCGATGAACTGCGAGAGCAGCGATTCGACGGTGCTGTTCTCCGGCACGAAGAGGATGTCGCGCTTCAGCTCCAGCAGGCTCCGTCCCGGTCCGCGCAGCTGCGCGAGCAGCAGGTCCTTCACGTGAATGAGGCCGATGGTGTGGTCGAGCGAGCCTTCGCACAGCGGATAACGCGTGTGTCTGGTGGTGCGGATGGTCTCGAGGTTTTCCTCGATCGTACGCGTGACGGAGAGGACCACGACGTCCGTGCGCGGCACCATGATCTGCCGCGCGGTGCGCTTCGAAAACTGGAAGACGCCTTCGATGATCTCGCGGTTTTCTTCCGAGAGGATGCCCGCCTTCTCCGAGCTGGCCAGGATCAGCCGCAGTTCCTCGGGCGAATGCGCCGTTTCGTGCTCGCTGGCGGGATGAATGCCGAACAGCCGCAGGACCGCGCGCGAGACGCCGTTGAGCAGCACGATCGCGGGATACGTGATCACGTAGAACCAGTGCAGCGGATAGGCGATCCAGAGCGAGGTGCCGACCGGCTTCTGGATGGCCACCGACTTCGGCGCGAGCTCGCCGAGCACGATGTGCAGGACCGAGATGACCACGAACGCGAACGTGGCGGACACGGATCGCGCCGCCACTTCGCTCAATCCGCCGAAGCGCGCGAAGACCGGCTCGATGATGTGCTCGAAGGCCGGTTCGCCGACCCAGCCGAGCGCCAGCGAGGCCAGGGTGATGCCGAGCTGGGTGGCGGAGAGGTAGGCGTCGAGATGCTTGGTGAGCCGGCGCGCCATCTTCGCGCGCGCGCTCCCTTCCTCCGCCAGCTCGGTGAGCTGCGTGGAGCGCACCTTCACGATTGCGAATTCGGCCGCGACGAAGAATCCGTTCGCCAGGACGAGGAGAAATGCGAGAACCAATAGCCAGCTGTCCATCAGGTGGGCGCGGTCAGTCTATCGCGGGTACCACTTCGTCCAGCGTTCGCCAGAAACGCGGATACGACTTCGTCACCACCTGCTCCTTGCCGATGGTGACGTTTCCGCGCGCCAGTCCGGCGATGGCGAACGCCATGGCGATGCGGTGATCGTTGTGCGTATCGATGACCGCCGGCGCGTCGTTCCAGCCGGGCTGGATGCGCAGCGAGTCGGGACGCTCCTCGACGGTGACGCCGAGACGGCGGAGCTCGGAGGTGACGGTGGCCAGGCGATCGGATTCCTTCACGCGCAGGTTGGCGACGTTCACGATCTCGACCGGCGCCGACGCCAGAGGCGCGATGGCCGCGAGCGTCGGCACGATGTCGGGCGTGGCATTGCAGTCGAACGTGCCGCCGCGCAGCGTTTCCGGTCCGCTCACCGCGATCTCCTCGGCGCCGACCTCGATCGTGCAGCCCATCGCGCCGAGGATGTCCAGGAATCCGGCGTCGCCCTGCGCCGTCGGGACGGCCAGACCGCGCACGCGCATCGTGCCGCGCGTGGCCGCGGCGGCCGCGAACCAGTACGACGCGGACGAGTAATCTCCTTCGACGCGATACTCGGCGCGCTCCAGTTTGCCGGCGCGTACGTGAATGACATCGCCTTCCCGCGTCACCCGCGCGCCGAACGTCGTCAGGATGTCGGCGGTGATGTCGATGTACGGCCCGGAAGCCATCTTCGCGATGCGCAGCGTGATGCCGTCCGGCAGCGTCGCGCCGCCGAGCATCAGCGCGGAAACGAACTGGCTGGACGTCGCCGCGGAGATCGTGACGTCGAACCCTCCGCGCATCTTCTTGCCGCGGATGCGCAACGGCGGGTAACCCTCGTTTCCGGCGTACTCCACTTCGGCGCCGATCTGCAGCAGCACGTCCACGAGGTCCCCGATCGGCCGCTCGTGCATGCGTTCCTCGCCCTGCAGCAGGAAGCGTCCCGGCGTGAAGGCCAGCCATCCGGTGAAGAAGCGCATGGCCGTGCCGGCGTTGCCGATGAAGATCGGCACTTCGTTCGCCGACATCGACTTGCGCGGGCCGATGAACACCTCCTGCTGAAACGATCCCGCCACGTCGAAGCCGATCGTGCGCAGCGCTTCGAGCGCGTACCGCGTGTCGTCCGCATCGAGGCAGTTGCGGACGGTGGTCGTGCCGTTCGCCATCGCCGCGAGCAGCAGCGCGCGCACGGAGTACGACTTCGACGGCGGCGCGGTGACGGTGGCGTGGACGGGGCCGGTTTTGGTGATGGTTTTCATGGTTGGAGTCGCAAAGTCGCAAAGTCGCAAAGTCTCAAAGGAAAGGCTGCAACGTGGCGGAGCCCTTTGAGACTTTGCGACGTTGAGACATTGCGACTCATACCTCCACCACCAGCCCGTCGTACGCGATCCGGATCCCGTCCGGCAGCATCGCCTCGGTCTCCTCGTGATCGACTTCGTGCGCGAGGTGAATGAGCCAGGTCTCCCGCGCGCCGATCTCTTTCGCGCACGCCACCGCCTGCGGGACGGTGAAGTGCGTCGGATGGTTGGGAGCGGGGCGCAGTCCGTCCAGCGCGAGGACGTCGACTCCTTCGAGCAGACGCCGCGACTCCGCGGGGATGCCGTTCGTGTCGGTGATGTAGGCGAAGCCGCCGATGCGGAATCCGAGGATCGTCCAGTCGCCGTGCGCGACCGGAAGCGGCGTGATCTCGATGCCGTCGTGCGTGAACGTGCTTTCGATCTCGTGCAGCTCGAGCTGCGGCTTGCCGCCGCCGATCTGCGTCGACGCATCCCAGATGTAGCTGAACGCGCGGCGGATCGCTTTGGCGGTGTTCGGGTTCGCGTATGCCGCGATCGACTCGCGCTGCCGGAAGTTGAACGGACGGATGTCGTCGAGACCCATCAGATGGTCGGCGTGCGAGTGGGTGAACAGCACGAAGTCGAGGCGCGGGATCGGAAACTTCAGCAGCTGCAAACGCAGGTCGGGCGTCGTGTCGATGAGGCCATACTTGCCGTTCACGTCCAGCAGCACCGACTGCCTCAGTCGCTGATTGAGCGGATTGGTCGAAGTGCAGACCCGGCAGCGGCAGCCGATCACCGGAATGCCCGTGGAGGTTCCGGTGCCGAGGAACGTGACACGCATGAAGACGCGATTCTAAACGCGTCCGCGTCGCCGCTCGTATCAACCGCATGATCCGAACGCTGGCCTTGCTGACCACGCTCGTCCTCGCCGCGAGCGCACACGCGTCGTGGTATCCGCGGTTCGAGACGAACTGGGTGACGATGGTGGTCGGCCAGAAACATACGGTGACCGTCCAGGCGCAGTGGAGCGGGCTCACGGACTACGGGTTCAGCGGCTGGACCTTCGGCAGCGATCGCCCGGACGTGGCAACCGTCAAGGGCGGACTGAACGAACTCGGCGGAGTCGGCACTGTAGAAATCACCGCGGTGGCGCCCGGGACGGCCACCATTCTGTTTGCGAACAGCCAGGGCGAGACGACCGGCGGGCCGCGTTTCGTCGAGATCTCCGTCGGCGAGAACATTCCGGCCCGCATCGACGTCTCCGCGCCGGTCACGACCATCGGCAAGGCGGTGACGCTCACGGTGAACTATCCGGCGGAGTATTGCTGGTGCGAGTGGTACGAGGGACGCATCGGCGACACATCGCGTCCGCTGGCGGGTGGGCGCGAGCTGATCGTCACGCCGGCGCAGGCCGGGATGCATTACTACTGGGTGTCGGTGTTCACGTCGTTCGTGACCAGCAGCGCGGAAGCGAGCGTCGAGGTTCGGGCCGGCCGGCAGAGGGCGGTGCGGCACTGATTTGCCGCAACTTCAAATCACCACGAACTCGAACTGGCCCGTAGCGGGATCGATCATCATCGCCTCGCCCGATTCGTACCAGGCCGGCAGCACGGTCACGGTCATCCGGTCGCCCGCCGGCATCACCATCTTGTGATGGAAGTGCCCGAACACGACGTGCGTGAAGCCGTCCCGCGCGCGATTGCGGCCATAGGCTTCCATCAGCTCGACGGGCAGCCGGGTCTTGTGCTTGAAGTTCGAGCCGGCCAGCTTGCGCTCCACGCCGTCGACGAATTTGCGCGCGACTTTTTTCGGGATCATCTCGACGCCGACTTTCGTGACCGGGTTCTTCGACGCGTGGCGCCAGAAGCGATACTTCCAGTCGCGGTCGTTGATCATGTCGCCGTGGATGATCAGGTAGCGCTTCGTCCCCGCCGGCACGGCGTATTCGAAGGCGACGTCGGTGACCGCGTCCTCGACGAACGAGCCCTTCAGGAAGAAATCGCGATTGCCTTCGACGTAGTGCACCGCGATCCCGGCATCGCGCAGTTCGCGGAACTTTGCCATCACTTTTTCGACGGATGCGGTCGTGAATTTCGGATGCGCGATCAGGTAGTGAAAGAGATCGCCGTTGAGATAGAGCGCGCGCGGCCGCAGCGCCGCCAGCCGGTCCAGCCAGGCGTTGACCGGCGTTTCGCTGCCGTCGTTGAGGCCGATGTGCGAGTCGCCGATGACGAAAATCTTCCCAGCCTCGATCAAGGCTGCAGCTCTCCGAGGACGCGCTCGAACGCGGCGTACTCCTCCGCGCCGAACAGGCAGAACACGGCCCGCCGCAGCGATCGCGCGCGGGAGCGATGATCGAGCGCCACCGGCAGCATGACCCGCGCGCAGCGTTCGGACGTGAAGCCGAACGGTCCCGTGGCGATGGCCGGCAGTCCCACGGACGCAACCGCGAGCTCCTCGGCGCGCTCGACCGCGCCGCGCGTCGCCGCGAGCAGCTTCGCGTCGGCGTCGTCTTCATCGCCGTTCGGCACGTGCACGTGAATGATGAAGCGCGCCAGCAGATTGCCGCCGGTGACGACGATGGCCCTTCCGGCCTCGGCCGGATCGGAAGGAGCGACGATCGCGTCGACTTTGAGCGAGGCGATGTCGGCCCGCAGCAGTTGGATTTCCATCAGAGCGTGGCCCTCAGATTCGCGCGCGGATTTTCCGCGTACGCCGCCTCGATCGCTTCGACCGCCTCCGCGGGCGCGGCCGGGGGAACAAAAACGTGGATACGGCAGTACTGATCGCCGGCGCCGTTCTTCCGCTTCACACCCTTGCCGCTCAGACGCATCGTGCGCCCCGACTGCGTGCCGGCGGGAATGCGGATGCGCGACTGGCCATGGATGGTCGGCACTTCAACTTCCGCGCCGCGAATCGCTTCGCCGACCGTGATCGGCAGCTCGATGTGGATGTCGTCGCCGCGGCGCTCGAAGAACGGATGGGGCCGCACGCGCACCGTGATCTGGATGGGCGTGCCGCCGCGTTTCACGCGGATCTTCTGGCCGTCGCCGATCCCTTCCGGAATCTTCACCTTCATCGAGTCGCCGTTGACCTGCAGGTTCATCGTCGATCCGAGAATGGCGTCGCGGAATTCGATGGCCAGCTCGGCCTGCATCTCCGGCGGTTCCTGCGGCGCGAATCCGCCGCCTCCTCCGCCGCCGAAGAGATCGCCGAAGATGTCGGTGAAGTCCATGGTGGTGCCGCCGCCCCTGCCGCCGGAGTCGCGGCGCGTGCGCCGTCCGCGTCCGCCGCCGCCTCCTCCCATGAACTGCGAGAAGTCGAAGCCGGCAAAGGGATTCGCGCCGCCGGGGCCGAATGCCTCGGCGCCGAGACGGTCGTACTGGGCCCGCTTTTCCTGGTCGGAGAGCACCGCGTAGGCCTCGGAGATTTCCTTGAAACGGTTCTCCGCCTCTTTGTTTCCCTTGTTCTTGTCGGGATGAAACTTCTTCGCGAGATCGCGATACGCCTTCTTGATCTCGGACTCGGTCGCGGTCTTCTTCACGCCGAGGATCTCGTAGTAGTCCTTCTCGGCCATCGGGCGAAGTATAGTCGGCAGGTACGAGGGCGCGATCCTGGAAAGAATCTCGCACCACAGGCCGAACGCAATGTACGGAACACTGGCACGCCGCAATGTCCTGACGATGATCCTGGCCGGAGGGCAGGGAGAACGGCTGTTCCCGCTGACGAAGGACCGCGCCAAGCCGGCCGTCCCGTTCGGCGGCCGTTATCGGATCGTCGACTTCGTCATCAACAACTTCATCAACTCCGGTTTCTTCAAGATCAAGGTGCTCACGCAGTTCAAATCGAACTCGCTGATCGAGCACATCACGCGCACCTGGCGCCTGGTGCCGGAGATCGGCCAGTACGTGGACATCGTGCCGGCGCAGATGCGGCGCGGACCGTTCTGGTTCCGCGGCACGGCCGACGCCGTGTTCCAGAACCTCGAGCTGATCTTCGACGAGAAGCCGGAGTACGTGTGCGTGTTCGGCGGCGATCACATCTACAAGATGGATGTGAACCAGATGCTGCAGGATCACATCAACAACGACGCCGACCTGACCATCGCCACCATTCCCGTGCCGGTGAACGAGGCGCATCACTTCGGCGTGGTGGAGATCGACGAGAACTATCGCGTGACCGGATTCGTGGAGAAGCCGAAGCAGGGCGCCAAGACCATTCCCGATCGTCCGGAGCTGATCCTGGCCTCGATGGGCAACTACATCTTCAAGGCCAACGTGATGATCGACGTGCTGCAGCGGAACGCGCTGCGCAACTCCGGCATCGACTTCGGCAAGGAGATCATCCCGGAGATGTATCCGAAGATGAAAGTCATGGCGTACGACTTCGCCACGAACATCGTCGACGGAGAGGACGCCATCAACCAGGGCTACTGGCGCGACGTCGGAACGGTCGACTCGTATTTCGCGGCGGTCATGGATCTCGTGGCCGTGACGCCGCTCTTCAATCTGTACAACCCGAAGTGGCCGATGGTCTCGGCGCCGATGCATCTGCCGCCGGCGAAGTTCGTGTTCGCCGACTCGAAGTCGCAGCGCATCGGCATCGCCACCGATTCCCTCGTGTCCGACGGCACGATCATCTCCGGCGGCACGATCAACCGCTGCGTGCTGCATCCGCGCGTGCGCATCCATTCGTATGCGGACGTCGACGAGTCGATCCTGATGGACGGCGTGGAGATCGGCCGGCACTGCAAGATCCGCCGGACCATCATCGATAAAGGTGTGAAAGTCCCGGCCGGCACGACCATCGGCTACGACCTCGAGGCCGATCGGGAGCGCTTCACCGTGACCGACTCCGGGATCGTGATCGTGCCGAAGGGCGCGCACGTCGAAGAGAAGGTGACCGCGTGAATGGTAAGCCCCGCATCGACGGGCGCGCTCCCGATGAGCTGCGCCCGGTCGAGATCCGTACGAACGTCAACAAGCACGCCGAAGGCTCGGTGCTCATCGAAGTCGGCGACACGCGCGTGATCTGCACCGCGTCGGTGCAGGAGAAAGTGCCGCCGTTCCTCTACCGCAGCGGCAAGGGCTGGGTCACGGCGGAGTACGGAATGCTGCCGCGCGCGACCAACGATCGCGTGGAGCGCGAGGCCGCGAAAGGAAAGCAGGGCGGGCGCACGATGGAGATCCAGCGCCTGATCGGCCGTTCGCTGCGAGCGGCCGTGAATCCGGAGCTGATGGGCGAGCGCACCATCTGGATCGACTGCGACGTCATCCAGGCCGACGGCGGCACGCGCACCGCGTCCATCACCGGTGCCTACGTCGCGCTCGTGCTCGCGCTGTCGCGGCTCTACGTCGACGGCAACATGCAGAGCTGGCCGGTGATCGATTTCGTGGCCGCCGTCTCCGTCGGCATCCTCGGCGGTACGCCGCTGCTCGACCTCAACTATGCCGAGGACTCGAAGGCGGGCGTGGACATGAACGTCGTCGCCACCGCCAAGGATCGCTTCGTCGAGCTGCAGGGCACGGGCGAAGGCGCGAGCTTCAGCGAAGAGGAGATGGTGGCCATGCTGGGGCTGGCGAAGAGCGGGATCGCTCAGCTGGTGACCAAACAGCGCGAAGCGCTGACGAGCGTGCTGGCGCGGGTGGATAACGTCGCCCGGGATCGTCTGAACAAGAAGTTCAGGTAGCGACAACCCCTCATGCGCCTGCGGCACCTTCTCCCCTCACGAGGGGAGAAGGCTAACCCCGCGATCTGCCTTCTCCCCTCTCTGAGGG
>CAMPKJ010000016.1 GCA_946887105.1 uncultured Acidobacteriota bacterium | reverse complement strand
CCGCCGGGAGTATTTTTTTGAAAGGCCGCTGAGAAATCAGCGGCCTTTCGCTTTTTACGGCTCTTTCGATGGCGTCAGGCGCACCTCGATCGAATGGCAGGGAACGAGGTAGCACAGCATCGATTCATAGAAGAGCGCCATGAGCTCGCTCGAGTTGACGACCTTCTCCCAGATCCACAGCAGCGGGACGAGCGGCGGAATCGCGGAGGCGAATCGCAGGCGCTTGGATACGATCGTGAACTTGAATGGAGTGTAGAAGTCGGGCACCTTCCGCCGCGATTTCTGGGCCGCTTCGGGCACGAAGTAATCGAACGTGTAATAGCCGAAGAAGCGGCGGTGCGTATAGTCGGAGAAGCTCAGCGGCGAGGAGAAATGCGGGACGCGGATGAGAATCTCCCCTCCGCGCTTGACCACGCGATGCAGTTCCGACATGACCAGATCCAGAGGATCGAGATGCTCGAGGACGCTCTTCGAGTAGACGAAGTCGATCGTGTCGGATCCGAATGGCAGGGATGCCTCGAGATCGGCGACGACATCGACGCCTTTCAGGAAGTGCTGGTCGACGCCGACGAACCCTTCCGCCTTGCTGCGGCCGCAGCCGAGATCGATCTTCATGGTTTGGCCGCCCTGTACATGGCCAGCGGCGCGACTGCCTTCGTGGCCTGAAGCCCTCCCAAGGTCCGATCGAGCCAGACCGCGGCCCCGGTCCCGAGCTCGGCGAGACGCCTGGAGCGAAGGTCGGCCGTCATGCGAAACAGCCGCGCCGTGGTCAGGAAGTGAAAGCCGCGAAAATCGACGCCGACGAAGCCGGCCGAACGCAGGCGCTCGACCATCCTCGCCGGCTCGTGCCGCACGCGGTCATATGCGCGACCATGATTCGCTGTCTGCGGACGCCGCCACACGAGCGACTTGAGCCAGCGGGCGGCTGCCCGCGGTGCGCCGAGCGCTCGCGGGGGCTGGCTGTAGCAGGTGAACACGGTCACGCCGCCCGGTTTGAGGATACGCAGCATCTCGCGCAGAAACGGAGCCGGGTCGGATAAATACTCGAACATGCCGAGAGAGATGACGGCATCGAAACGCTCTGATTCCAAGGCCGTGCGCGTCGCGTCCATCACACAGTAATGCACATTGCCGGGGTGCGCCTGTGCGCGCGCGAGAACGATCATCGCCGGCGAAAGATCGACGCCGAGAACGTGCGTCGCACGCCTCGAAAGCGACGCGGCGAGACGTCCGGGGCCGCATCCGAGATCGAGCACGCGGTGCACCGCCGGCGGCAGCAAATCCATGGCCACGCGTTCCTCGAACTGCTCCCAGAACTTGCCGCTGACGCCCGTATAGCGGAGGCTGAACGCGTCTGCGGTCTGGTCGTACCACGTCTGAACGGCCGCGACTTCCTGCCGCTCGTCATTGGGCATGCCGCGCTCCGTCGTCTCTGGCGAGGAAGCCGAGGTCGCGCAGTTCGCGCATCCGGAACAGAGCGATCAGTGCCAGATAGCACGCCCCGCCGGCCAGAGATCCGAGACCGATCGACAGCCAGGGATTCGGCAGCAGCCGCGCGATGGCCCACGTTGCCGCCGCGGCGATGGCCGAGAGCAGGAGCGTGGCCACTCCGCTCACGAATAGATCGTTCACGCAGTTCGAGTGCAGCTTCCCGTCGACGATGAACGCGCTCGCGATCAGCGCGGAGAGCAGATAGATCGCATTGGCCATCCCCACGCCCACCGCGCCGAACGATGCCACAAGTAGCGGGAGATATGCAAAGTAGGCAATGGTCTCGATGATGCCGAGAATGACCGGCGTGATGGTGTCCTTCAACACGTAATAAACGCGGCCCTGCAGCGCGCCCATGGCGCCGCCGATCACGCCGAGCATGAACCAGGTGAGGATGGGCGCCACGGCGTATGTATCGGAGCTTCTGAATTCTCCGCGCTCGAACAGGACGTGCAGCAGCGGCACGCGAAGAACCCAGCCGATCGCCAATGCCGGAAAGAGCGCGAGCATGAGCACGCGCTGTCCGCGCACGAACGTCTCGCTCAGCCGGTGCAGATCGCCGGTGGCCGCGGATGCGGACATGTGCGGATACAGCGCCGGAGCGATCGCCGACGCAAACACCATGTTGATCACCGATGCGATCCGGCTCGCGTACTCGACGTGGGACAGGCTGCCCTGTGGGAGCCCGGAAATGGCGACGCGATCGGCGACGATGGTCGCGCGGTACACAAGTCCGCCCGCGATCAGTGGCAGAAGAAGTCTGCCGGCCGTGCGAACGGCGGGATCTGTCGGAATCAGGACGGCGCGGAAATGGCCGCGGAACACCGGCAGCAGAAAGAGGAACTGCCCGAGCGCTCCGGCGAACGTGGCCATAGCCACGGCGCGGATGCCGAAGAACGGTGCGGCCAGAACCGCGAACCCGAGCAGCAAAAGCGCGCCGAGCATCGGAGCGACGGCCGTCTGCCAGAACCGGTGTTGGGCCTGATAGAGCGCGATCAGGATGGCGTTGAGCACGACCAGAATCGTGGAGGGCAGCAGCCAGTACAGAAGATCGACCGCCAGGATGAGCAGCGTCTCGTCCAGGCCGGGCACGATCTGGCGCATCAACGGCCGTGCGAACGCGAGCATGATCGCGACCGCCGGGATGAGCAGCACCGCCGCGCCATTGAAGAGCGTGCTGGACATGGTCCAGGTCGCATCCGCGCCGCGCGTTGTCATCGAATCGACGAACGCCGGGATGACCACGTAGCCCATTGCCGCGACCAGCACCGTCGTGAGCAGCGTCGGGAGCGTCATTGCCGCGACGTAGGCGTCCATCTGCGGTCCCGCCCCGAATGCGTGGGCGAGAAACAGCTGGATGCCGAAATTGAGAAACAGGGTGATCAGCGACGTGCTGCCGAGAAGGACCGCCGTGCCGGCCAGTTTTCTCATGAAGGCACTTTGCCGCGCAGGCGCCGCGCGAGATGAATGGCCTCATAAACGGCGGGCCAGGCGGCCTTGCCGCGCGAGGCCCGGCGCAGCCACGGGAGAAAACGCGCCGGCCGGACGCCGCCGGTGCGTCGCTGCGACGAATTCACGACGTCGAGAAAACGGCGCGCCACCGCGTGCGGCGAATACCGGTCCCAGATCTCGGGCTGCGCGCTGTCGAGATACGCGTTGCGCGCGGCGGGGCTGCGCAGGTGCTCGATCGCTCCCGCCATTTCCGTCTCGTCGCCGAAGACCGCGTACTCGATGTGAGCCTCGCGAGCGGTGCGCTCATATTCCGGCGTGCGGCTGACCAGCGCCGGAACTCCCCACGTGATGCTGGCGATCATCCGGTTATTGCTCTTGGCGAGATCGGCGGCGCTGCCGTCGTGAGACAGGACCGTCAAGTCGCAGCTCTGCAGGACTTCGACGAACGTTTCGCGCGCCCACGGCAGAAAGGATACACGCGGGTGGCGGGCGGAAAGGGCTTTCAGCTTGTGGGCATTGGTCAGGCCGACCACCTGCACGCCCTCGATCGATTGCAGCGCGGGCAGGTCCCGCTCGAACAGGGCGATGTTCGAGGCACTGCCGAACCACAGGACACGGAGCGATTTGCCGTCGGAGAGTGGAGGGCGCGCCGGCGCGACGGGATCATAGTCGACGGCATCGGGGACGATCTCCACCGCGGCAATGCCGTAGTCGCGGCGGAGACTCTCCGCGTGCATCTCGGTGTCGGTGATGACCACGTCGACCAGACCCAGCAGGCGGAACAGCGCCGTCGGCGCGATGTGGTACCAGAGCGCGCGGCCGATGTCGTCGACGTCATAGACGATCAATGCGCCGTTGTCGCGGGCGCGCGCAATGATGTCGAGTAATTCCGGCGAGACCCGTTTCTGGACCAGCACGACGTCCGCGCCATCGATATCCGCGAGAGCTGTCTCGCAGCCGATCGCGGCCAGCGATCGCAGAAGCGTGTAGGCACGAATGCGCGAGCTGGCCGCGCTCTCCGCGTGCGCCGGAAAAATCGCGACGCGCATCACCGGAAGTCTGCGATGACGGAACAGATGCGATCGACGTCGTGCTCGCCGATGCGCAGACTCATGGGCAGCGAGATGAGCCGGTCGCTGGCGCGCGCGGCGTTCGGACACGTTCCCGCTCCGTATGCGTACATCCGGTATCGCGTGTTGTCTTCATAATGGACGCCGCAGAAGATCTGCGCCGCGGCGAGCGCCGCCAGGAGCTCGTCGCGCCGGTCGGACTGGATCTGGTACAGATGTCTGGACGGTTCACAATCGTCCGGCACCCGAACGATCTGCACGTGGCCGACGCCGTTCAAACGTGCGTCGTACCAGGCCGCCAGTTGTCTGCGGTACGCGTTGTCCTGATCGAGATACTTCAACGCCACCAGTCCGATCGAGGCCATGATCGAGTTGCCGTGGTATTTGAATCCGACCGTTTCGACGTCGTACTTCCATTTGTACGAGCCGCTTGGACCGGTGCGCGCAAACGTATCTTTGTTGATGCCCATCCACGAGAGCTTGCGCGCCGCCTCATCGAGCTCCGCGGAATTCATGCACACCATGCCGCCGTCGGCGGTGGGCAGGTTCTTCACCGCGTGAAAACTGAAGATCGTCGCTGCCGCCTCGCGGCCGACGTGCGCGCCCGATTTCCAGTGCGTTCCCGCCATGTGCGCGGCATCGAGGATGAGCGTCAGCCCGCGCCGGTGGCAGAGCTCTGCGATCGGTCGCAGTTGGCCGGTGCTGCCGCCCATGCCGACGAACATCACCGCGCGGGTCTTGTCCGTAATCCGGCTCTCCACGGACGCGGGGTCGAGGCAGAGGGATTCATCGACGTCGGCGAACACCGGGCGGAGCCGCTCGTACAGGATGGCGTGATTGGTGGAGACGAACGTGAGCGGCGTGGTGATGATCTCGTCGCCGTCGTTCCAGCCGTGGTGATCCTTGAGGAGGCGCACCGCCAGGTGCAGTCCCGCCGTCGCCGAAGCGACGAAGTGCGAGTGCGGAAGCGCGGTGTAGTCGTTCCACGCTTTCTCGAAGGCGATGGTCTTGAACCCGAGCCCCGTCCACCCCTTTTCGAGGCACTCCCGGATCTCGCCGAGGGTCTCCTCGATGCGGAATGTCGGTGCGAATACGTTGATCGGTTCCATTGGCGTCATCGTTACCGGTAGCGATGGCGCCGTCAAGTTCGGATCGCGTGGGAGAATGCGGCCGTGTGCGGTCTGGCCGGTTTCATCGACGCGAACGGTTTCGCGCTGCGTCCGTCGTGGCCTTCGCTGCTGACGGCGATGTCGGGCGCGATCCGTCATCGCGGCCCGGATGACGAAGGTCAGTTTCTCGATGATGGCGCGGGGGTGGGCTTCGCCTTCCGGCGCCTTTCGATCCTCGATCTGTCGATGCTCGGCCATCAGCCGATGGAGGGAGCGGACGGCCGGCACGTCCTGATGTTCAACGGTGAGATCTACAACTTCGCGGAGCTTCGCACCGAGCTCGAGGCGAAGGGCTACGGATTTCGGGGCCGTTCCGATACCGAGGTGATGCTGGCCGCATTCGCGGCGTGGGGCGTAGCGGCGGCGACGGCGCGCTTCAACGGGATGTTTGCCTTCGCGCTGTGGGATCGCGTCGATCGCATCCTTTACCTCGGACGCGACCGGCTCGGCGAGAAGCCGCTGTATTACGGCTGGTGCAAGGGCGTGCTGCTGTTCGGATCGGAGCTCGAGGCGTTGCGCGCGCACCCTGCCTTCGATGACACGATCGATCGCGGCGCGCTGTCGCTCCTGTTGCGGTTCGGGTACATCAATCATCCGCACTCGATCTACCAGTGCATTCGCAAGGTTCCGCCGGCGACGATCCTGGAGATCCGCGGCGACCGCACCACCGAGCATCGTTACTGGTCGATTCGCGAGATCGCCGAGCGCGGCGAGGCCAGCCCGTATCAGGGATCGTTCGAAGACGCCGTGCGCGAATTGGAAACGCTGCTGACGGATTCCGTCCGGCTGCGCATGATCGCCGACGTGCCCCTCGGCGCGTTCCTCTCCGGAGGCATCGATTCCTCGCTCATCGTGAGTCTGATGCAGCGGATTCATTCGCAGCCGACCGAGACCTTCGCGATCGGGTTTGCCGAACAGGCGTTCAATGAAGCAGGGCACGCCCGCGCGGTCGCGCAGCACCTCGGCACGCGCCACACGGAGCTGTATGTCTCGGCGCAGGACGCACTGCGCGTCGTTCCGCGGCTGGCGTCGATCTATGACGAGCCATGCGGCGACTCCTCCGCCATTCCCACGCACCTCGTCGCGCAACTGGCGCGCAAACGCGTCACGGTCGCGCTTTCGGGCGATGCCGGCGATGAGTTGTTCGGCGGGTACAACCGCTATGCCGCCGGTCTTCTCTGGTCGAGCCGCCTGCGGAAGCTCCCGCGCGGAATTCGCAATGTCGCGGCGCGCTCGATCGAGACGCTTTCCATCGGCGCGTTGCAGTCGAGCTTCGACGTCGCCTCGCGCGTGCTTCCGCGACGCCTGCGCCTCGGTCTGGCGGGAGAGAAGATTCTGAAGCTCGCCCGCGTGATGCGCGCGGAAGACGCCGGGGACGTGTACGCGAGCCTGATGCAGTTCTGGCAGGGAGCGTCAGAACTGACGATTGCGGGCGAGGCTCGTCGATCGACCGAGGAAACGGCGCGCCTGGCGAGCGTCGTTCATCAAATGATGTTCACCGACATGGTCTCGTACCTGCCCGGCGACATCCTGACGAAGGTCGATCGCGCCACGATGGCCGTCAGTCTGGAAGCGCGCGTGCCGTTCCTCGACCCGCGCGTGATCGAGTTCGCGTGGCGGCTGCCGGTGGCTTGGAAGACGAGACGAGGAGAGGGAAAGCGCATCCTGCGATCGTTGCTCTACCGTCATGTCCCGGCCGCGCTCGTCGATCGGCCGAAGGCGGGATTCGTCATTCCGCTCGATCGGTGGCTGCGTGGCGCTCTGCGGCCGTGGGCCGAGGAGCTGCTGGATGAGCGGCGATTGCGGAGCGAGGGCTATCTTCATCCGGAGCCGGTGCGCAGGCGGTGGCGGGAACATCTGGACGGACGTCGCGCATGGCAGCACGACCTCTGGAACGTGCTGATGTTTCAGGCCTGGTTGGAGCGGACACGCGCGAGCTCGGCGTGAAGCGAGTCGTAGCGTTCCACCATCGCATCGAGCGAATACCGTTCGGCGATGCGGTTGCGCGCTCGTTCGCCTGACTGGCGGCGGACCTCGGGACCGGCATCGATGAGACGCAGGCAACCGTCGGCGAGAGCCTGCGCATCGCGCGGCGGCACCACGATGCCGGTGTCGCCGATGATTTCCGCGGCATCGCCGACATCGGTCACCACGCACGGCACGCCACACGCCATCGCCTCGGCGACGACATTCGGAAAGCCTTCGCTCCGCGAGGACAGAACCGCGACGTCGGTCGCTGCCATGATCCGGGCCACGTCCATGCGCCGGCCGAGCAGATGGGTGACGTTGCCGATGCCGGCGTCTCGGATCCACGACATCAGCATGTCGTTGTCGCTGCTGATTCCATCGCCGGCCAGCACGAACGCGGCATTCGGAGCATGCCGCGACACGCGTGCGGCGGCGTCGATGAAGTTGCGGTGATCCTTCAGCGGATCGAATCGTCCGATGAGCGCGATGACGACGGCATCGGAAGGCAGCCGGAGCTCGGCGCGCACCGCTTCGCGGTGCTGCTCGTCCGGACGGAATTGCGCGATGTCGATGCCGTTCGGAATCACCACGATCCTGGCCGCGGGGTATCCGGCACGAACGTGCGCAACCGCCGCGGCCTCGGAGCCGCAGACGATGCGCGCCGGAATGATGCGCGAGGTCGCGGCAGCGAGACGAATGACGGCGCGCGTCCCGAACGACAGGCCGGGCGAGTCGATCATCGTGTTGCGGAGGTTCCAGAGCACCGGCGCGCCGGTGGCGAGGCCCGCCACTCCTCCTGCGAGATCGGCGGCGTACAACCAGGTCTGCACGACGTCCGGACGGAAGGCGCGGGCCCATCGTGCGAGCGTCCACAATGAGCGCGGAGTGGGAACGCGGCTGTGCAGTCCGAGGGATCGGACCGGAACGCCGAGCCGCTCGATGGCGTCGCCGACGATACCGGTGCGCTGCAGCACGACCACTTCACAGGTGCTCGTGGTGCGCTCGAGCAGGCGGAGGAGCACCGTTTCCGTCCCCCCGAGCCCGAGGCTCGTAATGACGTGCATCACGCGCACAGTGCCTCGAGGATCCTGCACAGAGGCCGCATGCTATCCTCGGATTTCGTGATTGGGAAGCGCGAGGGCAGCAACCTTTGGTGGGTTCTGCGACAGAAGGAGAGCTATCTCGCGGTGCTGCGCGCGCTCTGGATTCTGGAGTCGCCCTTTCCGCTGATCCGCGATGAAATCTTCTCGCGATCCTTACGCAGCTCCACGGTGCGCGTGCGAACGCCGTCCGGACCGGTCGCGATTCACCTCAATGGCCCGGTCGATCTGTCGACGCTCTTCGGCGTGTTTTGCCGGAACGACTACCGGGCCGGCCGGCGATTGAATGTCGCTATCGACATCGGTGCGAATCTCGGGATCGCGACGTTGTATTTCCTGACGCGCAACGCCACCTCGTTCGTCTATGCGTACGAGCCGGTGGCTCGCAATGTGGAGACGTTCCTCTCTAACGCTGCGCCGTACGCCGGCCGTTACGAACTCTCGCAGACCGCCGTTGGCGCCCGATCCGGAATCGTGAGTTTCGGGGTCGAGCCGACCGGAAAATTCGGCGGGATCACCGCGCCGTACACGGAACGCATCGACGTCGAATGCGTGGCCATCAATGACGTGCTGGAACGGGTGCTCTCGAAACACTCCGAGATCGACATCCTCAAGATCGACGTGGAGGGAACGGAGCAGGAGATCATCGCCGCGATCGCGCCGCAGTTCTGGAGGCGGATCCGCTGCGTTTACTCCGAGAACTCCAGTTCCGCGGCGCTCATCCCGGACGACTTCCGCCGGACGTTCCGCTACAACGTGGAGCGTCTTCAGCGGCTCTGAGTCTGCACGATTCGTTCGGCGGCGGCCTTGCCGCTCAGAATCGAATCTTCCATCGAGTAATAGTCCCAGCGGCCGTAGCGTCCGGCCGTGAAGATGCCGCGCGACTCGAGATAGTCGATCAGACTCTGCAGATGCTTCTGGCGGTGCTCGTCGAACACGACATAGGCGTACTGGATGTCGAGCACGTGCCGGGTGAGGATCTCGTCGTCGCTTCGGAGGATTCCGCACTTCTGCAGATCGCCGAGTGCGCGGTCGAAGGCTTCGTCGATGTTCAGTTTCTCGTGGGGCAGGTGCGTGATCTCGATGTAAATCGAGCTGGTCCCCTCCGGCGCCACCGATCTCGAGAAATTCATCGGGAATCCGACGCGGGAGAAGACGTACTGGTTCTCCGGAAAATAAATCCAGTGCTGGTTGCTGATGTCGGGCCGGTTGACGCCGACGTTGAGGTTCAGCACCGAGACCGCATGCAGTTGCTGCGCACTTGAAACCAGTGAATCCGGCGCGTTCTTCAGCATCCGGTACAGGACCGGCAGCGGCAGTGTCGAGACCAGCGAATCGTACGGCTCTTCGCGGCCGCTGGTCATGCGCACGTACTTGCGGTCGGGATCGATCGAGACCACGGCCTCGTTCGTGTGCAGATTTTGGATCGAGCGCGCCAGCGCCTGAGGAAGGCAATCGATGCCGCCGTTCTTCGGATAGATGAATCGCGGGTTGTAGCCCATCCCCCGGTTGGTCAGGCCGAGCGCGCCGTTGACCACTTCTTCGAGCGTGGGCTTGGGAATCGACCAGCTCACCCAGTCGGAGGTGATGCCGTGCAGGTCCTGCTTCCAGAACTTCTCGTTGTACGGAAGCATGAAGTGCTGCGCGATGCCGGTGCCGAAGGTGCGCACCACCCAGTCGTGAAAATTGCCGGCATCGCTGTGACTGCGCTGCATGCTTTCGACGAAGCCGATCACGCAGTCGCGGACCACCTCCGGCGGCAGGCCGTACGTATTCGCTTGGAACGGATACGGCGTGGTGGTCTCCTTCGAATAGATGGCCGCCAATCGCTCGTGTGTGTCGAACGCGTTCGGCAGGAGTCCGTGGATGAGGTCCTTCGTGTACTGATGCTTGAGATGGATCAGATGGCCGGTGCAGTCGAACGTGAATCCGTCCTGCTGGAACGACCGGCACAGTCCGCCGATGGCCTGTTCCTTTTCGAAGAGGGCCGGTTCGTATTCGGCGAGATGATGTCCCGCGCTGGCGCCGGCCAGGCCGCCGCCGATGATCACGATTTTCGGGGTCATGTCATGTCCACTTTCGCCAGCAGGTACGCCGACATCCCGGCGATGACGATCGCTCCGCACAGCAGTCCCGCCGCCCATTCGAGGGTGACCTGGCTCATCAGCAGTGCCACTCCGCTGAGCAGCACGCCGGCGATGTAGGTGAGAACGGCGGTCTCGCGCACACTCAATCCGGCCCGCCTCAGGCGCAACGCAAAGTGATCGGGACTGCCTTTCATCACCGGAATGCGTTTCCGCCATCGGATGAGCATGACCAGCCCGAGATCGAAGAGGGGAATGCCGAGGATGAGCACCGGACTGACCGCGGCCAGCTCGTTGGTGCGCGTGTAGCCGGCATTCATCGAGAGCGACGCGAGCATCACTCCGATGAAGAGGCTTCCGGCGTCACCGAGATAGATTTTCGCGGGAGAGAAGTTGTGGCGCAGGAACCCGAGCGTCGCGCCGCAGAGAATCACGCAAAGCAGGGCCACCGCTTCGCGGCCGGCCATGTAGTTCGCCGCGGCGATGGCGATCGCGGCGATGGCTGCGACGCCGGACGCGAGGCCGTCCATGATGTCGATGATGTTCAATGCGTTCGCGACCACCAGAATCCACAGAACCGTCAGCGGAATGGCCACCGTCAACGGCAGGAACGTGAGCTGGATGTACGTGCCCGAGCGGATCAGCACCAGCGCGGCCAGCGCCTGCCCGAGGAGCTTCTGGTGTGGTGTGAGCACGCCGAAATCGTCGATCAGGCCGACCATCAACGCGATGCTGCCGGCCAGCAGGACTCCGAGCGTCTCCGTGCCGAAATCGGTGAACACACCGACCGTGAGCAGAAAGGCGACGTAGACCGCCAGTCCGCCGAGATACGGGACGGCGTTTTCGTGCGTCTTGAGTTTGTTGTCGGGCGAATCGAGGATTCCCAGCTGCAGTGCGGCGCGGCGCATGACCGGCGTCCAGAAGAGCGCGAAGCCGAAGCTGAGCAGGAACGCCGCCGCGAACTTGATCATCGCGTGATTCATCGCGGGACCGTCCCGCTCTCCAGGCATTTGCGGTATTGCGATTCCAGGCAGGCGAAGCCGGCCCGGGCATCGAATTCCGCGACACGGCGCCGGCCGTTTGCGGCGAAGGTCTTCCGGAGCTCCGGGTCCGCGAGCAGTTTCAGGACGGCGGCGGTCATTCCTTCGACGTCATGAGGCGCGAACAGAAATCCGGTCTCGCCGTCGATGACCGCCTCGCGCGCGCCGCCGACGTCCGTGCAGACGATCGGTGTCCCGCTGGCCATCGCTTCCGGGAAAACGCGCGGCAGGCCTTCCCACAATGACGTCAGCACCAGAACGTCGAGACTGCGATAGATCGACGGCATCTCCTCGACCGGCTGCCATCCGAGCAGCGTGAACGATCGCTCGATGCCATGGTGCCGGATGCGCGCCTCGATCGACTCCCGCAATTCTCCGTCGCCGGCCATCACGAAATGCACGCGATCGTTTTTGCGCAGGACTCCCGCGGCGAGATCGACGAAATCCGTTGGTGCCTTCTCGGGCTTGAACGACGCGATCATGCCCACGACGAGCTTGCCGTCGGGCACTCCCCACTCCGCGCGCTTCGCTCCTCGCGGGGCCGGTTGCAGGAACTCGTCGAGATCGATCCCCGAGCGCGACACGATCCATTCTCCGCGCCGCGCCAGTCCCAGGCGTTCCGCCCGGTGCGCATTTTCATAAGAAACGAACACCTGCTGTGTCGTGATTTTCGCGGTCAGGCGCTCGATCCAGATGTAGAAGTTCCGCACCAGCGGCCGTTGAAAATCATTGAAGCCGAATCCGTGAAACGTGTGCACGATCGCCGGAACGCCGGCCAGTCTGGCCGCCCATCGGCCGAGGATTCCGGCCTTCGGGCAATGCGTATGGACGAGGACGGGGCGCTCGCGGCGGAACAGCCACCACATCTTCACGAGCGCGACCAGATCCTGGACCGGCCGCACTTCGCGGACGAGCGGAACCCAGACGCGGGTGACGGCCGGAATCCGATTTGCCCAATCGACGAGAAGCCCTTCCTTGCCCGAGACCAGTCCCAGTTCATAACGATCGCGGGATAGCTGCTCGAGCGTCATCAGAGTGTTCTTCTGCGCCCCGCCCAGCTCCAGATGGGTGATGACGTGGAAGAGCTTTACTTTCATCGATTTGGAAATTTCGTTCTCTGACATGACCGTCTGGAGCGGGCCGTAGGATAACGCACCGGCGTGCTATCCTCGCCCGCCTCGTCATGCTGTTGGCGCTCACTGCCATCGCCTCCCTCTCGATCGGCTACGACATCTCCCTCCGCGTCTGGCAAAAGGACCGTGACGACCTGCGGTGGGCCGAGCGCGCGCTGTATGCGTCGATCATCGGCATCGCGCTCTGGATCGCGTCGACGTGGCTGATGGCGTTTCTGCACGTGCTCGTCCGTCCGGCGGTGATCGGACGAACGGCCGTGTTCGCGATCGTGGCCGTGGCGCTGCGCATCCGCGCGGGTGCGTTTCGCGAGCTCGCCAATCGCGAGATCGACCCGCGAGCGGTGGCCCGATTCGGGTTGCCGCTTCTGCCGTTATTGCTGTGGACGATCTTCGTGCTCTGGCGCTCGATCCTCGTCCCGCCGCTTTCGCACGATGCCGTCGCCTATCACCTCCCGAAGGCAGCACTGTGGGTGCAGGCGCACGGATACGAGCCGCTCGACGACGTGTCATTCATCATCGGCCCGCGTCCGTCCAATTACGAGATGCTGCTCGCCGACGCGATCCTGCTTGATGGACAAGACACGTACACCGAGTGGCTGAGCATCTTGTTCTATCTGCTGTTCATCGTCGCGTGCGTGGCCATGACTCATCGCTGGTGGGGCGATGAGCCGGTGATGACGACGGGGATGATCCTGCTTGCGGGCGGCATCCCGGTGGTCCTGTTGCACGCGGGCGCGCACAAGAACGACGTCATGACGGCGTACTTCATGATCGCGGGAGCGGTCGCCGCGGGGCGGTTCATGGTCCGTTCCGAACTGCGTGCACTGGCGATCTCCGGGATTGCGTTCGCCGCCGCCGCCGGAACGAAACTGCACGGGCCGATTCTGGCCATCTTCCTCGCGCCGTTCTGCATCCGCCCGCTGCTCCGCGCGCAATGGAACGCGCGGCGTATCGCGGCAATCGCACTGATCGCCGTCCTGTCGTTCGTGCTCCTCGGCGCCGCGCCGCATTATCTCGATCGCCCGCAGTCCGAGCCTGCCGCCGCTTCGAGCGCTCCCGCCGAGCCGTTCTATGGCGACTGGGCGAATCTGTGGATCGGGCCGTGGGTGCTGCTCACCGGCCCCTTCAGCAACAGCGTGTCGATCTTCGTTCCCGGCCATGGCTGGTGGTTCTGGCGGCGCTACGAGATCTACTTTTCCCACCTGGGTATCCCGTTCGCGATCGCTGCGGTGCTGCTGGCGTTTGCTTTCCTGCGCTACCGCCGCGATGGCACCGACGATGTGCGCCGCGAGCGCAACTTCGTCACGCTTGCATTGGCGGCGGCGTTTGTCGTGCTTCTGCCGCTGCATTCCGTGCCATTCGGCATCTACGCGGCCACGCTGCCGCGTTTCGTTTTGTTCCTCGTGCCGGTGGTGTTGAATTGGACGTTCGCGCCGGCCATCCGCGAACTGGCGCGGCGGAACTGGGCGCGAACGACTCTGGCGACAGTGGCGGTCCTGTTCGCGCTTCATGCCGCCGACAATGCGTTCAACGATGCGTTCGTGCCGGTCGATTACGTGGAGTACGCCCGGCAGAATCCGGGAACGCGCCTCATTCCGTTCGATCCTAATCGCCCGGCCAGCATCGTCGATCGCATCGCCGGTCCGAATGACGTCATTGCGATCGACGGCGCCACCAGTACGTGGAGCTATCCGGCGTTCGGGACGAAGCTGACGCGGCGCGTGATCTTCATGCCGCCCGAGAACGGGAACGCGTCGGTTCCGGCCGAGGCGAAATGGCTGATCGTCGACCGCTCCTTCAGCGTGATCTGGCTCGATCAGCGCTTCCGGACTCTGTCGCAGTCGCGCGATTTTCTGGGGCGCGGCACTCCTGATTCGGAGGACGCGCGGGCATTCGAACGGGTGCTCCACGACCCGCGATACGCCGCGGTGGCCTTGCGGCCGGAAATGCTTCAGGGCGTGTTCGTCCGGCGTGACACTCCGCTGGGCCGTCGCCTCACCGCGCCCGTGAACCGTTAGCCGCGCGCCGCTCCAGCGCGTAAATGCGATCGGCGCCCGCACCGAATGCGCGGCTCACGCGCAGCTCCTGCCCGAGGCCTTCTGTGAAGGTGCAACGGCGCTCGTGGTCGTACACGATCACGTAATCGACCGGAAAGAGGCGGAGCATTTCGCGCGTGGTGACCGGCGGCGTGTTGCACGTCGTCGCGTGAATCAGCGTATCGGTTCCGACGGAGAGCGTCTGTGCGCGCGTGGTCACGATCATCGGATCCGCCTGCGCGTTCAGCCAATCGAGCAATGCCCGTTCCGCCCGCGTATACGACGGCAGCGGCCCGCGAATGAACGCGTATACGTTCATCGCGCCGGTGAGGATCGAGATCGCGAGCACGGCCACGGTCGCGATGCGCACACTCTTCGCGGGTGATCTCATCAAATAGGGCACCGCGACGACGAGCAGGAACACGAGCGTGAGTCCATAGCGCCAGCCGAACAGGAAATGGATGAAGTCGGAACGCTTCAGGAGCAGCCCGGCCATGCAGAACAATCCGGTGAGCAGCGTTGCGTCGACGATGTCCGGCGTGTGCCTGCCGGTCCGGCCGCTCTTGTACGCGCGCCACAGCAGGACGATGCCGGCGATCGGCACCAGCAGCGCCGCGATCCCGAAGACGCGCGTGTACGACTCGTCGTGGCCAACGCGGAACGCCGTGAGCGCGGCGGAGACGATGTCGGCGAACCGCTCGCCCGCGGTCATCGACGGAAGCGCGAGGTGCGATCGCGGCAGCGACAACGACGGCGGTGGATCCCACGAGAAGCCGAGGCCCGGCGCATATCCGAGGTGCATCCACCAGAGCACGATCAGCGGGAGCGTTGTGATGACGTAGATCGCGAGCGCGCGCAGCTCTTTGCGCGCGAGCAGCACGATCCCGACCGCGATGGCAATGCCGGCCATCTCCACCCGCGACAGAAACGCGAGCGCGGTCGCCAAACCCGCGGCTCCGGCCCAGAGCAGTCGCCGCGTCTCGAGATAGCGATGCAACGACAGGAGCGCCAGCGGCCCGAAAAAGTACGCCGGACTCTCGCGATAGGGATGCGTGGTCACCGAGTAAAAGACGGCGCTGGTCCCGAACGCGGCCGCGATCAGAAACGCAGGCGCGCGCGACGGCACGCCGAGCCGCGTACTGATGACGCGCGCGAGCAGATACAGCAGCAGCAGATCGAGCACGTAGAAGATCTTCGGAACGACGTTGATCGCGAGCTCGAGTCCGATGATCCGTCCCGTGTATCCGAGGAGCAGCGGAAGCACGGGATTCACGTTCGCGCGCGACGGGAGGATGTATCCGCCCAGATAGAGCGACACGGTGGACGTCAGACCTTCGCCCTGGGCGACGTGCCGCGCCATCTGCGTGTAGTAGCTGGCGTCGAGTCCGTAAGGTCCCGGACCGGCGAAGCGCGCGCAGGCCAGCGCGGTGAAAACGGCGAGGAACACGGCCACCGGAATCGCGGAGCGGCGGCCGTTCGCTTCCATCGATGGCGATGCTACCATCCGCAGCGTTTATGGCTCCCCAGCTCCGGATTCATCTTTACGCCGACGGCGCCGACGTGCGCGACATGGCCGCCGCGCGGCATGCCGGCACCGTCAAGGGATTCACCACCAACCCGACGCTGATGCGCAAGTCGGGCGTGACCGATTACGCCGCGTTCGCGCGGGAGGCGCTCGAGGCGACGGGCGGCATGCCGATCTCGTTCGAAGTCTTCGCCGACGAGTTCGACGAGATGGAACGGCAGGCCAAGCTGATCGCCACCTGGGGCGACGCCGTGTTCGTGAAGATCCCGATCACGAACACGAAAGGGGAGTCGTCGATCCCGCTGATCGCGCATCTCTCCGCGGCCGGCGTGAAGCTGAACGTCACCGCCATCCTCACGCTCGAGCAGGTGCGTGAAGTCGTCGACGCGCTCGATGCGGACACGCCTGCCATCGTCTCCGTCTTCGCGGGGCGTATCGCCGACACCGGCGTCGATCCGGTGCCGCTCATGCGCGAAGCCGCACGGATCTGCGCGGCGAAGCCGAAGGCGGAACTGCTGTGGGCCAGTCCGCGCGAACTGCTGAACATCTTTCAGGCCGATGAAGTCGGCTGCCACATCATCACCGTGACGTCGGACATCCTCAAGAAGTACGCGACCATGGTCGGGAAGCCGCTCGATGAGCTCTCGCTCGATACCGTGAAGATGTTCTTCAACGACGCCAGCGCCGCCGGATTCCGACTGTGATCGTCACGCGCACTCCTTTCCGGGTGACGCTCGGCGGCGGCGGCACGGATCTCCCCTCGTTTTACTCGCAGCACGGCGGCTTCATCTTCGCGATGGGGCTCGACAAGTACATGTACGTGACGGTGAACCGTCCCACGGTCGGCTCGAAGATCCGCCTGCATTACTCGCAGAGCGAAGTGGTCGACGACGTGAACGAGCTGCGCCACGAGCTCGCGCGCGAGGCGTTGCGCGCGCACGGCATCCGCTACGGATTCGAAGTGGCCTCGATCGCCGATCTCCCCGCGGGCACGGGACTCGGATCGTCGAGCTGTTATCTGGTCGGCCTGCTCAACGCGCTGCATCACGATCGCCGCGATTACGTCCCGCTGCAGGCGCTGGCCGAGGAGGCGTGCCACATCGAGCTCGACATCCTCAGACAGCCGATCGGGAAACAGGACCAGTACATGGCCGCATACGGCGGGCTGACGGTCCTGGAGATCGCCAGAGACGGGACGGTCGAAGTGCGCCAGCTGCGCCCGAGCAGCAGCGACATCGCCGACTTCGTCGCGCACACGCACATCTATTACACGGGCGAGCAGCGCGACGCGCGCGAAGTGCTGCAGGACCAGAACGTGGCCATGCAGCAGAAGGACAGCAGCGCGCACGCGCGCGTCGAGGACAGTCTCTCCCGCATCAAAGACCTCGGCTATCGCATTCTCGAGGCGGTCGAGTTGTCGAACTTCGACGCCTGGGGCCGCATGCTCGACGAACACTGGCAGAACAAGAAAAAACTGTCCGGTAAGATCTCGCTGGCGAAGGTCGACCAGATCTACGGCGAGGTGCGCGCGCGCTTCGGCGTCCTCGGCGGCAAGATCATCGGCGCCGGCGGCGGCGGATTCCTGATGCTGTATTGCCCCACGCACCACGCGCAGCTCGAGCGGTTCATGGAGCAGAACGGCATGCCGCGCATGCACTACATGATCGAGCCGGAAGGGACGAAGGTCGTCGCGCAGATGGGGCACGGGTACCTCTCCGCGCACCGGTCGCTGGCGATGCAGGAGCCGTCGTGACCGGACGCCGGATCGGCATTCTCGGCGGCGGCATCTCCGGCATCGCGCTCGCGGCACACCTCGATGAAAACGTCGAGATCCTGGAGAAGAGCGAGCGTACCGGCGGCTTGTGCGGCACGATCATCGAGGACGGCTTCACGTTCGACGCGGCCGGCCCGCACATCATGTTCAGCAAGAACAAGGAAGTGCTGCGGCTGATGATCGAGGTCCTCGGCGACAACGTGCATCAGAACCGCCGCGAGAACCGCATCTACTACAAAGGTGCGCTGGTGAAGTATCCCTTCGAGAACGACCTGGCGTCGCTGCCGAAGGAAGACAACTTCGACTGCATCTACGGCTACATCGTCAATCCGCGCGCGGAGGAGATGCCGGTCACGAATCTCGCGCAGTGGTCGTACGTGACGTTCGGCGCGGGCATCTCCGAGAAGTACTTCATCCCGTACAACGAGAAGATCTGGAACTACGACGCGAATAAAATCGGCACCGAGTTCGTCGAGCGCATCCCCAAGCCGCCGATGGAAGACGTGCTGAAGTCGTCGATCGGCATCCCCACCGAGGGCTATCTGCACCAGTTGTATTACTCATACCCGACCATCGGCGGATTCGAGGCCATCGTGCACGGATTCGAGAAACGCGTGCGCGGCCCGATCCTCACGTCGTGGCCGGTAGCGTCGGTCGAACGGAATGGCGAATCCTGGCGCGTCGTGTCGGCGTCGGGCGAAGAGCGCACGTACGACACGCTCGTTTCCACGCTCCCGATTCACGAGCTGCTGAAGGTGTGGAACGACGCGCCGGATGCGGTGCGCGAGGAAGCGGCGAAGCTGCGCTACAACTCGCTGCTGAACGTCCTGATCGGCTGCAACACCGATCCCGGCCACAACTACACGGCGCTCTACGTCCCCGATCCGAACCTGCTCTTCCACCGGCTGTCCTTTCCGAAGGCGTTCAGCGATCGGTGCGTGCCGCCGGGCGGTTCGTCGATCATGGCCGAGATCACCTCGAACGCGGGCGATGGGATCTGGGAGATGTCCGACCAGGCATTGATCGAGCGCGTGATCGGCGAGATCGAGCAGATCGGCTTCGTCGATCGCGATGCGATCGTCTACACGCGCGTGGCGCGTTTCCAGTACGGCTATCCGGTGTACGACCTCGAGTACCGCCGCAACGTGACCGCGATGCGCAACGCCGTCGCCGCGACCGGCCTGCATCTCCTCGGGCGTTTCGCGCAGTTCGACTACATCAACTCGGATGTCTGTATCGAGCGCGCCATCAAGCTCGCGGGCGAGCTAAGCAATGGATGAGAACGCCCCCTATCAGTACTTCGAGGATGTGAACTGGGGCCTGCTGCGCCTCTGGAACGGCCGCCGCGGACTGCGCGTGCTCGATTCCGGCTGCGGCTTTGCCACCACCAGCGAGCGGATCCAGCAGCTCGGCAATGAAGTGACCGGCATTGAGGAAAGCGCCGTCGCGTGCGAGGTCGCGGCGAAGCGCCTCGCGCACGTCGTACAGGCCGACCTGCAGCAGGCGGACCTCGGCGATGCGCAGTTCGACGTGCTGATCTTCGCGGATGTGCTCGAGCATGTGCCGTGGCCGGTGGGCGTGCTGAAGAAGTACCTGCGCTGGCTCGCGCCCGGCGGCCGCGTCATCGTGTCACTGCCGAATGTCGGACTCTGGTCCGTTCGCTTCGCGCACCTGTTCGGGCGATGGGAGTACGAGGAGACCGGCGTCCTCGATCGCACGCATCTCCGCTTTTTCACGCGTAAAAGTGCGCGATGGCTGCTCGGCGAATGCGCACTCGCGCCGATCGGGACGACGTACAACCCCGGCATCGTCCGTCCACTGGTGCCGCTGGCGAAGAAGCTGCTCGCGCCGAAGCGGGGGAGCAGCGAGCCGCAGGCGCCCGACGCGCTGCTGAAGTCGCGTCCGTACCAGCTCTACCTGAAAACCGCATACCCGCTCGAGCGCGCCATCTCCTCGCTCTGGCCCGGTATGCTCGCGTTCCAGATGATCTACGAAGCAAAGCGAGTCGCATGAAACTGACCGTCTCGATGATCACGATGAATGAAGAGGGCGCGGTGGCGAAGGTCATCCGCGACATCCAGCGCGTTGCGCCTGATGCCGAGGTGCTGCTCGTCGATTCGAGCAAAGACAGGACGGCGGAGATCGCGCAGGAGCTCGGCGCGCGCGTCATCAAACAGTTCCCGCCGCAGGGATACGGTCCTGCGATGGATCGCGCGGTGCGCGAGGCATCCGGCGACGTCGTGATCACGCTCGACTGCGACGACACCTATCCGGTCGAAGCAATCCCGGAGCTGATGCGCCTGATCGACCAGGGCTACGATCTCGTGAACACGACGCGCGTGCACAAGCGCCCGAAGGCGATGCCGTTCGCCAATTTTCTCGCCAATCGTTTTTTCGCCCTCGGCGCGCGCGTGCTGCACGGGCTGAAGACCACCGACGTCCACAGCGGCATGCGCGCGTACCGCAAGTCGATGATCGACAAAGTGCAATGGACCGCGAAGGGTCCTGCGCTGCCGGTCGACATGTACGTCGTCCCGCACCGCCTCGGCTATCGCACGATCGAGATCCCGATCGACTACCGCGAGCGCATCGGCACGACCACCCTGCATCGCTTTTCGAGCACGGTGTGGACGTTCAAGAGGTTGTGGAACGCGCGGAAAGTGAAGCGCGCGTGACGGGCGCCCCCACCGTCGCCATCCTCTGCGGCGGTCTCGGCACCCGCCTCGGCGATCTCACGCGCGATCTCCCCAAGCCGATGATCGAGATCGGCGGCCGTCCGTATCTCGAGCGCGTCATCGAGTCGTTTGCGGAGCGCGGGCTGCGCGACTTCGCGCTGCTCACGGGATACAAGGCGGAGGTCATCGAAGAGCACTTCGGTGACGGCGCGAAGTTCGGGGTGCGCATCGCGTACAGCCGCGAGAGCGAGCCGCTCGGCACGGGCGGGGCATTACGCCAGGCATGGCGCGACGCTCGGACGCTGCTCGGCGACCGTTTCCTGCTCACGTTCGGGGATGTGCTGCGGCGCTTCGACTACGATCGCTTCGTGCAGCAGCACATCGGAAACTGCCTGGCGGTCTATCCGCGCGTGTCGATCGGGAACGCCGATGTGGCCGAGGGATATCTGGTGCGCTTCGACAAACACGCGCCGGAGTTGCCGTACCTCGACGCCGGATTCTCGGTGATGCTCACGTCGACCATCGACATCCTGCCGCCCACCGGCGCGTGCTCGTTCGAAGAGATCGTGTACGCGAATCTCGCCGAGCACGGGCAGCTCGAGGCGGAGATCGTCGATCACGATTTTTACGACATCGGCACGCCCGGCGAATTGGCGAAGACGCGGGCGGCGCTGGAGGGCTCGATTTGAAGATCCTGGTCACCGGCGCGGCGGGGTTCATCGCGTCGAATCTCATTCCGCGGCTGCTGAACCGCGGTGATGCAGTCGCGGGCGTCGACAACTTTTTTCTCGGCAAGCGCGCGTACGTCCATCAGCATCCGAACTTCGCGTTTCACGAGATGGACCTGCTCGAGCTCGACCGCGTGGTCGCGCTGATGCAGGACTTTCAACCCGATCGCGTCTGGCATCTCGCCGCGAACAGCGACATCAGCTTCGGGACGAAGTACACCGACTTCGATCTGAAGGGCGGCACGCTGGTCACCTACAACGTGCTCGAGGCGATGCGCCGGACGCGCGTGAACGAGATCGTCTTTTCCAGCAGCGGCGCCGTCTACGGCGAGCCGACGGTGATGCCGACGCCGGAAGACTACGGCCCCATCCTGCCGATCTCCCTGTACGCGGCGAGCAAGGTCGCGTGCGAAACGCTCATCACCGCGTTCGTGCACAACTACGACATGACCGCCTGGATCTACCGCTTCGGCAACATCGTCGGCCCGAATCCGACGCACGGCGTGATTCACGATTTCGTGCTGCGCCTGCGCGAAGACCCGACCCGCCTGACCGTCCTCGGCGACGGCACGCAGGCCAAGCCGTACGTCTACGTCGAGGACTGTCTCGACGGCATGGAGTTCGGGATCCAGCACGCGAAGGAGCACGTCAACGTCCACAACCTCGCCGTCGACGACCAGACCTCCGTTCGCGAGATCACCGACTGGACCATCGAGACGATGGGTATCGATCGCGCGAAGATCGACGTGCAGTACGGCGAGGGTCCGCGCGGCTGGCGCGGCGACGTGCCGCAGGTGAAGCTCGACACGCGGCGCATGACCGCGCTCGGATGGCGGCCGAAGCTCTCCAGCCGCGAAGCGGTGAAACGCACGATCGTCGAGACGGTCGAGCAGTTCAAGGACGGCCCGCTCCGGTGAAGTCCGTGCGCGTGGCGATCGGCCTGGCCATCACCGCCGCGCTGGTGCGGCTCCTTCCGCTGCACTTCCTCCATCCGCTGAACTGGGACGAGCTCGAGTTTTTTCAGGCGACGTCCTGGATCGGCGAAGGGCGCGTACCGTTCCGCGATTTCTGGGAGCACCACACGCCGCTGGCGTGGTTCGTCTTCGCGCCGTTCACGTGGCTGACGGACGATCCGGGCGCCGGCGCCATCATCCTGCTCCGGTGGGCGCAGATTCCGGTCTGGATGGCGACGTTCTGGCTGCTGCACGTCTGGATGCGCAACGCGGGCATCGATCGCTTCGCGCGCTGGTCGGCGACGGCGCTTGCGCTCAGCAGCTCGCTGTTCATGACGCCGGCCGTCGAGTATCGCGTGGAGGCGCTCGGCTGCGCGCTGCTGATGGCGGGACTGGTGCTCGCGCAACGCGAACGGTATTTCTTCGCGGGCGTGGCGTTCTGTCTGGCCGGCCTCACCAATCTTCGCTTGGGTCCGGTGCTGGTCGTGGCGGTGTTGTCCTTCCTGGTCATGCGCCGGCTGCGCGCGGGCGCAATCATCGCCGGCGGATTGACCGCACTGGCCGCCGCACTCGGCTACTTCGCCGCGACCGGCTCGCTTGCGGCGCTGTACCAGCACGTCTGGGTCGACAACCTGGCCGAGAAATTCGCGACGCCGGTCCTCGGCGGCTTCATTCACCGGCTGCTCGTTCCGTTTGGCGTGCGCATCATCGGTTCCGACCGGCTCTTCGAGCTCGCTGCCGTCGATGCCGGCGGCATCGCCGTGCTCCTCCTCGGCGTCGCCGGATTCGTGCTGTCGTGGCGCCGGCGCGGTGGCGTCGTGCTGATCGCCATCCTGCAGCTCGCGAACTTCGCGTTCCTGGCGATGATGAAGTTCCTCTACAACTATCACTTTGCGCTGGCGGTGATCCTGATGGTGCCGCTGATCGCGATCGTCATCGAGCGCATCCCGCGGCGCGGCGCGGTCGTTGCGCTCCTGTTCGTCGCCTGGAGCGTGAATGCGTTCGCCTCGATCTTCCGCGGCAAGGAGCTCGATCGCGCCTATCAGGACTTCATCCTCCGCGAAGTGCACGCGCGCACGCGTCCCGGCGAGATCGTCTTCAGCGGCGTGCCGTGGGGACTGCGCCGCGAGCCCGCATATCGTTTCTGGTTTCTCCCCGAGCTGGCCCGCCAGCTCGTGCGCCAGGGCCTCGCGCCGCGTTACGAAGTGAGCGATCCTCCGGCGCTCGTGGTCGGCGACTTCAACGCGCTCCTCTGGATGGCGCGCGTGCAGCGCGAGCTCGCCCCTTACTTCGTGCGCCACTACATCCCGGTGTGGCGCAACCTCTGGGTTCCCGCGCTCAATGCCCGCATCGAAACCGGCCGAGGGGCCGAGTGGATCGTTCCGCGCGACGGGACGTACCGGTTGTTCGTTTCGCCCGCCATCGGGCTGCACCGCTGGTTCCGCGAGCCATTCAACGTCGCCCTCTACGAGGACGATGATGCGGCCAGCCGGAACACGCTCGTGCTCCCTCCGCCGGCCGCGCATCCCGATCTCGTCTGGACCATCGACGGCGTCGCCGCGTCGCTCGACGCAGCGCGCATCGTGCTCACCAAAGGCCAGCGCATCCGGGTGATCTCGCACGCAACGGAGCCGCTGGGAATCATCCTCCTGCCCGGCAGCGACACGATCCTCTTCCGGCAGCCTCCTCCCGGCGCCACGCTGGAAGCGCAGACCACGCGCGTCACCCACATCCCCGACATCGGAGTGCGCATCGAACCATGACGCGCGCGCTCTTCCTCGATCGCGACGGCATCCTCGACGAACTGGTGTACTACCCGTCGTCGGGCGAATGGGAATCGCCGCGCACCCTCGACGACCTGGTGATGCTCGACGTCGCTGATGCGTTGCAGCGCTTCGCCGACGCCGGATGGCTGCTGATCGTGATCACCAATCAGCCGAGCGCGGCGAAGGGAAAGGCCACGCGCGAAGCGTTGCAGGAGGTGCAGGACGAAGTCCTGCGGCGATTGCCGGTCCTCACGCGCGGCTACGTCTGTTTTCATCGCAGCGAGGATGACTGCGATTGCCGCAAGCCGAAGCCGTACTTTCTGCACGAGGCCGCGCGCGAGCTCGGCATCGACCTCTCGCAATCGTGGATGGCCGGCGATCAGGACAGCGATCTGCTCTGCGGCCGCGCGGCAGGATGCAAGGTCGCGCTGATCGAGCATCCGCGGTCTGCGAACAAGCGCGGCAACGTCGAGCCGGACCTGCGGGTGAAGGATCTCGCGGAGCTGGCTAACGTACTGATTCCCACTTCGTCTGCGTGACCTTCAGCGCAGGATGCGAGACCAGCAGGTGCCACACCACCGCCGCCAGTCCTTCCGTGTGCGGCGTGATGCGTTCCTGCGACACGACCGGGATCAGCACGCACGCATCGGCGACCTGATTCGTGTAGCCGCCGTCCTTGCCGACGATGCCGAACACCTTCGCGCCCGCGCTACGCGCTTCATCGATGGCACGGACGAGATTCACGGAGACATTCTTCTCGACGTTCCCGCCGCCGACGGAGAAGACCAGCACGGCGTCCTTCGCGTTGATGCGCGAACCTTTGAGCCACTCGGAAAAGCAGCTGTCCCATCCTTCATCGTTCACGCGCGCGGTGAGCTCGGAGACATTGTCGGTCGGCGTGTAAGCCTCGAAGCGGCAGATCTTGCGGAAGTCGTTCACGGCGTGGCTGGCGTGTCCGGCCGAACCTCCGACGCCGAGGATGAAGAGACGGCCGCCGGACTCGCGAGAGGCGGCCAGACCGGCGGCGACGCGATCGATCGCATCCGCGTCGATGCGGCGGATCGCTTCGATGCTCTCGTCGAGAAACGAACGGGAGAAGGACATGCGGCGGATGATAGCGCGGCGCTTACGCGGTGCGCGCCGCACTCGCCGCCGCCGCCGCGGGTTTGGTCCCGACCGCGATCAATGACAGCCCGCGGCTTGGATTCTTCGGCTCGATCCGGCGCAGGACCGGCACCGCGAGATCGAACAGGCGCGACTGACCGCCGGGGAGGTGCGTGCGTTTGAGCACGCGTCCGTTGAGCCACCAGCCGAAGCGGCCGAAGATGTTCTGATACGTCATCTTCTCGGTCACGAATCCGGCCGCTTCCATCACGCGCTGCAGCTCTTCGCGCGAGTAGCGCCGGAAGTGACCGACCTGCGTGTCCATCGTGCCGAACAGCTTCTGGTCGGCGGGGACGAACAGCGCCAGACGTCCGCCCGGCACGAGCACTTCGTACAGACGCTGCAGCGCGCCTTCGTGATCTTCGATGTGCTCGAGCACGTTGAGGCAGACCACGGTGTCGAACTCATGACGCTTCAGCGCCAGGCATTCGTCGGAGTTGAGATCGAGGCGCTCCACTTCGATGGTCGGATTGCGCGCGAAGCGGTTGCGCAGGATGTGCAGGTACGGCAGCTCGAGATCCGTCGCCACGATCAGATCGCGGCCGTACAGCACTCGGGTCATGTTGCCGATTCCGGCGCCCACTTCGAGCACGCGGTTGCCGACGTACGGCGCGATGCTCTGCCAGATCCAGTCGTTGTAGCGCGACAGCTTGCCCATGCGCTCCAGCGTCACGTAGCCGCCCGCCTCGGAATCGCCGCGCACGAACAGGCCGTACTTGAAGATCGTCCAGACCGCGCTCACGCCGTCCTTCCAGCGGATTTTCTTTCCTTCCCAGTAATCGCGGCCGTGATACGAGATCGGCACCTCGTACAGGCGATAACCGCGCTGCGCGATCTTGGCCGTGACCTCCGGCTCGAATCCGAAGCGCTGCGAGCGCAGACGGAGCGACTGGATGACCTCGCGGCGGAAGGCCTTGTAGCCGGTCTCCATGTCCGTGAGGTTGAGATTCGTGGTGACGTTCGAGAGCCAGGTCAGGAACTGATTCCCGAGCGTGTGCCAGTACAGCATCACGCGCCGAGGATGGCCTTCGAACCGCGAGCCGTACACCACGTCGGCGTCGCCATCGACGATCGGCTGGATCATCTTCCCGTAATCGCGCGGGTCGTATTCGAGATCGGCGTCCTGGATGATGACGATCTCGCCGCGCGCCTCGGCGATACCGCGACGCACCGCCGCGCCCTTGCCCTGGTTGCTCTCCTGGCGCAGCAGGCGCACCGCCGGCTCGCGGCGTGCGATCTCGGCGACGAGATCGAACGAGCCGTCGGTCGAGCAGTCGTCGACGACCACGATCTCCTTCATCATCGGCTGTGCGAGCACCCGTTTCAGGAGCTCGCGCACGGTCGACCGTTCGTTGTAGAGCGGGATGATCACGGTCAGCTGGGGATCGCGGGGCGCCATCGAAGTCATTGTAAGACGTTCAACCAACACAGATAATCCCGCGCCGATGCCGACCCGAGTTGCGCTGGGCTCCCTGGCTGGCGCCGCCGTCGCGGCCGCGCTCGCCCCGTGGACGAGGCGCTTCTTCTCCCCGCCCGACGCCGGCGTGGGATGGGTGACGGTCAACGCGTATCCGAAAGGATGGGACTACGCCGTCATCGCCCTGCTCGTGATCGGCGCCTTCGCCGGCGGCGCGCTGTTCTCATCCCCCGGTCCCCTCTCCCCGCTTCGCGGGGAGAGGGTTAGCGTGAGGGGCATCGCCGTCGCATCAGTGACGGTCTTCATCCTGATGCTCTTCGTCCACGATCATCCCTACGCCCACATGGATCACTTCCATGAAGGCGAGCACCTCACCGCCGGCTGGCTGATGAAATCCGGCGAGCGCCCGTACCGCGACTTCTTCGTCTTCCACGGCCTCGCCGCCGATGCCGGCCTCGATGCGCTCGTCCTCGGCGACCCGCCGTCGCCGCTCCGCCCGCGCCGATTGCAGACCGTGCTCGATGCGATCGCGGTGGCGCTGCTCGTGCCGATCGCGGCCGAGCTCGCCGCGACGACGGCCGGGCTGTGCATCGGGGTCTTCGCCTCGCTCTGCGCGATTGCGGCGTTGTGGCTGCCGGTCTTTCCGTACTACCGCATGGCGCCGGTGCTGCTCGCCGTCCTGGGCATGCTGCGCTACGCGCGCAGCGGCAGCGCGCGAGCGCTGTTTCTCGCCGCCGCCAGCGGAACGCTGGGCGTGCTCTGGAGTCTCGACACCGGAACGTACGCGCTCACGGGAACGATCGGCGCGATCGTGCTCCTGCGCGTCTTCCGCCTGGAGGCGAAGCCGCTGCCGCTCTCGCGCGTCGCGCTGATCCTGGCCATCGCGTTTGCGTTGCCGCTGCTCGTGCTGCTGGCCGTCGCCGACGTTCGCCGCTTTTTCATCGACTCGTTCGTGATCCTGCCGCGGACCATCGACGCGATCTGGGCGCTGCCCGCGCCGTCGAAGATCAACGCCGAATCGCTGCGCTACTTCCTGCCGCCCGCCTTCTACGGCTTCCTCGGCGCGCTCGCGCTGCTCGCGCTCCGCCGCGGCGACCGTGCGCTCGCCGCGAGGCTGGCCATCGTCGCGCTCTTCTCTCTTCTCTTCTTCCGGACGGCGGCCGGGCGCGTCGGCTGGAGCCACACGCGCTTCGCGCTGCCGCTCCTCGGCATCGCGCTGGTGGCGTTCATCCTCGAGCCGCTCGTGCTGCGCCGGAAGTTCATCGCCGCGGCGTTGATCGCGATCCCGCTGTTCTTTCATCTCGAGATCGCGCAGAACACCGCCGCCGGCGCGAAGCTCATCGCCGGCTGGCGAGCGCGCCAGCGGCATGACGGCATGGTGCGCTATCCGTTCGCGACGGGGCGCGGCTTGTACACGTCCGAGCAGAACGCCACCGATCTGGCGTCGCTGAAAACGTTCCTCGACTCCCTCGGCCCCGGTTCCATCCTCGATTTCTCCAACGAGCGCGCGCTCTACTACCTCCTGCAGCGCAAGCCGCCGCTGCGGACGATGGAGATCTCGATGCTGTCCGTCCCGGAACTGCTGTCGGAAGCGATGGGGCAGCTGAATGCGCATCCGCCGGTGGCGGTGATCGTCTCCGGGTATGCGGAGATCGGCGCGTTCGACGGCGTGCCGAACCGCGATCGCGTGCCGGAGCTGGCGCGGTGGATCGACGCCAACTATCCGGTGAAAACGCAGGTGGGGCGGTTCGTGGTGGCGCACAAGTAACCGCTGTAAACTGCGTCGCCATGCCGACGCACATTCAGAAGCCGACGATCGTCGCGGCCGCGGGGAACAAGCCGAAGATCATCGAGGAGTACTTCGGACGCGTGAATTCGAATACCGAGGCGGTATCGATCGCGCGGATGAAGAGCCCGGGCGGATGGGTCGAGCCGGGGCAGACGCCCGAGTTCGACGAGTACACGGTCGTGCTGCGCGGCACGCTTCGCGTGAAGACGAAGGACGCCGAGACCGACGTGCAGGCGGGGCAGGGCGTGATCGTGCACGCGGGGGAGTGGGTGCAGTACTCGACGCCCGGTGACGACGGCGCGGAGTACGTTGCGGTCTGCCTGCCGGCGTTTTCGATGGACACCGTGCACCGCGACGCCGAGTGAACGAGCGTCGTTTCGTCGCCATCGTCTTCGTGTCGTACGCGGCGCTGACGCTGTTCACGGCGCTGCACCACGAACGCTGGCGCGACGAGGCGGACGTCTGGCTGCTGATGCGCGACGGCGGCTTCGGCACGATGTTCGCGCGCACCGGCTACGTCGGCTCGCCGGCGCTCTGGTATCTGCTGGTCGGCGTACTGGTGAAACTCGGACTGCCGTACGGCTCGATGACCATTCTGAATGTGGTCATCGCCTGGGCGGCAGTGCTGCTCTTCCTGATCGCCGCGCCGTTCCCGCGCACGCTGCGGGCGCTGTTCGCGTTCTCGTTCTACCCGGCGTACGAATACGCGGTGATCGGGCGGCAATACGCGCTGCTGATGCTGCTGTTTTTCGGCGCGCTCGCGGCACGGCGCAATCATCCGATGGCGTTCGCGGGATGCCTGGCGCTGCTCGCCAATACCACGCTGCACGGGCTGATCTTCGCGTTGATCCTCGGCGCGCTCTACGTGCGCTCGCGCGCGGCCGCGGCGGTGGTGCTGCTCGGATGCGTGCTCGCGATCGTGCAGCTGATGCCTCCCGCCGGCGCGCCCGCAGGGCACGTCTTGCGCGGATTCGATCCTACGAACGCGGCCATCGCCGCCGGGAACGCGTTCTTTCCGCGCGTGCCGGTCGCGGTTGGTTTTTTCGCCGGAGCGGCGGTGCTGCTCGCGGTCGTGATGACCACCGGCGGCCTGCCGCGCACGTTCCTCCTCTTGGCCGTCGCGGCGTTGCTGGGCGTGTACGTCTTCGTCTGGTTCGGGGCGCTGCGGCACAGCGGGTTGATCCTGCTGGCGGCGATCGGCGCCCTGTGGTTGCAGGGGACGGCGCCGCGGATCGTGAACGCTGCGCTCGCCATCGCCGTGATCGTCGGCGGCGTGACCGCGATCCAGGAGATCCGCAAACCCTTCAGCGGCGCGCGCGAGATGGCCGCATATCTGGAGACGCGCGGGCTCGCGTCCGCCGCGATTGCCGCCCACCGCGCCACGCCCGCTGCGGCCGTGCTGGCGTATCTGCCGCCGCGGCGGTTTCATTACGCGGGGATGGAGCGGGATGGCTCGTACATGCTGTGGGACGACGCGCAGCGCCGCGGCGCGCGGATGTCGTACGAGTCGGCGGCCGTCCTCGCGCGGAAGCGCGGCATGCCGCTCCTGCTGCTCAATGACGTGCTGCCGAATGCCGAACGTCGCGGCTATCGCCTGCTGTACACGACCGCCACGCCGTTTCGCATTCACGACGAGCGGTTCCTGCTGTACGCGTGGGAGCAACGATGACGCGTACATGGGCAGCGCTGTTTGCCGCGGCCGCGATCTGGATCGCGGCGCTGACGCAGCGCGGATTGCCGGTCGCCGTCGACGAGGTGGAGTTCTTTCGCGCCACGAAATGGGTCGGGCAGGGGCTGGTGCCGTTCCGCGATTTCTGGGAGCACCATCTGCCGCTGCAGTGGATCATCTTCGCGCCGCTTGCGCGCCTCTTCGCGAACGGCCCCGGCGTCGAGGCCATCGTGGTGATGCGCTGGGCGCAGATGGCGATGTGGGTGGCGATCGTCGCGCTGCTCGTGCGGCTGATGCGCCGCATCAGTCTCGATCCGTGGACGGCGCTGGTGCTGCTGCTGGTCAGTGCGTCATTCGTGCGGAAGGCGATCGAATACCGCGTCGACGTTCCGGGGAATCTCGCGTATCTGGGCGGCGTGGCGCTGATCGCATCCGGAACGCGCGACGCGCGGCGCTGGATCGGCTTCGGCGCGCTGATGTCGGTCGCGGTGCTGGCGAACATGCGCCTCGCGCCCCTCGCGATCGTCACGGCCGGACTCGGGCTTTTCCTCGGTGAGGACCGCTGGCGATGGAACCCGCGCGCGCTGTGGATGATGGCCGGTCTCGTGCCGGTGGCGGCGGCGTTCGCCGGCTGGCTGTCGGTCACGCGCGCCTGGCCGGCCTTCATCGACGGAGTCTTCCGCTACAACGAAACCTCGGCGCGCCTGCTCGAAGTGGACACGTTCTTCGACGCGTTGCTCATGCCGCTCTGGACGCTCGACGTGGGTGGCATCGCGTACCTGCTCGCGGCCGTTGCGGGCGTGGCGCTCGCGATCCGGAAGCGGGGTCCGTTGCAGTTCGTGGCGCTGCTGGCGATCGCGAGCGTGGCCACGATCGCACTGATGGAAGTGCAGTACGACTATCACTTCCAGAATGCCTGGCTCCTGATGTTGCCGCTGGTTGCGCTCGCCATCAGCCGAGTGCGCGTCCTGATTCCGGTCATCGTCGCGACCGGCGCCCTCGGCATCGCGCTGATCCAGACGCTGCCGTCATTCGGCGACGCGATGGCGTATCAGGACGCCGTGATGACCACCGCGGACCGGCTCACGAAGCCGGACGAGACGGTGTTCGACGGCGGCGGCTTCGCGCTGCGGCGGGAGCCGGCGTACCGCTACTGGTTCCTCACGACGGGCGTTCGTTTCATGGCCGCGCGTGGACTGATCGCGCCGTACACCATGTCGCCGCCGCCGGCGGCCATCATCTACGACTACCGGCTGGCGCTCTACCTGCGCGACTTCCCGCGCGTGGCGGAGTACGCGACCACGCATTACGTGCCGGTGTATCGCAATCTGTGGGTTCCCGGAATGGCGGCGGTCGTGAGTGGACGGACGGCGTGGATCGCCCCTCGCGCCGGCGCCTACGACGTCTGGGCCAGCGATGCGCTGCTGACCCATCCCTGGCTCACGAAGCCACTCGAGTACGCCGCGATCGACGGACCGCTGGCGACGCGTTACGTCATCCCGTTGGCGCAGTTGCCGCCGAGGGCGGTGGCACTGACGGTCGATGGCGTTTCTCAACGTCCAGGCATCCGCACGCTGCAGTTGCGGCGCGGTGCACGCGTGGAGGTTGCGTCCGCGCGGCGCACCGGCATACTGCTCGTGCCGCGCGGGATCGGCGCGCTGTGCATCGCCACCGCCGAAGAGAAGGTGTTCTGATGAAGGTCCTGATCCTCTCCGAGCACGAGGTCAAAAAGCTCCTGCCGATGGAGCGCTGCATCGGGGTCATGACGGACGCGCTCGCCGCATTGGCGCGCGGCGAAGTCCACAACCCGCTGCGTCAGGCCATTCGCGCGCCCGGCGCGCCGGGATTGCTCGGCCTGATGCCGGCATGGCGGGCAGGAGAGACGCCGTACTACGGGCTGAAGGAAGTCTGCGTGTTTCCCGACAATCCGAAGCGCGGCCTCGACACTCACCTCGGCGCGGTGATCCTCCACAGCGGCGAGACCGGCGAGCCGCTCGCGTTCATGAGCGCGTCGGCGATCACGGCCATCCGGACCGCGGCGGTCTCCGCGGTCGCGACGCGGCTGCTCGCTCGCGAAGACGCGGCCGTGCTCGCCATCATCGGCACCGGCGTGCAGGGCCAGAGCCACCGCGAGGCGATCCCGCTCGTGCGGCCGATCCGCGAGATCCGCATGTGCGGACGCGGCGAGAGCGTCGAGGATGCGGTACGCGGCGCGGACATCGTCGTGACGGCCACCAGCTCGCGCGAGCCGATCCTGAAACGCGAATGGCTGAGCCCGGGAGTGCACATCAACGCGGTCGGGTCGAGCATCGCCGCGGCGCGCGAGCTGGAGGCGGATCTCGTCGCCGGCGCGTCGCTGTTCGTCGACCGGCGCGAGTCCACGGTCAACGAGTCGGGCGACTACCTGGCCGCGGTGGAACGTGGCGCGGTCATCCGCGCCGAGCTCGGCGAGCTGCTGACCGGATCCGCCGACGGTCGGAAATCGGAAAACGAGATCACGCTGTTCAAGTCGCTCGGGTTGGCCGTCGAAGATCTGGCCGCGGCCGCTTTTCTCTACGAAAACGCGCGGCGGGACGGCGCCGGGACATGGGTGGACTTCTAAGCGGAATAAGAGCTTAGGGGCGGCCGTTAGGCTCGGTCCGGGCTTGACAAAGTCCAAAATGCCGGCGTAGAGTGCGCCGGTTTTCCCATCCGGGACCAATTGTCAGCGCTGTACGTGTCTTCAGAAGGATAAGCAACGAATGCCAACGATCAACCAGCTTGTTGCCAGAGGCCGTGACGCGGTCAAGTACAAGACCAAGTCGCCGGCACTGCAGTCGAGCCCGCAGAAGCGCGGCGTCTGCACGCGCGTTTACACGTCGACCCCCAAGAAGCCGAACTCCGCGCTCCGCAAGGTCGCGCGCGTCCGTCTCACCAACGGCGTCGAAGTCACGACCTACATTCCGGGCGTCGGTCACAACCTCCAGGAGCACTCCATCGTGCTCATCCGCGGAGGCCGTGTGAAGGATCTTCCGGGTGTTCGTTATCACGTCATCCGTGGAACGCTGGACGCCGTCGGCGTCGCCAAGCGCAACCAGAGCCGCTCCAAGTACGGGGCGAAGCGACCCAAGAAGGCCTAGCCCATGCCGAGAAGAAGAGAAGTTCCCAAGCGCGAGATCCTGCCGGATCCGGTCTACAACAGCCAGCTGGTCACCAAGTTCATCAACTCGCTGATGACGGACGGCCGCAAGTCGGTTGCCGAGCGCGTGTTCTATGGCGCCCTGAAGAAGGTCGAAGACCGCGCCAAGGACGATCCGCTCAAGCTCTTCAAGAAGGCCATCGACAACGTCAAGCCGGCCCTCGAGGTCAAGAGCCGCCGCGTCGGTGGCTCGAACTACCAGGTTCCGATCGAGGTTCGTCCGACGCGCCGCACGGCGCTGGCCATCCGCTGGATGATCTCCTACGCCGCTTCCCGCGGTGAGAAGACCATGGTGGACAAGCTCGCGGGCGAGATCATGGACGCGGCCAACAACCGCGGCAACGCCATCAAGAAGCGTGAAGACACGCACAAGATGGCCGAAGCAAACAAGGCGTTCGCGCATTATCGGTGGTAACATGCGCGGCCGCGCTCCGGCGCGGCCCGCGAAGTAAACGCAGTACGCGGTACCAACTCATCAGCTTTCCGTAGCTCCGTCTCGACCGGATAACACAGAACAGGTTCTGCGGTTCCGGACCGAGCAACGGGAAACAAAAAACGAATGACTGCATCTCCCTCACGGGAGGTGTGCGTGTACCGGCAGATGCCGGTATGCGTGCGTTGTGGCCTGAAAAGAAGAACTGAAAAATGGCACGCCAAGTACCTCTCGAGAAAACGCGCAACATCGGCATCATGGCTCACATCGATGCCGGTAAGACCACGACCACCGAGCGCATCCTCTACTACACCGGGATCACTCACAAGATCGGTGAAGTGCACGAGGGCACTGCCACCATGGACTGGATGGTCCAGGAGCAGGAGCGCGGCATCACCATCACCTCCGCCGCGACCACCGCGATGTGGGGCGACACGCGCATCAACATCATCGACACCCCGGGTCACGTCGACTTCACGGTCGAGGTCGAGCGCTCGCTGCGCGTCCTCGACGGCGCGGTCGGCGTCTTCTGCGCCGTCGGCGGCGTCGAGCCGCAGTCGGAGACCGTGTGGCGTCAGGCTGACAAGTACGGCGTTCCCCGCATCGCGTTCATCAACAAGATGGATCGCGTGGGCGCGAACTTTGAGGCCGTGCTCAATCAGATCCGCACCAAGCTCGGCAAGAATGCCGTTCCCCTGCAGCTCCCGATCGGCGCCGAAGACAAGTTCAAGGGCGTCATCGACCTCGTGCAGATGAAGGCTCTCGTCTTCAAGGACGAGACCCTCGGCGCGAAGTACGACATCGAAGAGATCCCGGCCGAGCTTCGCGCCGACGCCGAGCACTTCCGCGAGAAGATGGTCGAGTCGATCGCCGAGTCGCACGACGAGCTGCTCGAGAAGTACCTCGGCGGCGAAACGCTCGAGATCTCGGAGCTGAAGTCCGCTCTCCGCGAAGCGACCATCCATCAGAAGATCACCCCGGTGATCTGCGGCACGGCCTTCAAGAACAAGGGCGTGCAGCCGCTCCTCGACGCGGTCGTCGACTACCTCCCCAGCCCGATGGACATCCCGCCGGTCAAGGGGATCAACCCGGACGACGAGACGTTCATGGAGCGCGAGGCGGACGACAACGCGCCGTTCTCCGCGCTGGTCTTCAAGATCATGACCGACCCGTTCGTCGGCCAGCTGGCGTTCTTCCGCGTCTACTCGGGCCGCGTCGAGTCGGGCACCGCGGTGCTCAACTCCACCAAGGGCAACACCGAGCGCATCGGGCGCCTGCTGCAGATGCACGCCAACAAGCGTGAAGAGATCAAGGAAGTGCGTGCCGGCGACATCGGCGCGGCCGTCGGCCTGCGCAGCGTCACCACCGGCGACACGATCTGCGACAAGAATTTGCCGATCGTCCTCGAGACGATGGTGTTCCCGGAGCCGGTCATCGCGGTTGCGATCGAGCCAAAGACGAAGAGCGACCAGGAAAAGATGGGCGTCGCGCTCGCGAAGCTCATGCAGGAAGACCCGACGTTCAAGGTCCACACGGACCCGGAGACGAACCAGACCATCATCCGTGGGATGGGCGAGCTGCACCTGGAGATCATCGTCGACCGCATGGTCCGCGAGTTCAACGTCGGTGCGAACGTCGGCAAGCCGCAGGTCGCGTATCGCGAGGCCATCACCCGGAAGTCCGAGGCGGAAGGCAAGTTCGTTCGCCAGTCGGGTGGTAAGGGGCAGTTCGGCCACGTCAAGATGCGCTTCGAGCCGATCCCCGAGGGCGGTTTCGAGTTCGTCAACGAGATCGTTGGCGGCTCCGTCCCGAAGGAGTTCATCAAGCCGACCGAGCAGGGCATCAAGGAAGCGATGGAGCGCGGCATCGTGGCCGGTTATCCGATGACGGGCATCCGCGCCATCCTGTACGACGGTTCGTACCACGACGTCGACTCGTCCGAAATGGCGTTCAAGATCGCCGGCTCGATGGCGTATCAGGAAGGCGCGAAGAAGGCCGGTCCGATCCTCAAAGAGCCGATCATGGACGTCGAAGTGGTGACGCCCGAGGATTACGCCGGCGACGTCATGGGCGACCTGTCCCGACGCCGCGGCAAGATCCAGCAGATGGAAGAGCGTGCCGGAGCGAAGGTCATTCGCGCGCACGTGCCGCTGTCCGAGATGTTTGGTTACGCCACGCAGGTGCGGTCGATGTCGCAGGGCCGCGCCAGCTACACCATGCAGTTCCTGGCTTACGAGCCCGCACCGAAGAACGTCGCCGAGGAGATCATCTCCAAGAGCGGCGGCGCAACACAGCGCATGTAAATCGGACTGGGAAACAGTCCACGAACGTCGAAGCAGTAGAAATCAGGGAGGTTAGATCTCAATGGCCAAAGAGAAATTCGATCGCAGCAAACCGCACGTCAACATCGGCACGATCGGTCACGTCGACCACGGCAAGACCACGTTGACGGCAGCCATCACGAAGGTCCTCGCTTCGAAGGGGACGGCCTCGTTCGTCGCCTTCGACCAGATCGACAAGGCGCCGGAAGAGCGCGAGCGCGGCATCACCATCGCCACCGCGCACGTCGAGTACTCGACCCAGAAGCGCCACTACGCGCACGTCGACTGCCCGGGCCACGCCGACTACGTCAAGAACATGATCACCGGCGCCGCGCAGATGGACGGTGCGATCCTCGTGGTCGCCGCCACCGACGGCCCGATGCCGCAGACGCGCGAGCACATCCTGCTGGCCCGTCAGGTCGGCGTTCCGGCCATGGTGGTCGCCCTGAACAAGGTCGACGCCGCCGATCCGGACCTCCTCGAGCTCGTCGAGATGGAGATCCGCGAGCTGCTCTCCAGCTATCAGTTCCCGGGCGACGACATTCCCATCGTCCGCGTCTCGGCGCTCAAGGCTCTGCAGACCACCGACAATAACGACGAGTGGGCCAACAAGATCATCGAGCTGATGGATGCGGTCGACAACTACATCCCGATGCCCGAGCGCGCCATCGACAAGGAATTCCTGATGCCGGTCGAGGACATCTTCTCGATCTCCGGCCGCGGCACGGTCGTCACCGGCCGTATCGAGCGCGGCATCGTCAAGGTTGGTGAGGAAATCGAGATCGTCGGCATCCGCCCGACCATCAAGAAGGTCGTCACCGGCGTGGAGATGTTCCGCAAGCTCCTCGATCAGGGTCAGGCGGGCGACAACGTCGGCCTCC
>CAMPKJ010000015.1 GCA_946887105.1 uncultured Acidobacteriota bacterium | reverse complement strand
GTTCAGCGGCGGCTGGGCAAGGTATCGCGACGCGCTCACGCGGCACGAGCGCTACATCCGCGAAGTGGATTCGTTCCTCAGCCCGGTCCATCCGGGCCTGTTGCAGGTGGCCGACGATTTCTTCCTGCGTCCGTATCGCGCGGCGCTGATCAACGTCGTGATCTCGCTGCTCGCATTGACCGGATTGCTGCGCCTGCGCAAACGCGCCGGGCTCGCGCTGCTGATCTTCGGCCCGTTTCTGCTGTTCGCCTGGCTCTATCTCGACTTCCACAGCGCCAGCCGCTTCTCGATCGGATACATGCCGCTGTTCGCATTGCTCGCCGCGAGTGCGATTCCCGCGCGCGCGCTGACCGCGGTGCTCGCGCTGCTGATCTTGTGGACGTGGCCCGCATTGCGGATCGTGCACACCACCGCTTCGCCGCCTGTCGCCGCGATCGAGCACATTCGTGCGACACATCGTGGCGTGGTGTACGTCGACGAGCGCCTGGCCGCGCATGCCGCGCTGCTGTTGCCGGACTTCGAACGCCGCGTGGTGCGCGTGACGCCGCCGCTGATCGCGGACGCGGATGCCGTCCTGCTGCGCGAGGGGATGAGCGCGATTCCCGGCGCGCGCAACTTCACGCGCGTCCGGGACCGGCTGGATGGAGTCTCGCGGAAACGATACTTCGAAGTGTCGGTCGTTCCCGGCCTTCGTCCTCGCTAGTTCGCCTTGAAGTCGAACGACTGCGGAAGCCAGGTGCGCACGCGCTTGCCGTCCTTCATCGGCGACGAGAATCGCGTCGCCTTCATCGCGCGGATGGCCGCGTCGTTGAATCCGAAACGCGGTTCGCCGCGCAGGATGCGCACGTCGAGCACTTCGCCGGTTTCGCTCACCAGCACCGTCAACAGGATCTGGGCGGTGATCTTCTGGCGGACCGCCATCGGCGGATAGACCGGCCTCACCGGACGGGTGATGCGCGGCATGACGTCGAGCTCGCCGACCGCAACGACATCGCCTTCGCGGACCGCGACGCGCGCCTGTGCGGCCGGCGCCGGAGCGGCGACCGCGGGCTGCGGCGCGGCCGTTTGTGTCTGCGCCTGCGTTTGCACCGGCGCGGGCACGGCCGTGGCGGGCCGTGTCGTGTCGGCGGACGCCTGTTGCTCGCGCCGTTGCTGATCGAGTTGCGCCGCGGTCATCACCGGCCGTTCGTCCGCGGGCGCGGGTGCGGCCGCCGTTTCGACGGGCGGCGGAGCGGTCGCCACCGGAGCATTCTTCGACTGCTGCTTCTTCAGGTCGGCAGTGAAGTCTTCCTGCAACTTCATCATCTCCGCCTGCAGCTTCGCCTTCACCGCATCTTCGAACGCTTTCTTCTGCAGTTCTTCGGGCGTGAGCGCGGTCGCGGTCGTGGTGGCGCTGGCGGGGACCGTGCCCTCGGGCGTGACCGCGATCGGCTCGGGGATGACCTGCTGCACCGGTTTCGGCGCAACGGGAACGGCTTGTGCGGCCACGACCTGCGCCGGCTCGGCCTGCGTGCGCGACTTGCCGAGCATCATCCACGCGCCGGCGACGCCGGCGATCACCACGACCGCCGCGGCGATGGCCAGCGGCGCCTTGCTCTTCTTCTGCGGCTCTTCCGTCGCTCCGAATGAAAACGCATGCTCGGGAGCGGCCGGTGCCGGAGCAGCGGCCGGCATCGCCGGAGCGGGCGTTCGCGGCGTCTCGACGTACGGCGCGACGCTGACCTTCGATTCCTTCTCCCGGTCTGCCGCCTCCGTCTCCATCTCCTTCTTCAGGAGACTGCTGAGATAGAACGCGAGATTGAACGTTGTGGCGGAGTACTTGCCGCTGTTCGCGAGCGCGGTGATGGCCTGCTTCATGTCGCCGATCGACGCGAAGCGCATCGACGGATCGAGATTGAACGACTTGTCGAGGATGACCCGGATGTCGTCCGGGATCGGTGCGCCGGTCATCGTGCGCGCCGCGCGTGTGGCCGCGGCGAATGCGCTCGCCGTCGCTGCATCGGGCGGCTCCTGGCCGGTCACGAGCAGGAACACGATCGCGCCCATCGAATAGACGTCGGTGTTCTTCTGCGCCTCGCCGCTGCTGCGGTATTCGGGCGAGAAGTAGCGGCCGATGTCGGCGGCCACTTTCGGATCGCCGAGCGACGCGATCAGGCCGGAGCCCAGCTGCTGGCCGGCCACGCGGATCTCGCCGTCGTCGCTGATCCAGATGAACTGCGGAATGAGTGCACCGTGGCTCAGGCGCGTGCCGGCGGCGTCGCGCAGATCGGCCATCGTCGCGAGCGAGAGCGCCACCTTTTCGGCGATCACGATGGCCTGATCGAGAGGCAGCGGATTGGGTTGCTGTTCTTTGCCGCCGCGTGCGCGATCGATGATGTGGCGCAGCGAACGGCCGCCGGCGTAGTCGAATGCGATGAACGGGATGCCGTCGATGACGCCCGAGTGCTGGTCGCGCGCGAACGACGTCCCGTTGATGCGCGGCAGGATCGGCTCGACCGCCTGCGCATTCGCGGCGAGAGCATTGCGCTGACCGCCGGTGAAGCGCCGCAGCGCGACCGTGGCTCCGAGCTGGGTGCCGTCGATGCGGCCGGCCCGCCACGAATCGCCGAGAGCGTCCGCTTCGAGTTTCTTGAAAAGGATATACGGACCGAACTGATCGTACGGCTTGTTCCGCGCAGCCATGATGTCCTGGACCCCCGGGTTATTTGGTGGACGCGTAGGATAACACGCGACGCTATTTTGCCGCCTCGGCCTTCCTCTTGTCGCGGAAGTATTGCCGCTGGTACTTCTCGACGTTTCGGTTGTGCTCGTCATTGCTGGTCGCGAAGACGTGCGAGCCGTCGTTCCGCGCCACGAAGTAGAGGTACGGCGTGGTGGCCGGCGCGGCCGCAGCGCGCAGCGATGCCAGTCCCGGATTCGCAATCGGACCGGGCGGGAGGCCGGGCTTGCGGTAGGTGTTGTACGGCGAGTCGATCTGCAGATCGGCCTTGCGGATGTTGCCGTCCCAGCGTTCGGCGAGCTTGAGCGCGTAGATCACAGTCGGATCGGCGCCGAGGAGCATGCGCTTGCGGACGCGGTTGAGGTAGACCGAGGCCACCACCGGCCGCTCCTGCGGAAGCCGCGCCTCGGTCTCCACGATCGACGCGAGCGTGACCGTCTCATGCGCGGTGAGTCCGGTGGTGATCAGCGCGATCTCGCTGCCCCAGTGCTTGCGGAAGTTCGCCAGCATCGCGTCGACGATCGTCGTTGCGGAGGTGCCGGGATCGAACTTGTACGTATCGGGGAAGAGGTATCCCTCCAGCGATTCCGCCTCGGGTGCGATGTCGCGAATCAGATCCGCGTCACCGGTGGCCGCGTCCCATTGCTCCTCGGTGCCCAGCCCTTCGGCGGCGAAGAGCCTGGCGATGGCGAAGCGGTCCAGCCCTTCGCGCACGGTGATGGTCTTCAGCACCACGTCGCCGCGCACGATCTTTCCGATCACGTCGATCGGCGCGAGCGGCCGGTCGAATTCGTACACGCCTGCTTTGAGCGAGTCGCGGCTGCGCAGGAACTTCATGTAGACGAGCGGGATCCATTCATCGCGCAGCAGACCTTTTCGCTGCAGGTTCTGGATGATCTGCGCGGTGCGCTCGCCGCGTTTCACCTCGACGCGCACCTTCGGTTCCGCGTAGCCCTTGTACGGCGTGCGCAGCGCGCGCCAGAAGAACCACGTCGCGCCGAGGCCGAGCAGCACGGCGAAGACGGCGATGGTGAAAAGCGACTGCAGAAACTTGCGGCAGCCGCGGCCCGATTTCTTCGCGCGAGCTATGACGGCCCCCTGCTGTGTTCATCCAGATAGGCCTGCAAGATGACCGCGGCTGCATGCATGTCGATGTCTTTTTGCGCCTCTCGCCGCGTGCGGCCGCTCGCGCGCAGCCGTTCCGATGCTTCGACGGTGGACAGACTCTCGTCCCAGAGCACGACCGTTTTGCACGTTCTCTGCCGCAGCGCCTCGGCGAAGTCGCGGTACTTCTGTTCGTTCGCTTTGGCATGGGCCGAGGCATGCGTCCGCCGTGGAATGCCCACCACGAACGTCTGCGCCTCCACCTCGTTGGCGAGGTGGGCGAGCTTCGCGATCACGTCTCCTTCGTTGCGCATCACCGAGTGCGGAGTGGCCATCACGCCCGAATCGCTGACTGCGATGCCGATGCGCCGCGAGCCGAGATCGATGCCGAGGATGGACACGCGGCGGATTGTAGTGGAGGCGGTTCCTCGGAGTTCCTCGGAAGTTCCTCGGAGTTCATCGGCCGGTCTCACCCGAGGAACCCGAGGAACCCGAGGAACTCCGAGGAACTCCGAGGAACTCGCTACAATGCGCGCCGAGGCCTCCTCATGAAGAACTTCAATCTCGACGCCATCCTCGAGGCGATGCTGAAGGTCTCCGACCGCGTGTCGGACCTCAACTTCTCGGTCGGGCGTCCGCCGCAGGTGGAAGTGGATGGACAGCTCGTGGGCGTCACCTTTCCCGGCCTGCCGCGGCTCACGCCGTTCCAGACCGAGATCATCGCCATGCACATGCTGCGCGGCGACCGGGAGCTGACGCGCACGCTGATCGCGAACGGCTCGGTCGATCTGTCGTACTCCATCCCGCAGAAGACCCGGTTCCGCGTGAACATCTTCTCGCAGCGCGGCACGTATGCGATCGTCCTGCGCGTCATTCCGGAGGGCATCCCCACGCTGGCGTCGCTGAAGATGCCGGCCGAGCTGTACAACGTGCCGGCGCTGAAGAACGGCATCGTGCTGGTCACCGGCCCGACCGGCTCCGGCAAGTCGACCACGCTCGCGGCGATCATCAATCAGATCAACCAGGAACAGGCGTACCACATCATCACCATCGAAGATCCGGTCGAGTACATGCACCGGCACGTGAAGTCGACGGTGAATCAGCGCGAGCTCGGCTCGGACACGAAGTCCTTCTCCCTGGCCTTGCGCGCGGCGTTGCGGCAGGCGCCGAAGGTGATCCTGATCGGCGAGATGCGCGACGTCGAGACCATCGAGATCGCCATGGAGGCGGCCGAGACAGGCCATCTCGTGCTCTCGACGCTGCACACCATCGACGCCGCGAAGACGGTCGACCGCATCGTCGGCGTCTTCCCGAAAGACCAGGAGCCGCAGATCCGCACGCGGCTTTCGCAGTCCTTCCGCTACGTCATCTCGCAGCGCCTGCTGCCGAAGATCGGCGGCGGCCGCGTGGCGGCGTTGGAGGTCCTCAAGTCGACCATGCGCACCCGCGACTACGTCGTGAAGGGGGAGACCGAAGGACGCTCGCTCATCGACGCCATGCACGACGGCTCGGTGGACGGCATGCAGACCTTCGACGACGAGATCGAGAAGCTGTGGAACCAGGGCGTGATCTCGCGTGAGACCGCGCTCGCGTATGCAACGAATCCCACCAACCTCGCGCTGCGCATGACCGACGAGCCGGAATCGGCGCAGAAGTCGAGCGACAGCGGGTCGATGCTGTCGATGCTGGAGTAGCGATGATCAGGATCACCTGCACGAATTGCCAGAAGCCGCTCTCGCTCGACGAGACCAAGCTGCCGATGAAGGAAGTGGCCTTTCCCTGTCCGGTGTGCAAGGTCAAGCTGACGGTGGACCGGCGCAAGTTCGAGAGTCCCGCCGAAGCGGCCGCCGCTCCCATGGCGGCGCACTCGGTTGCACAGGCCGCTCCGCACGGACCTTCCGACGATGACGATCACGAGAACGAGTTCGGCGCGAAGGCGCTCATCGTCGGCGCCGACAATCCGGTCATCCGCCAGAACGCGAAGTTGATCGGCTACCTGCCGGTTCACTACGCCGAGGCGGCGAAGGCACGAGAGTTTTTCAATCAGGAACTGCCGCAGGTGGTGTTCGTGAATCCGCAGCCGATGACGCCTCCGCCGCTGGAGGCGATGGGGCCGATCATGTCCATCGTCCCGGCCGAGCGCCGCAAGGCGTTCTTCGTGCTGGTGGCCGACAACCTGCGCACGCTGGACGGCAACGCCGCGTTCCTCTACGGCGTCAACCTGGTGGTGGCCACAAAAGACCTCGGCCAGTTCCCGCAGATTTTCCGCGACGCGCACGCCGCGCACGAGCGGTTGTACGCGAGCATGAGCGCGGTGCTGCGCGAGAAGCAGCTCACCTGACAAAACAGACGGGCGCCTCCGGCGCCCGTCTGTTATTGACCCTGCACTCCCTCGGGGTACATGACGAAGTTGCCTTCCGCCAGGATGATGTCGCAGTCGAAACTGGTCGTCGGGAGGCCCGATACCGCGGACGTCTCGGTCGTGCTTTCCAGTTTATCGGCGCCGTACGACTTGATGGCGTACGAATGGACCGCGTCCGAGACGCGGAATTCCATGCTCCATCCATCGTAAAGCGGGATCTTCTTCATGTATGTCGGGGTGAGCATGTTGGCAATGGTGCTGACCGATACGGACGTTGCGGGCCAGGACAGCCCGGCCGCGTTGTAAGCGCTCAGATCGGTCGCTCGCGCTTCCCATGCCGTGGAAATGGAGCGCATGTCCGCCATGGTCCGCTTCTGCCGCGTGCGCTGCATGGCCGTGAGCAGGTTGGGGATGGCGATCGCTGCAAGGATGCCGATGATCGCCACCACGATCAGCAGCTCGATGAGCGTAAATCCTCTCTGTCTGACTTTGTTGGTCATTCCGGTAAGCCTCCGTGGACGGACCCTCATCCTCGAGAAGCAGCTTGGAAGCAGCTGGACGATGACCGCTCAGCAAAACGGGCGCCTCTGCGAGGCGCCCGTTCGCTCGAATCCATAGTTGACGACGTTGAAGAAACTACTGCGACTGGACGCCTTCCGGATACTGCACGAACGAACCTTCGGAGTAGATGATGTCGCAGTCGAAATTCTGCGTCGTGATGGCGGCCGTGGAATCCGTTCCGGTTCCGTCGACAGCCTTGTCCGCACCGTACGAGCGGATCGCATACGAGCTGCCCGACGTGTTCGTGCCGACCCTGATTTCGTTGCTCCAACCGTCATACACCGGAACGTTCTTGATGTACGTCGGCTCGAGCCGCCCCTTCAGGACGGACGCGGACTCGGTCGTGGCCGGCCAGCTCACGCCCGCGGCGTTGTACTCGTTCACGTCCGTGGCGCGTGCTTCCCACGCAGACGCGATCGTGCGCATGTCTGCCATGGTCCGCTTCTGACGCGAGCGCTGCATTGCCGTCAGAAGGTTCGGAATGGCGATGGCAGCGAGGATGCCGATGATCGCAACGACGATCAGCAGCTCGATGAGCGTGAAACCCTTTTGCTTCCTGTTCATTCAGATCTCCTTTACGGCCGCGACCATCGCAATCGAAATACCACTTCGCCGGCTTCTGCTGCGCGTTTGCTTTCAATGATTTACAAGCGTGCGCGGGATGATCGCCGGGCGAGGTTGACACTAATCGGTCACGGATTCTGACAAATATTGTCAGGCCGCATCCGCCCATTCCTTCACCACGTTCCGCATGTACCCGACGCCGTCCATGAAGTAGTCGAGCCGGATGCGTTCGTCCGCGCCGTGGATGGAGAGCGACTGGAAGAAATCGACCGGATACGGCGAGACGCCATAGCAGGTGATGCCGAGGGGACGGAGGAAGCGTGAGTCGGAAGCGGAGCGATAGAGGATGTGCAGCCCGGCCCGCACCTTGTAACGGCGTTCGGCCTCGCGGACGAGCATCGCGAACAGCGGCGTGTCGTCGGGGGAGACGGGCATCGGTCCTTCTTTCTGAAGGACGGAGCCGAGGCGCAGGCCGTATGGCTCCACCACGTTCATGATGGACGCGATCCGCGCGTCCGGCAGCTCGTCGGGCAGGTTGGCCTGCCGGATGGTCATCGACCACCGATCGCCCGACCGCGCCGGCCCCGTGACCCAGAGGGTGTTCTGCGTGAGATCGCGATACGGAGTCGGCAGGCGCCAGAACTCTCCCTCGGTGATCGCGCGATCGATGTCGGCGAGGAGCGGCTTGAAGGCCACGCGCGTCGGCGCGAGCTGTTGGAAATAGCGGCGGATGATCGGCAGCACTCGTTGCGGCTCGCGAGGAAACATCAGCGGCTCGAGCGCGATGCGCGCCTTCTGCATGGAGGCGAGGTCGTCGCCCGTGACGGTGAAGACGACCTGCTGCTTTCCTCCCACCTCGATGCCGAAGTAGGTCATGCGCTCGGTCATCAACTCGGTGACGCCACCCTCGGTGATGCCGAGTTGCACTCCCTCCAGGACGTCCGGACGATGGGCGATGATCCAGCGCATCCCATATTCGCTCCCGGTCTCCTCGTCGGCGGTGGCGAGGAACACCAGGTCGTGCGCCGGCGGACGACCGCTGCGCGCGATCTCCGCGAACACGAGCATCTGACAGAGCGCGAGCGCCTTCATGTCCAGCGTGCCGCGGCCGTACATCATGTTCAGGCCGATGAAGCCGTCGAATGGCGGCGCCTTCCAGTCCGCTCCGGCCGGGACGACGTCGATGTGATTGAAGAGCAGCAAGGCGCCTCCGCGATTCCGTCCGCGGATGCGCGCGTAAACATTGAGACGGCCGGGAGCGGACTCGATGATCTCCGCGGCCACTCCGTTCTTGCGAAGCCAGGCCGCCAGCCACCGCGCGCCGGCGGCCGATCCCGCGGGCGTGGAGGTATCGATGCGCACGTATTCCTGCAGCAGCCGGATCTCCGGCGTGATGGCGGTCGTCTTCGGGACATAGCGGCGGTCGCGCTCCAGCGCTTCGCGCTCCCTCTCGGACCATCGCACGACGCCGGCGGTGATGGCGGCGGCGATGACGATCACGATCGCGGCGGCGATCCGCTCGTTTCTGTGCCGGCGTTTCTTCGCCGCTTCGAGCGAGGAGGTGTCGGTCATGCGAGCGATGTGCGGCGCCGCGCCGGGCCTGGGAAGAGCGCGGCTCCGATCAACAGAAGCGCGGCTGCAATGGAGATCTTCGCGCCGTTCGCGGCCAGCGGATTGCGATAGACCATTGCGACGCGGTGCCGTCCCGCCGGAACCGGAATGCTCTGAAATCCGACGTTGGTCGCGATGGCGTCGACCGGCTGTCCGTCGATGGTGATGCGCCAGTATTTGTGCGGCGTCACGCTCATGACCAGGAGACCGCGGCCGCCGATGCTCTCGACGTCGAGCGTGGCCGTGTTGGCGGTCTCGCGCCATGAGTGCACGAGGCCGCGTGCCGGGACGAAGCTCTCCGCCTGCACGAAGGCCACGTTGTGGCTGAAGCTCCCGTCCGTGAGAAAGCGCACGAACTCGTGCCGGTTGGACACGGTCAGCATCTGGTCGGCGAAGTAATACCGCGGCTGATGATGCGCCTCGAGGAACTGGATCGGCTGCGCTTCGTCCATGCGATTTCCGACGCGTTTCTTCTCGGCATCGTAAGGCTTGTAGACGCCGCGGTACCAGGCGTTCGACATGGCCATCATCGGCACCCACCAGTCGGTGCGGCCGGAGCGTTTCACGTCCCAGGTCGAGTCGATGAAATCGAGCGTGGGCAGCAGTGCGGTCTTGTCGTAGTCGCGCTCGATCACCATCTGCAGGTCGTGCGAAACGGGCGTCATCGGAAAGAGCCCGTTGCGGACGATCCAGTACACCGACGCGCCGGTGGAGAAGTATTTCTTGGCCGGCTGTTCCTGACCGTACCAGTCGGCCTCGTGGAAGATGCGGAAGGGCCGGCGATCGGCGGGGAGCGTGCTCAGGACGTCCGGCGGCTTCCGGAAGAAGCGCGACGGCATGCGTGGATTCAGCTCCCGGCCGATCGGGCCGAGGTCGGCCACGGCGAACAACGCCAGCAGTACGAGAAAGATCGGCCGCCGGACGCGCGGGAAGACCCACAACAGTCCGAGCAGGATCAATCCCCGTCCGGTGGCCACGAGCCAACCCTGATGCGAGAGCTCGATGAGCCGGCTGGCCGCCGTCTGTTTCAGCCCCCAGATCCACGAGAAGGTGCGGCCGTAGTAGGGGGTCAGGCCCGTCAGTGCGATGACCGCGGCAACCGACGTCGTCGCCAGCACGAAGCCGAGCGCCGCCTGGCGGATGTCGTCATCGCCGGACAGCATGCGGTCGAGCAGCTGCGACGCCAGCAGGATCGTCGCGAACACGGCCACGAGGACGAATTTCTCCGGATAGCGGATCGAGGTCGCGATTCCAGCCTCGTACAGCAGGCGCAGCACGGGCGTGTGTCCGCCGAGCGCGATCGCAAGCGAGAACGCGCAGAGCAGCAGCACGAAGCGTCCACCGCGCGGACGCACGAAGAACGCCGCCACCATCATCGCGGTGAAGAGCAAGCCGGAGTAAATACTGAAGATGAACGGCGAGCCCATGCCGGGATAGAGACCGCCGGCCCAGTACCAGGTGATGCGGTCGATGGAGAGGTGGCCGAGGATGTTCGGATAGATCACTTCCGCGAACTTCGCCCACGGCATGCTCCACGCGCTGACCAGCGAGAAGTCGAACACGCGCGAGCGCGCCGAGTCGCCGACGTGATCGATGGCGGAGATCATCTGCGCGGCGCCGACCGCAAACGCGGCCACCGACATCAGCGCGATGAAGGCCACGCGGGACAGCATCTCCGGGATCGCGTACGTCCACGGCAGGTCGTAGTCACGCGCCGCATACCAGCCGCGATACAGCGCGTACATGCCGATCAGAAGCCCGGTCTGCATGACCGTGGTCGGCTCGGCGACGAGGAACTGCAGCCCCAGAAACAGCGACGCCAGCGCGAAGTCGCGCAATCGCGGCGCGAGCAGAAAACGGCGCACGAACAGGCAGGTGAGCGGCAGCCACGCGGCGCAGAAGAGGATCGGCAGGAGGTTGATGTACGAGAGATAAATGCCGCCGAGGCCGAAGGCCATCGCGCCGAAGAATGCCGCGGGCGCACGAAGCGCCATGGACCGCAGCAGCGCGTACATGCCGAACAGGCCGATGTAGATGTGCACCAGGATGTGCAGCCGGTATCCGGCGTCGTAGTCGGGCAGGAAAATCAGCCAGGTGAGCGGATAGAAGACTTCGTGCTCGGGATTCGCGGCGATCGGCTGACCCGCTCCGAAGGAGCGGTTCCAATACGGGAACTCGCCGCTCAACACGATGTCGCGGATGATCTGTTTGGTGGGGTAGTAGTAACGCGTGAGGTCCCGGATGTAGAAGTTGTGCGTTCCGAGGACGACGTCGAGAAACAGCAGGGTGGCCAGGAGGCCGAGAATCGCGATCGCGATGGAGTCGTGTCGCCGGGCTTCAGTCACTGGCCGCGCATTCTACAGAACACGATTGCCAGTGCCAGCAGCGTGGCCGCGGAGATCGCGGCTCCGGCGGAGATCAGCGGGTTGCGGTAGCGCATCTCCACGATGTGGCGTCCGGCGGGGACTTCCACGCCCTGGTAGCCGATGTTCGTGACCACCGGTCGCGCCGGTTTGCCGTCGATGGTGATGCGCCAGTATTTGTGCGGCGTCACGCTCATGATCAGGAACGCGCGGCCCGCGGCGGCGACGTCGATGCGCGCGCCGTTCGTCCATTCGCGTACGGAGCGCACTTCGCCGCGCGCGGGAGCGAACGCGCCGCCGGCGACGAGCGCGACTTCTCTGCCGAACCGTCCCGTGGCCAGCTGGTTCACGAATTCATCCGTGTTGCGCGCCACGGCCATCTCGGACGCGAAGTAGTAGCGCGGAGCGTGGCGGCCTTCGAGGCGTTTCACCGGCTGGATGTCCCGCGCCACGCCGCGTCCGAGCGTCACGCCTTCTTCGAACGGCCGATAGACGATGGCGTAGCGCACGTTGGACATCGCGGCGATCCTGGGGAGTGCGTCGGCCGGACGCACGCTCCTGAGCGACCAGTACGCGCGGACCAGGTCGTTGCTGGCCGCCAGCCTGGTGCCGTCGAAGTCGATCTCCAGCGCCGAGCGGAGGCCGTACGCGGCCGGCACGAGCGGCGGCACGCTGTTGCGGAGAATCCAGTAGAGATCGGGACCCGGTTGCGTGTACAGCTTCTCGTCTCTGTCGGACAGCGCCCACTGCGCCAGATGAAAGATCCGGAAGTCGTCGCGCTGCCGGGGGAACTGCTGCACGATCCGCGGCGTCTCGCGAAAGAACGCCATCGGCATCCGCGGCGCCACCTCGGAGGCGATCGCGCCGAGGTCGGCGATCACGAATGCAGTGGCCATGGCGGTCCAGAGCGGACGGCGGAGGCGGTCCACGCTCGCGAGCAGCAGCACCAGCAGCACGCCGTTCACCGTTGCCAGGATCCAGCCTTGACGCGAGAGCTGCAGCATCTCCTCGAGCGTGGAGACGCGTCCCAGCGACCAGAGCCGGCGGAAGAACGGCTCGTACGCGGCAGTCGATGCGAAGAGCGCCGCCGCCGCCGCGACGATCGTCGTGATGCCGGTCAGCGCCAGCGCCGCCTTTCGGATCCGTGCGTCGCCTGCGAGCAGCTTGTCGAGCGACTGCGCGCCGACGATGACCAGCGCGAACACGAGCATCAGCACGAACTTTTCCGGATAGCGGAGATTCGCGGCGATCCCTGCGTCATAGAGGATGCGCAGCAGCGGTGTGTGATCGCCCATCGCGCCGATGATGGAGACCGCCGCGATGACCAGCACCAGCACGCTGCCGCGCGAGCGCGCCAGCACGCCGGCCGCGGCCATCATCGTCAGCAGCAGACCCGAATAGATGCTGAAGTAGAACGGAGACTGCATCTTCGCCGCGGCCCAGTAATGACTGTGATCGTTCGCGCCATCGCGGCCGAAGATGGTCGGATAAATCACCTCCGCCAGACGGGGGAAGGGCATGCTCCAGGCGCGCACCATGTCGTAGTCGATGCCGTCCGCGCGCGACGTGTCGCCGAAGTGGTCGAGCATCGGAATCACCACCACCGCCGCGACCAGGCATGCGCCGATCGAGATCGCGCCGACGACCGCCACGCCGCGGGTCACTGCCGCGGCGGACCGGTGGTCCTGGATGCCGCGATAGATCGCGTACAGGCCGAGCAGGATGCCTGTCTGCAGGACCGTGGTCGGTTCGCCGGCCGCCAGCTGCAGCGCCAGGAACACCGCCGCGAGCGCCGCATCGCGCATCGAGCGGTGCAGCAATGCGCGCCGTGCGTACAGGCAGGTCAGCGGCAGCCACGACACGCTGAACAGGAAGTGGAGCAGCGAGGTCATGGAGCAGAGCAGTCCGCCGATGCCGTACGACAGTGCGCCGATCGCCGCGGCCGGACGTCCCAGCTCCATCGAGCGCAGCAGCGCGTACATCGTGAACGTGGCGATGACGATGTGCAGGAGCGGCAGGAGTTGCAGGGCGTGCTCGTAATCCGGCAGGAGGATGAGCCACGTCAGCGGATAGAACACCTCGTGCGCGGGATTGGCCGCCATCGGCTGCCCGGCCGCGATCCACGGATTCCAGTACGGAAACTCGCCGCGCAGCACCACCTCGCGCAGGATCCTCTTGCCGGGGAAGTGATAGTGCAGCATGTCGCGCACGTAGAACGCGTTGATGCCTCGGAGGACGTCGAAGAAGAGCAGCGCCGGGACCGCGGCGAGGAGAGCGAGAACCCCTGCGTCACGCCGGCTCGCCATCACTGCGGCTCCGTGCTCAGGCGCCGGCGGTCGATGCCTGCGAAACGCCGGGCGCGCGATCGCGGAAGATCGGATGCGACCAGATCCTCTTCTTGTGCAGCTTGTAATAGATCATCGTCTTCAGGATGCCCAGCCCGTACCGCACGCCGCGCCAGAAGCCGACCTGCGACGCTTCGTCGAAGTAGCGCGTGCGGATCGGCACTTCGCGGATGCGCAGTCCCTTGGCCACGGCCTGCGCGATGATCTGCGTATCGAATACGAAGTTGTCCGAGTTCGCCTCGAAGTTCACCGTCTCCAGGAAGCGCTTCGAGTAGGCGCGGAAGCCGGAGTGGTATTCGGAGAGATAGACGTAGAACGTCGCGTTCTCGACCATGGTCAGGAAGAGGTTCGCGAAGTACTTCCACTTCGGCATGCCCCCTTCGATGGGACGCCCGCCCAGCATGCGCGAGCCGAACACCGCGTCGGCATCGCCGCGCAGCAGCGGCGCCACCAGCTCGGGGATGATGGTCGGGTCGTATTGATGGTCGGGATGGACCATGACCATGATCTCGCCGCCCATCTCCTCCATGGCGGTGCGATAGCAGGTCTTCTGGTTGCCGCCGTACCCGCGATTCTGCTCGTGGACGATGGTCTTGAGCCCGAGCTCGCGGGAGAGCTCGACCGTGCGATCGCGCGAGCAGTCGTCGACCAGCAGGATCTCGTCCACCCAGTCCTTCGGAATGTCGTCCAGCGTGGCGCGGAGCGTGCGCTCGGCGTTGTAGGCGGGAAGGACGGCGATCACTTTCTTCTCGTGGAGGGGCATGGCAGGCGGCGGGAGGATAGCATGGCCGTCACGCCGCTCGGGCGCGCCATCGGGCCAGCACCAGCCCGAGCAGCGCTGCTGCTGAGATCGCTGCTCCGGCAGCGACCAGCGGATCGCGATACCGCATCTCCACCACGTGACGTCCGGGAGGGACGATCACGCCCTGATAGCCGATGTTCGCGATCACCGCCGGCGCCTCCTGGCCGTCGATGGTGATCCGCCAGTTCTTGTGCGGCGTCACGCTCATGACCAGGAACGCCACGCCGCGCGCCTCGACGTCGATCCGTGCACGATTCGCGCTCTCGCGCCACGAGCGCACCAGGCCCGGCGCGGGAGCGAACGCGCGCTGGTGCACGAACGCCACCTGCCGGCTGAACCGGCGCGTTCGAAGCGCACGCACGAAGTCGTGGCGATCGCCGATGGTCACCATCTGGTCGGCGAAGTAGTAGCGCGGATAGTGGCGTCCTTCCAGCAAGCGGATGGCCTCGCGCGCCGCGCCCCGCGGCATCGCAGCCACCTCCTCGGGACGGCGATAGACGCTCACGAACCACGCGTTCGACATCGCCGCCACGATGTCCATCCAGTCCGCCGGACGGCTCTTCGGATCGGTGAGGTCGATCGCCGACGCAACGAAATCGCGCTCGGCGCGCAGATCGGTGGCGTCGAGATCGCCGTCGATCACGGTGCGCAGGCCGTACGCGGCGGCGAGCTGCACCGGCAGGTCGTTGCGCATTTCCCACAGGAGCAGATCGTCGTGAGGACTGACTTGCGGTCGCTGCCGCGCAGCCTGGATCCAGTTGGCGAGAGGAAAGATGCGGTACTGCGCGCGATCGGGCGGCAGGCGCCGCACGATCGGCGGCTCCTCCTCGAGAAAGGACTTCGGAAATCGCGGCGCAATCTCGGGCACCTGCGGCACGAGGTCGACGAGCACGAATGCGAAAAACAGCGCGATCCAGAGCGAACGCTTCAGGCGCACCAAAGCGACGACGATCAGAAACAGCAATGTTCCTCGCATCGCGGCGAACAGCCACTGCTTCTGCGACAGAGCCACCATGTTGAAGATGTTCGCGGTCGCACCGATGCGATAGAGGCGGCGCAGCAGCGATTCGTACGCCGGCAGCCATGCGGCCGCCGCCGCGATCAGCGCGAACAGCGATGCGCCCGCGGCAGTGGCCATCATCGCGCGCCGAACGCGCAGATCGCCCGCGAGCAGGCGCTCCAGCACACACGCCGCGAACACGATCGCGGCGAACGTGCCCATGGTCAGGAACTTCTCGGGGAAGCGGACGAAGCGCAGCGCTCCTGTCTCGTAGAGCAGTCGAAAGAGCGGCGTGTGGCCGCCGAGCGCGAGCACCGCGGAGACCGCCGCGAGGATCGCGAAGAGCAGCGCACCGCGCACGCGCGCGAACAAACCCGCCAGCGCGAAGACAGCGACGGCCAGACCGGCGTAGACGCTGAAATAGAGCGGCTGCCGATGCGGCTCGAAGAGCGCGAACGACGGATAGACGGCGGTGCTCCCGAGCATCCAGCGCCCGAGGATGTCGGGGAACAGCGGCTCCAGCAGCCGCAGCGGCGGCGTGCTCCATTCAGTCAACTCGACGAAGCCGATGCCGCGCCCGCGGTTCGACTCACGCAGGTGATCGATGGCCGGCAGGATCTGCACGGACGCGAGCAGCAATGCCGTCAGCCCGATCGCGGCGAGCAGCGCCACGCGTCGTACGGCACCGCGCGCGCCGCGAGCGATCGCGTATGCGCCGAGGATGATGCCGGTCTGCAGCGCCGTCACCGGTTCACCGATCAGCAGCTGCACCGCCAGCGACAACGCCGCCCATAGGAAGTCGCGGCGGCTCCGCGTGATCAGGAATCGGCGCGCGAAGAGACACGTGACCGGCAGCCATGCAGCGCTGTACAGCAGCGGGAAGAGGTTCAGCAGCGACGCCATCAATCCGCCGAGGCCGTACGAGAGCGCGCCGAATGCCGCCGCTTCGCGCCGCAGACGCATGGAGCGCAGCAGCGCGTACATGCCGAACAGCGCCACGTAGACATGAGTCAGCGCCAGCAGATTGAAGCCGGCCACGAAATCGGGCAGCAGGATCAGCCAGGTCAGCGGATAGAACACCTGGTGGACCGGATTCGCGGCCAGCGGTTGCCCCGCAGAAATGTACGGCGACCAGTACGGGAACTCGCCGCCGAGCACGATCTCGCGCAGGACGTGCTTGCCGGGAAAGTGATACAGCGTGATGTCGCGGATGAAGAACGTGCTGAAGCCGAAGAGCACGTCCGCGAAGACGATCGTCGGGACCAGCGCGAGCAGCAGCAGCGTCGCGCGTTTCATGGCCGGATCGCCTTCGCCTCGGCCAGCGCTTTCTCCGCTTCCTCGTGCCTGCCCACGCGGTGCATGTACTCCGCCTCATCGCGGAGCAACCCGATCGTGTCGCGCGCGGCCGCGGACGTGAGCTCGCCGCGTGCGTGCCGCGCGAGCATCGTTCGCGCGATGTCGTCGTAGTGCGGATTCACCCCGCACCACGCATAAAACACCGACATCGCCAGCAGGTATGCGGTGGCCGCAATGGTCCCTGCCTTGCGGCCGATGACGAAGATCAGCGCGACGACGAGCGTCGTGACCAGCGCCGCCACGAGCACGGTTCCGTGCAGAGGCGGCGGTGTGAATCCGAGAAACGATCGCCACGCCGGATCGCCGAGCGCCGTTTCAAACGCGGCCAGGAGCTGCCCCGGCGTCTGGAAGCGATTGAGATTCAACTGCGTCGCGGCGATGAAGAGCGCCATCGTGTACGCGGTCGCAGCGATCGTGAGCGCGGCGCCGATCCAGCGTGGCAGGCGATGCAGGACGGCGGCGATGCCGAGGATGAAGAAGATCGTGCAACTGTCGAAGCGGCGCTGGCCGAACGAGGCGCCGCCCCAGAACCAGCGCTCCAGCGATGAGAGCAGCAGCCACTGCGCGGCGAACGTCGCCAGCCCGGCGCGCGCGAGGCCGCGGTCGTGGCGATACAGCAGCACCAGCCCGGCAATCGCGATCACGAGCAGCGGCGTCCAGGTGGCCAGACCGTGGTACCAGGAGAAGATCGTCTCCAGCGGCCGGAAGCGAGCGAACATCTGCCACGAGTGCGCGCGCCCGCCGATGTTGACGAAGACCAGCGGCCCGCCGTAGAGGATCGTGCTGACGATCAGCTGCGGCAGCGCGGCGATCAGACCGCCGAGGAGTAACGCGTGCGCGCGGCGCAGCAGCGGCCGAGGATCGGAGAGGAACAGCGGCACCAGCGCGATGGCGATGTTCTGCGGACGCACCGCGCATGCGAATCCGATCGCCAGTCCGAGCGAGAACACGCGCCCCAGCGTGATCTCGTCACGCACTCGCAGCGAGAGCAGGACCACCCCGCTGCAGACCGCGGCGCTCAGCGCGTGCGACATCGATCCGTGCCGCAGCGAATACCAGGCGAGGGGAGAGCCGAGCCAGATCGCGATCGCGGCTGATGCCACGATCCGGTCGCTGAAGTACTGCCGCGCAACGCGCATGGCGGCCAGCATCACGAACAGTCCCGCCAGCGCGCTCATGAACGTCACCGCGGCGATGTGCATGGTTTGGCGGTAGGCGTTAGGCGGTAGGCTTTTGGGCCGTCTCGCGAGAGCGTTGCCGTCAGCCGCAGAATCCCGAACGTCCAACGCCCAACGCCCAACGCCATCCGCCGCGACAAACGCCGGATACCACCCCAGCGACGTCCCGGCCGTCCAGTGATTGCTGAGATGGCCGGTCGCGGTGATGTCTTTGAAGAGGAACTGGCCGTTGCGGATCAGCCCCGCCTGCGCCCACTCATCGATGAAGAGCAGGTCGCGGTCGAACCAGGTAGAGGTGAGATAGACGAAGTAGCCGACGCCGTCGGGACGGGTCAGGCCGGGGGTGAGCCAGAGCAGCGTCGTTACGAGCCAGACGGCGACGACCGCGCCAACTCCTGCCGCACCTGGTCGCTCAGCGGCACTCCTGCTGCCTCGCATGCGCGTGCGATGGTCTCATATGCCTCCGCGCGCCGCCCGCTGCGCAGCATTTCCAGGATGCCGCCGGCGATGATGCCGTCGAAGAATCGCTTGCGGTCGATGTCGGTGGGAAGGGTCTGCTTCGCGCCGGGGCGGAGCGTGCCGAGGACATCGTTCACTTCGGCGTATTCATCACCGATCGTGCGCTTGAGGTCCTCCTTCAGCGTGCGCGCGAGCGCGGGCGACTTGCCGCCGGTGGAGATGGCGATCTGGATCGAGCCGCTCTCGATGATGGCCGGGACGATGAACTCGCAGAGGTGGGTCACGTCCACGACGTTGACCGGCAGCTTGCGGCGGCGGCAATCGCGGGCGATGCGCGCGTTCACACACGGATCGTCAGTGGAGGCGATCACGATCGCGGCGCCGTCGAGGTCCGATTCTTCGTACAGCTTGCGGCGCAGGGTCATCTTCCCGTCAGCCGCCCATCGTTCGATCTCGTCCGTGAACTCGGGCGAGACGATGGTCACGCGCCCGCCGTACTTCAGCATCGTCTCCGCCTTGCGCGCGCAGACTTCCCCGCCGCCGATGATCAGGACGGAGCGTTCCTCGATGTCGAGGTAGATGGGGTAGTACGGGAAGTTTTTCTTCATCAGTAGATGGGAAACCGGTCGCAGAGCTCCTTGACGTCGCGCTTCACGCCGTCGATCACTCCGGCATCGCCTTTCGAGTCGAGCACGCGTGCGATCAGCGTGGCGATGGTCTGCATCTCCGGCTCGCGCAGGCCGCGCGTCGTCACCGCGGGCGATCCGATGCGCACGCCCGAAGCCACCATCGGCTTGTTCTGATCGAAGGGGATGGTGTTCTTGTTGACGGTGATGTTCGCCGCCTCGAGCATGTTCTGCGCGTCTTTGCCGGTGATCCCTTTCGAGAAGACGTCGGTCATGAAGACGTGATTGTCGGTGCCGCCGGAGACGATGCGGAAGCCGGTCTCTTTCACCGCCGCCGCGAGCGCTCTGGCGTTCTTCACGACCTGTCCCTGGTACTCCTTGAAGTCGGGCGAGAGCGCTTCCTTGAACGCCACCGCTTTCGCGGCCACGATGTGTACGAGCGGTCCGCCCTGGATGCCCGGGAACACGGCGCGGTCGATGTCTTTGGCGTGCTGTTCCTTGCAGAGAATCAGTCCCGCGCGCGGCCCGCGCAGCGTCTTGTGCGTGGTGGTGGTGACGAAGTCGGCGTACGGCACCGGCGACGGATGATGTCCGGTGACGACCAGACCGGCGATGTGTGCGATGTCGGCCATCATCAGCGCGCCCACTTTGTCCGCGATCTCGCGAATGCGTTTGAAGTCGATCACGCGCGAATACGCCGACGCACCGCAGATGATCATGCGCGGCTTCGCCTCCTCGGCGATCCGTTCCATTTCGTCGTAGTCGATCAGCTCGTCCTCTTTGCGCACGCCGTATGCGACCACTTTGAAATCGCGGCCGCTGTAGGAGAGCGGATGGCCGTGCGTGAGATGGCCGCCGTGCGAGAGGTCCATGCCCATGATCGTGTCGCCCGGCTTGAGCATGGCGAAGTAGACGCCCATGTTCGCTTGGGAGCCGGAGTGCGGCTGGACGTTGGCGTGCTCGGCGCCGAACAGCTCTTTGGCGCGCGCGATGGCGATGCTCTCGACGATGTCGGTCGGCCCGCACCCGCCGTAGTACCGCTTGCCCGGATAGCCTTCGGCGTACTTGTTCGTGAACACCGAGCCCATCGCCGTGAGCACGGCGTGGGAGACGTGGTTCTCCGACGCGATCAACTCGAGCGTGTCGTTCTGGCGCTGCGTTTCGAGGCGGATTGCATCCGCGATCTCGGGGTCGACGCTGTCGAGGCCGCGATGAAGAAAGTCGTGTCCGGTCGCTGTCATGGTCGCGGGATCTTATCGAAAAACGCGATGGCCGCGCCCGCGAGATAAAGCGAACCGGTGATGACGATGGCGCGCTCCGGTGCGTCGAGCGCGGCGTGGAAGGCGTCGTCGGGATTCGGGACCGCGATCGCGCCGCGGAACGTGTCCGCGCGCACCGATCGCGGCGGATACGGTTCCGTGGCGATCACGCGATCGAAGAGCGGGAAGAGGCGCGTGACGACGGCGTCGACGTCCTTGTCGCTCATCATCCCGAACACGAGCAGACGCGGACGCGGCACGTTCGCGTCGAAGTACGGGCCGGTCGCGGCCACCGCATGCGCGTTGTGGCCGCCGTCGATCCAGATGTCTTTGTTCTGCACGCGGATGTGCTCGAGCCGCCCGCGCCAGCGCGTGTTCTTCACGCCCGCGGCGATGCTGGCTTCGTCGATGCCGAGCTCGCGCGCCGCGCGAACCGCGAGCGCCGCATTGCGGCGTTGGAAATCTCCGGGCAGCGGCGTGTCGTGCTCTTCGGTCACATGGATGAAGCGGTTGCCGAACTTCGCCGCGCGCTTGCGCATTACGTCGAGGACATGCGGGTCGTCGTTCGTGGTCAGCACCAGCGTTCCGCGATGAATGACGCCTGCCTTCTCGGCCGCGATCCTGCGAATCGTGTTGCCGAGGTACTCGGTGTGATCCATGCCGACCGGCGTGATCAGCGCCGCGACCGGTTTGACGACGTTGGTCGCGTCGAGACGCCCGCCCATCCCCACCTCGAGCACGGCGATGTCGCACTTTGCGCGCGCGAAGGCAAGAAACGCGATCAGCGTCAGCGCCTCGAAGTACGTCGGCGTGATGTCGCTCTTCAGGTTCTGCAACGCGACGATGCACTCCTCGAGCAGCGCCGGATCGATCTTCTCGCCGGCGATCGTCCAGCGCTCGCGGAGGTCGACCAGGTGCGGGGAGGTGTAGTGCGCGGTGCGGCGTCCGGATGCGTTGAGGATCGACGTGAGCATCGCCGACGTCGATCCTTTGCCGTTCGTCCCCGCGACGATGATCGACGGATACTGGCGATGCGGATTGCCGAGGGCGCGCAGATACGCGCGCATGCGGGACAGGCCGGGCCGGATGCCGCTGCCCTGGAGGGAGTCGAGCCAGTCGAGAGGGTTCATGTCATCCCGAGCGTCAGTCGAGGGACCTGGCGGATCGGGCGGCGCCATGCTCGCGCCTCATGCCTCGTGCCGCCCAATCCCGCCGGGTCCCTCGACTCACGCTCGGGATGACAGCACGTCACTTGTTCATGAAAATCCGCAGGAACCGCCCGATGGCCGGCTTCATCTCCGCGCGCGGCGTGATCAGATCGACCATCCCATGCTCCACCAGGAATTCGCTCCTCTGAAATCCCTCGGGGAGCGTCTGGCGGATGGTCTGCTCGATCACGCGCGGTCCCGCAAACCCGATCAGCGCCTTCGGTTCCGCGATGTTGAGATCGCCGAGCATCGCGTATGACGCGGTCACGCCGCCGGTGGTCGGATCGGTGAGCACCGAGATGAACGGCAGCCCCGCCGACGCCAGTTTCGCGAGCGCGGCCGAGATCTTGGCCATCTGCATCAGCGAGAGGATGCCTTCCTGCATGCGCGCCCCGCCGGAGCAGGACACGATAATGATCGGTTCCTTCTTGTCGATGGCTCGTTCGATGGCGATGGTGATCTTCTCGCCCACCACCGAGCCCATCGAGCCGCCCATGAAGGCGTACTCCATAGCGCAGATCACGACCGGCATTCCTTCGAGCTTTCCTTCGGCGCAGAGCACGGCGTCCGTGTTGCCGACGCGGCTCTGGTAGACCTTCAGGCGGTCGGCGTAGCGCTTCGTGTCGCGGAACCCGAGAGGGTCGCCCGACTTGATGTCGGTCGCGAACTCCTTGAACTTGTTGTCATCGAAGAGGATCTCGAAGCGCTCGCGGGCGGTGAGGCGGAAGTGATACGCACATTTCGGACAGGTGTTGAGGTTGGCCTCCACTTCCTTCCGATAGACGATCTCCTTGCACTCGTCGCACTTGACCCACAGACCTTCCGGGATCGCGACCTGCTTTTCGACCGCCTCCTTGGGCTTCTTCTCCTTGCGGAACCACGCCATTGGGCGGACTCTATCAGATCGAGTTCCTCGGAGTTCCTTGGTTCCTCGGAGTTCCTCGGGGGAGTCCACGCCGAGGAACCGAGGAACCCCGAGGAACCGAGGAACCGCCTCTAGATTTCTCTGAAAATGTAGGGACGGAGGACGTCCAGATTCTCCTCCAGCCTGCTCGCGTCGAGATAGCGCAGCGTCGCGGCGATGGAGGAGAGCAGCGAGTTGCCGTCCTGCGGCGTGTAGCAGAAGCCGGTGATCTTCCGCGGCTTCGGCACCGTGAGCGTCGAGGTCGGGACCACCGTCTGCGAGAGGATGCGGCCGAAGTAGCCGTGATCGCGTCCGAACGAGAAGATCTGGTTCGCGGCGCGCTTGTTCGTGATGGCGATGCGGGTGTTGTTGCGCAGCGCGGCCTTGGCCTCTTCGAGCGTAGTGTCGTGGTGCAGGTCGAGATCGAACCAGAGCGTGTGCATGTACTGCGTCGGAATGGCAATCGCCGAGGAGAAGACGTTCAGCTTCTCGCCGAGGGTCTGGAAGACGTGGTACGCGTCGCGGGCGTGATGCGTTCCGAATTCGGGGTCATCGTGCTTGCCCGCCTGCGGCGCGGCGATGAAGGACTTCGTATCGGAGACGTCGTTCGCGCGGCGCATGCAGACGAAGCGGCCCGCCTCGAGACTCATCGTTCTGTCGTGCGTGGCCAGCGTCTTGAGGAGCACGGAGATGTTGTGCGTATTGCACGACACGACCTGCACGAAACGATCGCCGGGATTCTGCACCTCGTCGTTGATCCCGCGCGCGTACGGCTTGCCGAATCCGAACTCCGATCCCTGCGCCAGAAAGCCGATCGGCCCCTGAATCCGCTCGTAGTACTTCTGCTTGTTCTCGTTGCCCGCGGGCGTGCAGTCGACCACCACCGTCGCGCGCGCAATGGCCTCTTCGGTCGTGAACGAAACGCGATGCCCGAGCGCCGCGAACTCATCGCGCGCCGCCTCATCCGTGACCAGCTTTCCGCCGCGGCGGATCAGGTGCTCGACGGTGGAGCGATCGTTCACGTTCGGCGTGCGCTTGTGGAACGTGACCTCGTCGATGTTCCACTTCTCCTTGAAGTCGGTGAACAGCCCGATCAAAGGCTCGCCGATGGTTCCCGTCCCGACCACATGAACGATGTTTTTCTTCGACATTGCGCGGAAAAGACCCCTCTCCAGAAAATGGCGGCGGATGATAGCAGACGAGCCCGCCGCGAATTGACAGGGGAGGGCGCTGGTTTCATTGTGTAGTCATGGCGAAGACGCTGGAGATCAGAGACGTGCCTGATGAGGTCCACGAAGCGCTCGCGGCGCAGGCAGCCGAGGAGGGCCTTTCCGTCTCTGTATACGCGCTGCGCGAATTGCGGAAGCAGGTCGTTGGGACAATCGACGCCGACGAGCTGCTCGCACGGCTGCAGAGCCTTCCACGGATCGACCTGGTCGATGTCACCGCCGCGGACCTCGTCCGTCAGGGACGCGAGGACCGGACGTTCCAGATCATCGATGCCATCAGTCGTCGTTGACGCATCCGCGCTCGTAGACCTGTTGATCGGGAACCCCGGTGCAGGTGCAATTTTTGAGCGTCTCTTTCGCTCGCGGGCGCGGCTTCATGCACCCCATACGATCGATGTCGAGATTGCGAGTGCCATTCACCGGTTGTCGCGTCGGCGGTTACTGAGCGACCGTCATGCTGACGAGATCATCGACATTCACCGCACCATTCCGATCGAACGTCATCCGACGGCGTCGCTCCTGGATCGGATGTGGCGCTTACGGCACAACATCTCACCGTATGACGCCGCGTACGTCGCGCTTGCCGAATCGCTGAAGCTCCCCCTCCTCACTCGCGATGCTCGTCTCGCGCATTCCTCCGGCCCCGCCGCCACCATCGAATACATCGCATAGAATCCCCCGCCCATGGCCAGCAAGCCCCAGACGGGCGAGAAGTTGATCGCCTCCAACAAGAAAGCGCTGCACGAGTACTTCGTGGTGCAGAAGCTCGAGGCGGGGCTCGTCCTGACCGGCACCGAGGTCAAGGCGCTGCGCGATGGGAAGGCCAATCTCAAGGACGCGTACGTCATCTTCAAAGGCGGCGAGGCGTATCTGTTCGGCCTGCACATTTCGCCCTACTCGCACGGCAACCTGCAGAACCACGATCCCGACCGCACGCGCAAACTGCTCCTGCACAAGCGCGAGCTCGACAAGCTCCACGGACAGACCGCCGAGAAAGGGCTGACTGTCGTCCCGCTGCGGCTCTACTTCAAAGGTCCGCGCGTGAAGGCGGAGATTGCAGTCGTGCGCGGCAAGAAGCAGTACGACAAGCGCGACACCGAGCGCAGCCGCGAGCTCGACCGCGAAGCCGCGGCCGCAATGAAAGAGCGGCGCAGGTAGTGTGGCTGCCGTGCCACACTGCTGACCTGAGACGGCGACAGGGGTAGCGCTTCTACCGGACTCGCTGAAGATCGCAAGTGGCTGATGTAGAGCGACTTAGCGTCGAACGTGCCCATCGCGTGCCGGTGGCACCACCCTCGCTCTAGCGACCCTCCGACATGTTCGTCCATCGTAAAACCATCAACACCGCCGTCAGCATCACCGGCATCGGGCTGCACTCCGGGATCTACACCACCGTCGAGCTGCACCCGGTCGCCGCCGGCAACGGCATCGTCTTCGTCCGCTCCGACCTGCACGGCCTGCGCATCCCCGCCCTGCAGGCCTCCACCACCGCACTCGAGTACGCCACTACCGTCGGGAAAGACGACGTGCAGATCGGTACGGTCGAGCATCTCCTCTCGGCGCTCATGGCCTGCGGCATCACCGACGTCGACATTCACATCGACGGCCCCGAAGTGCCGATCATCGACGGCAGCGCGCTTCCGTTCATGCACCTGATCGATGCTGCCGGCGTCCGCGACCTCGGCACCGAGATCGAGGTGCTCCGTCTGCGCGAGCCGATCGAGCTCGTCGAAGGCGACAAGAGCATCCGCATCGCCCCTGCCAACCGTTTGATCGTCAAATACAAGATCGACTTCAACCATCCCGTGATCGGACGCGAGTCGTTCCACTTCGACTTCGGCCACGACAGCTTCCTGCGCAAGATCGCGCCGGCGCGCACGTTCGGCTTCATGCGCGACGTCGAGAAGCTCCGCGCCGCCGGGCTCGCGCGCGGTGGCTCGGTCGAGAACGCGGTCGTCCTCGACGATCGCGGCGTGGTCAACGGTCCGCTTCGCTTCAAGGATGAGTTCGTCCGCCACAAGATCCTCGACCTGGTCGGCGATCTCGCGCTGATCGGCCGCCCGATCGTCGGCGAGATCACCGCGCACAAGGCGGGTCATGCGATGCACTCGCGCTTCGTCGCCAAGATCCTGCAGGCGGCGGCAAGCCAGCACGACAGCCGCGCGACCATCGGCACCCGTCAGCCCGTCGGCACCTTCGCCTGAAACCGCTCGAAATCGCGCACGTGTGGTAAAAAAGCCACACGTGCGCGCCATCTCCTTCGCCTTCCTCTCTTTTCTCCTGACGGCGACGCTCGCCGCCGCGCCCAAGCCGAAGATCGAAAATCTCTCGGCGATCTCGTCCAACGCCAAGGTCTCGGTGCGCTTTTCGATGACCGGCGCGTTTGCGAACGGCGAGATGGTCGAGGCGCTGCAGAGCGGCGTACCGACCAGCTTCACGTACATCGTCGAGATCTTCCGCGACCGGCCGAACTGGTTCGATGACGGCATCGCGCGCGCGCGCATCGAAGTGATCTGCACGTTCAACTCCGTCACGCGCGAGTACCTGCTCAACTATCGCCGCGATGACCGGCTGGTCCGCTCCGAAACGTTCTCCGATCTGGCAGCGCTCGAACGCGCCATGACCAACGTCGAGGAGATCGCGCTCTTCGACATCGGCGGCCGCAAGCCGTACAAGCTGAAAGTGCGCGTGAAGGCGAACCTCATGCGCGGCTGGGTGATGTGGGTGATCCCGTGGGAAGTGTCGACGCGCTGGCGGGAGACGCGCGTCCGCGTTGCGGAACCTTCACCATGAATCTGCGCGATCTGCTGCTGCGCTACCGCAAGGATCCGCGGTTCATCGTCTCGGTGCCGCTGGTGATCCTGGCGGCCACGAGCCTGGTGTACTACGTGACGCAGCAGGCCAAAGAACTGACGCCCGAGGCGCTGAGCAACCGGCTGCTGTTGTTCGTGCTCTGGAACATCAACCTGCTGCTGATCATCGGCATCCTCTTCGTGCTGCTGCGCGGGGTGGTGAAGATGGTGCTGGAGCGGCAGCGCGGCATCATCGGCTCGCGGTTCCGCACCAAGCTGGTCGTGACGTACGTCGCCACCTCGCTGCTGCCGGTGGTGATCCTCTTCGTGGTCGCGACCGATCTTCTGCGCGTGTCGATCGACCGCTGGTTCGCGACGCCTGTCTGGACGATCCTGCAGAACAGCGAGCGCATCGCGCAGGGTGCGCAGGACCAGGCCGCGGAGCTGGCTGGCGGCGCGGCGCGCGAGATCGCGGCGCATCCCGACTCACGCGATCCGGCCCGCGTCGACTCCGTGCTCGAGCACGTGCGCCGGTTCCATCGCATCGACATCGCCGCGCTGTATCACGATGGCGTGCTGGTGAAAGCGCAGGCCGATCCGCGCGCGCCGATCGACGAGCTCACCGAACCTTCGCGCCGATTTTTCGACGAGGTCACGAGCAAGGGACGCGCGGTGAAGATCGACGTCGCGCCGAGCGGCAAGTGGATTCGCACCGCGGTGGCGATGGCCGATCCGCGCGACGTCGCGCTCGCGGGCGTGTTCATCCCGATCGCCACGAGCCGGATGATCGACGAGTCGATCATCGCGCACCGCAACTTCCAGCAGCTCCGCTCGCAGCGCACCACGCTCAAGGCATCGCAGACGATGCTCTTCCTGGCCGTCACGCTGGCCATTCTCTTCGGAACGCTCTGGACGTCGATCTACGCATCGCGGCGCATCACCGTGCCGCTCAAGGCGCTCGCCGAGGCGACGGCCACGCTCGCGGAAGGAAACGTCGGCCATCGAGTGGACGTCACCGCGACGGACGAAGTCGGGAAGCTGATCGATTCCTTCAACGAAATGTCGTCGCAGCTCGCGCAGCAGCGCAGGCAGCTCACCGAGACGAACCGCTTCATGGTCACGGTGCTGGAGAGCGTGGCCACCGGCATCATCGCGTTCACCGACGAGCTCGAGCTGCTCTCGATCAACCGCGCCGCACTGCAGATGCTGCAGCTCGAATCGCCGCCCGACGGCATGCCGCTGCGCGATCTGCTGCAGGGCGACCTGGAGCCGATCAGCGCGGCCGTGCACGAGCTGACCGGCGGCCGCACGCGCGCCCGCGAAGTGGCGCTGATCCTCGAGGGCGAGCTGCATTACCTCGAGCTCTCCGTCGCGCGCCTCGGCAGCGGCTCGGGCTGGGTGCTCGCGATCGAAGACTCCACGCAGCTCGTGCAGGCGCAGAAGCTGGCCGCGTGGAACGAAGCCGCGCGCCGCATCGCGCACGAGATCAAGAATCCGCTCACGCCGATCCAGCTTTCGGCCGAGCGCATCGCGCGCAAGTTCCGCAATGACGATCCCGACACGGGCGAGGCCATCGAGCAGGGGACCAGGACCATCGTCGGCGAGGTCGGGCAGCTCAAGCGGATGGTCGACGAGTTCGCGCGCTTCGCACGCATGCCCGCGATCCATCTGCGTCACGCGCAGCTCGCCGCCGTGCTGCAGCAGGCCGCGGAGCTCGCCCGCGATGTGAAGCCGGGCGTCACCATCGCCGTCGACGCCGATCCCGAGCTCGAGCTGCTGATGGATCCGGAACAGATCAAGCGCGCCGTCGGCAATCTGCTGAAGAACGCGGTCGAGGCGACCGACTCCGGCGAGATCCGCATCTCCGCGCGCCGGACGCCGCATCGCGTGTACATCGAGGTGGCCGATCCCGGCCGCGGCGTTCCCGACGCGGACAAGGACAAGCTCTTCCTCCCATACTTTTCGACCAAAGGCCGCGGCACCGGCCTCGGCCTGGCCATCGTGCACCGCATCGTCCGCGATCACGACGGCCAGATCCACGTGCACGACAACCAGCCGCGGGGAACGCGGTTCGAGATCGAGTTACCGGCGTAAACCATGCCCCGAATCCTGATCATCGACGACGAGCCCGCCATCCGCTCCACCCTCGCCGACATCCTCGGCGACGAGGGGCACAAGACCACGCTCTGCGAGTCGGGGGAGGAGGGGATCGCGCAGTTCGCACGCGACGAGTTCGACCTGATCCTGCTCGATCTCTGGCTGCCCGGCATCGATGGACTATCCGTCCTCGAACGTCTGCGCAATGCCGGCGCGCCGCCGATCATCATGATCTCGGGTCACGGCAGCGTCGACGCGGCGGTCAAGGCCACGCGACTCGGCGCGTACGATTTTCTCGAGAAGCCGTTGTCGCTCGAACGCGTGCTGCTGACCGTGAATCACGCGCTCAGCGACCGCCGGCTGCGCGAGCAGGTTCGCGATCTGCACCGCCATCTCGCGCTCGAGGAGATCCTGATCGGCGACAGCGAGCCGATGCGCCGCCTCGAGCAGCAGATCCGCAGCGCCGCGCCGTCGTCTTCGCGCGTGCTCATCACCGGCGAGAACGGGAGCGGAAAGGAGATCGTCGCGCGTACGCTGCACCGCCATTCGCTGCGCGCCGATCAGCCGTTCATCGACGTCAACTGCGCGGCCATCCCCGAGGAGCTGATCGAGTCGGAGCTGTTCGGCCACCGCAAGGGTGCGTTCACCGGCGCGATCGACGATCGCAAGGGGAAGTTCGAGCTCGCGGACGGCGGCACGCTGTTCCTCGACGAGGTCGGCGACATGAGCCTGAAGACGCAGGCGAAGGTGCTGCGCGCGCTGCAGGAGCAGACCTTTCAGCGCGTCGGCGGGCAGCAGACCATCAAGGTGGACGTGCGCGTGCTGGCTGCCACGAACAAGGACCTGGAGGCGGAGATCGCCACCGGAAACTTCCGCAGCGACCTCTACTATCGGCTGAACGTCATCCCCATCGAAGTGCCGCCGCTGCGCGCGCGCGGCGCCGACATCGTGCTGCTGGCCGAGCACTTCCTGCGGCGTTTCGCCGCCGAGGAGGCGCAGCCGAAGAAAAAACTCTCGCCGGGCGGTGCGGCGAAGCTGAAGGCCTATCACTGGCCGGGCAACGTGCGCGAGCTGCGCAATGTGATCGAGCGGCTGGCCATTCTGCTGCCTGGCGACACGATCGAGGCGGAGGACATCCAGCTCGGGACGCGTGCCGAGGCGGCGCCGGAGATCGCGTCGAATCTGCCGCTCAAGGAGGCCCGCGAACAGTTCGAGAAGCAGTACATCCTGGGCCGGCTTCGCGACTTCGGCGGCAACGTCAGCCGCACCGCCGAATCGCTCGGCGTGGAGCGCAGCAATCTCTATCGCAAGATGGACGCGTACGGCATCCGCGGGCGGGAATGAGACCCACCGGAACGGCGTTAGCTGCGATGCTTGACAGCGAACCGGGTCATCACTAAAGTTCGCCGTCCGTAAGCGGGAATAACTCAGTTGGTAGAGTGCGACCTTGCCAAGGTCGATGTCGCCGGTTCGAGTCCGGTTTCCCGCTCCAACACGCAATCCGATCGGGGCCGCGAGCAATCGCGGCCCTTCGTGTTTCGCCGAGCCCGCGGGCAGGAGCTACTCGCGATCACTTACGCGCACGCCAGTTCCGCTGAAGCGCGGCCCAGGCATGTGCCGCCAACGTGCAGGAGCTCGCGGACGCGCGCCATTGCCTCGGCGTAATCGTCATAAGTGACGATTCGAGTCGATTCGACGATCTCGCGCGCGGTCGCCACGGCGCGGGCGTTATGTGTGCTCAGGCAGGACATGAGGCGGCCGAATAACGAAATGAGCCGCGCCTTCATCGCCCGATTTTCCAGGACCTGCCCTGACAAGCCTTGCTCGTGAAGCCGCCACTCGGCAACGGTATCGGAGATACACCAGATACGCTTCCCCTGATCGGCGATGCGAAGCCAGGCGGACCAGTCATCGAAGTGTTCCGCGCCGGCGTCAAACCCGCCGACGGCATGCAGTGCTTCCGTCCGAACGAGTACTGCGTTGACGTGGGGCGCACAGGCGAGGAGATCGCAGAATCCGACCGCGCCACTGGTCGCCATGAGATGAGTCGGAACGCAATCGAGGATTTCGTTCGTACCTTCAATGACCCTGCGGGTCATTCCGAAACAGAGAGCCGCATCCTGATCTCTGGCAGCATTCAGGAGGCGCGCGACGCGATGCGGCATGGCCACATCGTCGTCGTCCAGAAAAATGACGTATTCACCACGCGCGACTTCGAGCCCGCGGTTGCGCGCATGGCCAACGCCCGACCTGGGACCATCCAGAACGCGAAATCGAGGTTCGCCGCCGTGAACCGGAGCGACGAACGTCCCTCCATCATCGACGACCACGATCTCGATACTTTGATGCGTCTCTTGATACACCGAGGCCAGTGCTTCGAAGACGCGCTCCGGCCGTACGTGCGTCGTGATGATTGCCGTCACTTCGGGGTGCATGGACCATTCGATGGTACCAGAGCACTCGAGCCCGCTTCAGTGACTAGCTTGCCGGCTCACTGCGAAACGATGTGGTCAATGTGAATCTGACGGCAATTGGCTTGCCGTCCAGAGTTGCGGGCCTGAACCGCCATTGTCGAAGCGCCGCCGCTACATAACGCCCCCACTCCGCGTCCCCTGCAGTGGTGCAAACGTTCCGCGGCGTTCCGTCTTCGCCAATGATCGCCTCGACAGTCGCCTCGGCATTCCGGCCCCTGAGACTGCGGCCGACGATCGGTTCGGCGCGTCGAATGACCGTAGGCGGCTCAACTCCCGGGTCCTCCACTGTCGCGGCCGGAGGCTGAATCTGTGCGGCGCAGACTTCGTCTTCGGTCTGCGAGTAACCGATCGGCATGGACGAGCAGGCGGAGAAGACCAGCAGGCATGAAACGATTAACTTCATGCGGCCGCCCGTGCGGTGCGCGCACTGCCGCGGAGGTGCTTGAGAAACGTCAGTCCCTCCGCGATTTCCTGGCTGTCGATCAGTTGCATCAGATCGTGATGCGCGCGTTTCCACTGCTCGTGCGCGGCGCGCAGAACTTTGCGGCCTTTCGCGGTGAGCTTGATCGGTCCCGGCTTCGGTCCGATCGAGGCGCCGATCTCGATCAATCCGAGACGTTGCAGGAGGGCGAGATTGCGGGAGAGGGTGGAGCGGTCGAGCTCGAGCTGTTCGGTCAGCAGCCGGAACGTCGGCGCGGGCGCGGTGCGGATCATGGCCAGCATCGGCAACTGCACCGCGGTCACGCCCGCGGCCTCGAGATAGGAGTCGTAGTGGCGCGTGATCAGCCGCTCGGTCCTTCTCAGGTTGGCGCTCAGGCAATACCGCGCCATGAACAGACACTCCTCGGGCTCAGGGGCCTGCGCCTGTGGTGTGCGCTTCTTCATGCACCACCTCCGTCACACGATTGTAGCCCCGCGTTGTCCGAATCGAGGCAGTAGGGATGTAGGTACATCACACTCCACTAGACGTGGGCGCGGCTTCCTCCATTCCGCCCACTCCCGGAGCCGGCGCGTTCTGCGGCTATCCTTACCGCCATCAGCATGAGTGGAACCTCTGCCGGGCTCGCCTCCGGAACGCTCCTCGACGGCAAGTACGAAATCCTCGGACTGCTCGGCGTGGGCGGCATGGGCGAGGTTTACAAGGCCCGCCACGTCCACCTCGGCGCGTACCGCTGCATCAAGGTCGTCAAGCCGTCGCTGATGGCCGACGACGCGTACCGGCAGCGCTTTCTCCGCGAAGCGCGGCTGGCCACGCAGATCCATCATCCGAACCTCGCCGCCGTGCACGACTTCTCGATCCTCCCCGACGGGACGAGCTACATGGTGGCCGAGTTCATCGATGGAACGACCGTCCGCCAGTGGGAAACCGCGAACGGACGCTTCCCGATGCCGCTGGCGGTGGAGGTGACGATGCAGGTCCTGGCGGGACTCGATCACATCCATCGCCGCGGCCTGCTGCATCGCGACATCTCCGCGGACAACGTCATGCTCTCCTTCGACGCCGACGACAACCTGCTGGTCAAGATCATCGACCTCGGCGTCGCGAAGGACGTGCGGACTTCCAACGATGCGGATACGACGCAGGCGGGCGTGTTCATGGGCAATCCGAAGTACATGTCGCCCGAGCAGCTCGGCGAGATCGAGGAAGGCGAATCGCTCGACGGACGCACCGATCTCTACTCCCTCGGCGTGGTGCTGTACGAGATGCTGGTCGGCATACCACCGTTCGTGGCCAAGACGCCAAACATCTACATCGTGAAGCATCTCACCGAGGCGCCGCGGACCTTCCAGGAAGCGGATCCGATGCTCGATCTGCCGGCCGGAATCGAGGCGGTGGTGATGCGCGCGCTGGAGAAGAATCGCGAGCGGCGCCATGGATCCGCGCGCGCGTTCGCGGAGACGCTGGCGCCGTTCGGCGCGAAGTTGCCGGTGGCATTCGGACGCACCGGACCGACCGTCGCCGAGGAGAAGCCGGCAGAAGTCCCCTTCGACGCCGAAGCGGAGCGCGCGTGGGAAGCGGCAGTGGCGGCGGACACGTATGCGGCGTATCGCGATTTCCGCACGCGCTTTCCGAAGCATCGCGCGGGCGAAGCGGAGCGTGCGCTGACGGAGCGGCTGGCATTCGACGGGGCCGCGGCGTTCGATACCGAGGAGGCGTGGAGCGTCTATCTCGAAGCGTGGGCGGGCGATCGTCACGCGTTCGAAGCGGTGGAGCGGCGCGAAGCGGCGCGCGTGCGCGAAGAGACCGCGTACAGCGTGGCCATGGAGATGAAGAGTCCCGTGGCCTGGCAGGCGTATCTCGACGAGTTCCCCGACAGCAACCGCGCCGCCGACGCGGAGATCCATCTGCGCGAGGCGCTCGCGTACGAGGATGCGCGCAGAGTCGACACCGCCGCCGGATACGGCTTGTTCCTGCTGAACTTCCCGAACGGCCTGCGCGAGTACGACGCGCGCGAACGTCTGGTGTGGATCGAGACCGCCGAGGAGCGCCGCGCGCTGGCACGCCGCGCCATCGTCGAAGGCGACTTCAACGCCGCATTCGAAGCGGGAACGGTCGAAGCGTGGGATGCCTGGCTCGCGCAATATCCGAACGCCGACCTCGTCGCCGAGGCGAAGAAAGCGCGCGATGAAGCCGCGCAGTACGAGCTCGCCGCCAGTGCGAACACGAAGGTGATGTGGCGCGCCTTCCTGAAAGCATGGCCGCACGGCCGGCATCATCTCGATGCCGAACTGCGGCTGCGGAATGCGTAGTCAGGGCGCGCGCCAGATCCACGGTCGCTGCGGATCCGCCATCGGCCGGAATGCGTCTTCGTAATGCGTGACGATGAACCTGCGGCCGGTCCAGAACAGCGAGAGGATGTCATAGCGCAGGCGCACTTCCGGATGCCGCGCCGCGTACTGATCGCCGAGCTTGATCAGCCGCTCGCGCTTCACGCGGTTCACCGACTCGTGCCCTTCACCCGCGCCGAGTGATTGGCGCGTCTTCACTTCCGCGATCACGACCTGCGCACCGCGTTTCACGATCAGATCGATCTCGCCCGCGGGAAGGCGCACGTTGCGATCGATGATGCGGTACCCGCGCAGGCGGTAGAACCACGCCGCGCGGCGCTCCCCGCGGCGTCCCAGCTGGACGACGGGTAACGTTCTCGGGGCGAAGAGCGCGAGGAGAAGTCTCAAAGTCGCAAAGTCTCAAAGTCGCAAAGTATGCGGCAACGCCCCTTTGAGACTTTGCGACTTTGCGACTTCACTTGCGGTGAAAGTGCCGTTCGATGTCGATGTGCTTGATGTCCACCAGGATCGGACGGCCGTGCGGACAGGCGAACGGATTGGAGGAATCGAGCAGCTCGGCCACGAGGCGGGCCATCTCTTCGCCGGAGAGCGTGCGGTGCACTTTGATCGCCGCCTGGCAGGCCAGCGAGGCGGCGATGCGCTCGCGCACGCGCGTCACGTGCGACGGTTTCTCTTCCAGCGATGCGTCGAGGATCTTGCGGAAGAACGAGTCGAGATCGTGGCGCATCAGCTCCGGCGGCACGGCCGAGATCGCGAACGCGTTTCCGGAGAAGCGTTCGATGTCGAAGCCGACTGCGCGCAGTTCATCCGCGTGCGACTCCAGCACCGCGCACTCGGCCGCTCCCGCTTCGTAAATGGTCGGCGTGAGGAGCTGTTGCGAGACCGGCTGGCGCGCCTCCACGCGCGCGAGGTAGCGGTCGTACAGCACGCGCTCGTGTGCGACGTGCTGGTCGACGAGCCGCAGTCCGCCGGGCGTGTCGAGCAGGATGTAGCTCATCCGGTATTGCCCGATCACGCGTCCTTTCAGATCGCCGAGCTGCGGCGCGGTTTCCTCTTCGAGGAGCGTGGCCGTCCGTTGCTCGACCGGCGGCTGCACGACCGCTTCGCGCTGAAACAGCGGCGTGAACGCGGGCGTCCACCGCGGTCCGGGATCGTCGTAACGCTGCGGCGGAAAAAGCTGCGTCGCTGATGATGGGGGGAGCGCTGTTTCGCGAATCAGCGCGGATCCTTCCTCGGCGCCGCCGAGCGCGCGCTTCACCGCCTGCTCGACTGCCACGTGGACCTGCGACGAATCGCGGAAGCGCACCTCGGTCTTGGCGGGATGCACGTTCACGTCGACCGCTTCCGGCGGCAGGTCGACGAACAGCACCAGCGCCGGATGTCCATCGAAGTCGAACGCGTCGCAGGCGCGATTCGCGGCATGGGTGAGCACGCGATCCTTCACCAGCCGTCCGTTCACGAAGAAGAACTGATTGCGCCGGCTGCCGAAGCGCAGGCGCTGCGTGACGTAGCCGGTGACGTGGGTGATGCCGATCAGCGTGTCCACCTCCGCCAGCGATTCCGCGGCATCGCTGCCGATCACCTGCAGCACGCGCTCGCGCGCATCGCGCGCCGGCGGGAGATCGAGCACCACGCGGCCGTTGTGCTCGACGCGGAACGCGCGCTCCGGCATCGGCAGCGCGTACGACGAGACGATGGTGACGATGGAACGGAACTCGGCATCCGCGCTGCGCAGGAACTTCCGCCGCGCGGGCACGTTCTCGAACAGCTCGCGCACGGCGATGGTCGTTCCGCGGTCGCGCGCCGCGGGACGCACGTCGCGTTTGCCGGTGAGCGGATCGCATTGCAGCTCGACCGCCGCGCCGCTGTCATCATCGGAGCTGGTGAGCGTGAAACGCGATACGGACGCGATCGACGGCAACGCTTCGCCGCGGAAGCCGAGCGTGCGCACGCGCGTCAGATCGTCGAAGTCGCGGATCTTCGAGGTGGCGTGGCGCTCGATGGCCAGCAGCGCGTCGGCCTCCGACATCCCGCAGCCGTCGTCGCGGATCTCGATCCACTTCTTGCCGCCGTTCTCGAGCAGCACGTCGATCGCTTTCGCGCCCGCATCGATCGCGTTTTCGACCAGCTCCTTGACCACCGAGGCGGGGCGCTCGACGACCTCGCCCGCCGCGATCTGATTGACGAGATCGGAGGGGAGGACGTGGATGCGGGGCATGAACGGCATTGTAATGGGCGGGCGGCACAGGCGTTGCTGCCGAACTCGCTCGTGCTACGCCGAATGCTCGCCCTTGCCGGATTCGTCGCCGTCGTGACGCTTGCGCTGCTGCTGCTCTACCGCGTCTACGTGCACCACACGAACGCGGAGCCGTACGTCGAAGACCACCGTAGCGTCGTGTCCGCCGCAGTAAATTTTGCGAGCGCGTGCTCCTAACCCATTGAAATACTTTCGCAGCCGAACGTGGCACGACGGCTGCTATGGATCAGGGTAGGAGAATCTAATAACATGATCCGCCCGCCAGCCAAAGCCGCCGTTCTCATCGCTGTTCTGATTGCGTTCACTCCGATCGCCTCGGCGGCCGCTCCTCAGGAAGTCGATCTGACCAACACCTTCCGCGCAGCCGGCGCCATCGCCGACCGTCTGCAGGTTTACGAGATCGCGGGCGTCGTGCTCATCCGTGGCCGCGTGGCCGACAAAGCGCAGGCCGAGGACGTCGGCCGCATCGCCCAGAGCCTCGGCTACACCCGAGTCGCCAACCTCATCCAGGTCATCGAGCACCGCGATGAAGAGATCGCCCGCCGCGCCGAGTTCGAGCTGACTGCCAATCGCTCGCTGGACGGCTGCCGGTTTCGCGTGACTTCCGACCAGGGCCGCGTCCGCGTGGCCGGTCTCGTCAAACACGAGCTTCAGAAAGACGTCGCCGCGCAGGTCTTGCGCGACATCGACGGAATCCAGTCGGTGGTGTTCGATCTGAGTCGCTTCTAGTTCCAACACTCGCACGAATGAAAAACGCGGCCTCGCAAGAGGCCGCGTTTTTTGTTGCCGCTATCTCACCGTGCGAATCGCAAACCGCACCTTCGTTCCGCCGTCGATCGTATCCGTGCCCTGCACCGTGTGCGCGGCGAGGATGCTCAGATAGACGTCGTAGTCGCCGAAGGTGATCGCGGACTCGGTGCCGATGCCGGCGTCGACGACCGGGTCGCCGAGATCGCTGGTGTCGAAGCCGACGCTGCCGACGCCGGAATGGGAGCTCTTCGATGTCCCGCAGTACGAGCTGTTCCGCCTCG
>CAMPKJ010000014.1 GCA_946887105.1 uncultured Acidobacteriota bacterium | reverse complement strand
GAGCGTCAACGAGAGGTTGGAACGATGAACGACGAACGAGGAACGATGAAACAATACGCGCCCCATTCATCGTTCCTCGTTCAACGTTCATCGTTTCGCACTGAAGGATTTCTGTGAAAAAAGACATCGTCATCGCTGCAGTAGCAGTCGTCATCGTCATCGCCCTGGCCTTCGGGCTGGCGGCTCTCCGTCCCAACTCGACGCCGGCCACGACCACAGCCGCCAAGGATCCCGATGCTGCCCGGACGCTCGGGAGCGACACGGTGGTCATGCGCGTCAACGGCGACCCGATCACCGAACGCGAGTTCAACCTGTTTCTCCAGAATGCGCCCGCCGAGGGGCGCCAGTTCTACGGCAGCCCCGCCGGCCGCCGCGCTCTCGCCGACGAGCTGGTGAAGCTGAAAGTGCTCGAGCAGGAAGCGAAGCGCATGGGCATCGCCGACGATCCGGAAGTGAAGGCGCAGATCGAGATGGCTCGCGCGCAGATCACCGCCGCGCGCGCGCTCGAGAAGCTCGCCAACCAGAAGACCGACGAGCGCATCGGCGCCGAGTATGAGAAGGAGAAGGCGACGGCGATCTCGTTGCGCCACATTCTCTTCGCGTACGAGGGTGGAGGCGTTCCCGCGCGCCGCGGCCAGCCGGCGCCGTCCGAGCAGGCGGCCATGCAGAAGGCGAATACGGTCGCGGCGAAGCTGCGCGCCGGCGCCGACTTCGCGGAGACCGCACGCGCGGAATCGGACGACGAGCAGTCGGGTCCGAACGGCGGCATGATCGGACCGGCCAAGCCGGATCAGCTTCCGCCCGACATCGGCGCGGTGGTCAGCAAGCTCAAGCCGGGACAGATGAGCGATCCGGTGAAGACGCAGTTCGGCATCCACATCTTCAAAGTCGAGCAGCCGTCGCTCGAAGATCTCCGTCCGATGCTCAGCCAGCGCATCCGGCAGCAGGTCGCCGAGGAGGAGATGAAACGGCTGCAGGGCGGAGCGAAGATCGATCTCGATCCGAAATTCTTCCCGCCGGCTCCGGCCGTGCCGGGTGCGCCGCCCGCCGCGCCGGCCAACCCGGCCAATGGTTAGGCGTACTATTAGTCAGGTCCATTCCTGAACATGCCCGAACGGAACATCCTGGTCGTTGAAGACAACGACATGAACATGCAGCTCGTCGAATTCCTCCTGGAGGAAGGCGGGTATCGCATCGTGAAAGCCACAAGCGGCGAAGAGGCGCTGGCCATCGCACGCGAAGGCACCGGCAGCACGCCGGACCTCATCCTGATGGACATCCACCTGCCCGGCATGGACGGCCTTTCGGTCGTCCGTGCCATCAAGGCGGACGAGCGCACCGCGCGGATTCCCGTGCTCGCGCTGACGGCGCACGCCATGCGCGGCGACAAGGACCGCTTCCTCGAAGCCGGCTGCGACGGGTACATTTCCAAGCCGATCGACGTGAAGACGTTCATCGCGTCGATCGAGCGGTACCTGGGCTGAGTCGCAACGTCGCAAAGTCGCAAAGTCTCAAAGAGAGAGGCGCCTCCCTTTGAGACTTTGCGACTTTGAGACTTTGCGACTTTCCGACTACCATCCCGCCCCCTATGCGAATGCTCGTTCTGGGCGCCGGCCGGATGGGTCTCGGCGCGGTGCACGATCTCGTTTCCCAGCCCGATGTCACCGAGGTCACGGTGGCCGACTTCGACCGCTTCAAGGCGGACGCCATCGCCACCCGTTACCCGCAGAAGGCGCGCGCCGCGCAGATCGACTGTAACGATCAGGCGGCCGTGGTCGAGCTCATGCGCGGTCACGTCTCCGCGATCAGCTGCGTGAACTACTGGCTCAACGAGCGTCTGGCCCGCGCCGCGATCGAAGCAGGCACGCATTTCTGCGACCTCGGCGGCAACAACGACGTCGTCGACGCCGAGCTGGCCCTCGACGCCGACGCGCGCAATGCAGGCGTGAACGTCATCCCCGACTGCGGCCTCGCGCCCGGGATGGTGGCCGTCCTCGCCGCGCACGGCGCGCAACAGTTCGAGAAGCTCGACGCGATCCACATCCGCGTCGGCGGTCTGCCGCAGACGCCGAAGCCGCCGCTCGACTACCAGATGGTCTTCTCGGTGGAAGGCCTGATCAACGAATACGTCGAGCCCGCGCGCGTGATCCGCGACGGAAAGATCACCATCGTCGACTCGATGACCGAGCTCGAGACGCTGCACTTCCCCGAGCCTTTCGGTGTCATGGAAGCGTTCCAGACTTCCGGCGGGACCTCGACACTCGTCGAGACGTTCCTCGGCAAGGTCTACGATCTCGACTACAAGACCATCCGCTACCCCGGCCACTGCGCGAAGTTCCGCACCATGATCGACCTCGGGCTCTGCAGCTCCGAGCCGATGGAGGTCGACGGCGTTTCCGTGCGGCCGCGCCGCGTGCTCGGCGATCTGCTGGTGAAGAACCTGCCGCACGACGAGCCGGACGTGGTGCTCGTGCGCGTCGAGTTTCACGGAGGCGGGAAGATGCTCCGCTACGACATCATCGATCGCTACGATCCCGAGACCGGCCTCAGCGCGATGATGCGCACCACCGCGTTTCCTGCGTCAATCGTCGCGTTGATGATGGCGCGTAACCAGACCACGTCGAAAGGCGCGCTGCCGCAGGAGCGTTGCATCCCGCCGCAGCTCTTCATGGACGAACTGGCGAAGCGCAGGATCGACGTGGCGATCACTTAGCGATGCGCATTCTGGGCGATCTGTTCGCGAACAACCGGAAGTGGGCCGAGGAGTCGGTCCGCGAGGATCCGGAATTCTTTACGAGGCTGGCCAGCCAGCAGGCACCGCAATTCCTCTGGATCGGCTGCTCCGACAGCCGCGTGCCGGCCAATCAGATCGTCGGACTGGCACCGGGCGAGATGTTCGTCCATCGCAACGTCGCCAACGTGGTCGTGCACGCGGACCTGAACTGCCTCTCCGCGATCCAGTTCGCGGTCGAAGTGGTGAAAGTCCGGCACATCATCGTCTGCGGTCATTACGGCTGCGGCGGCGTGCTGGCCGCGCTGCGCGATGAGAAGCTCGGCCTGGTCGACAACTGGCTCCGCCACGTGCAGGACGTGCGCGCGAAACACCAGCCGCAACTCGATGAACTGCCGACCGAGACCGGGCGCCACCGCCGCCTGTGCGAGCTGAATGTCATCGAACAGGTGATGAACGTCAGCCGCACCACCGTCGTGCGCGACGCCTGGGCGCGCGGCCAGTCGGTGGCCGTGCATGGATGGGTGTACGACCTCCACGATGGACTGCTGCGCGACCTCGACGTCTGTATCGATTTGGACGTGCACCCGCCGGCAGGCTGAACATCAGGGTGTGGATTGCCGTCATTGGCGACTCTCCTTCACAAAGGAGAGAGCTCATGACCAAGAAACTGGGGATCCTTCTTGCCGTGATTGTCGCTCTGGCGATGTGCAAGCCCACCGAACAGACCACCTCCACCGATACCACCGGAACCACCACGACCACCACGACGGACGCCGGCACCGTCACTTACGTCGCCATCGATCCGAGCGTGTTCGCGTCCGCGGCCACGATCAACGGCTGGATCAACGCCAATCCGATCGACCAGGCCGCCATCGACGCCCATCGCTGGTCGATCTGGCAGGGCATGACCGCGCCGAGCGGGCAGACGCTCAACGGCACGCCGCTCCCGGTGTGGGAGACGTGGTACGACACGACCACGGTCTTCGCCGATGCAGTCCTGCCGGTCAACGCGAGCGCGGCGGTGAAGGGCTCGCGGCTGGCGGACTTGAGCCAGGTCCACGAAAAGCGCCGCTTCACCCGTCCCGTGCAGAACGTCAAACACGGCGTGCGCACCGGCACGAACGGACAGCTGGCCGGCGCGGTGCTCTCGTTCAACCGCTTCACCCAGGAGATGCGCGATCACATCTGGAAGAACCAGTATTACAACTCGTCCGTGCTCACCGCCCTGAATCAGAAGTTCGATCAGGACGGCACGCCGATCGGCCAGCGCACCGTGCTCCAGTTTCCGGATCACTCGATCGCGTTGAAGCCGGTCTTCTGGATCGCCGACGCGACCACGACGACGCCGATGCCGTACTGGAACGGCACCGGCACGAACGCCACCTCGAATCCGCAAAACCCGACGCCCGATACGTGGAAGCAATGCGTGCTGCTCGATCCGACCGGCACCGCCACAAACCAGAATCCGATCACGTGCAACGGCGCGACGATCCCCGGCGGGCAGTACCAGGTCGTCAAGATCAACAAGGATCCGTCGCAGTCGGGCCTGTACGCGTTCCAGCTCACCGCCGCGGAGGCCACGCAGCTCAACACGCTCCTCGGCAATGATCTCGGCCAGATGTACGGCCTCTCGACGCTCGAAGCCGGCGACTACGCGATCTTCGTGGCCACGCACGTCGCCACGCGCGAGATCGACAACTGGACCTGGCAGACGTTCTGGTACACGCCGACGCCGTCCGCGATGCCGTCGCAGCCGCCCGGCGCACAAGGCGCACCGTCGAGCATCTCCGCGCCGTGGAACAACTACGCCTCCTGCACCGCGTACTACATGGTCACGCCGCCGAACGATCCGAATGGCCAGCAGTTCCTCTGCTACAACCCGTATCTCGAGACCGGCCTCACCGGCCTGGACAACAAGGACCAGTCCATCACCGACGGCGTCGGCATCCAGACGAACTGCATGACCTGCCACCGCGCGGCCGTGTGGAATCCGTCCAATGCGAATCCGCCGTATGCGATCGACTTCAATCTCGATCCGTCCGATCCGCTTTGGTTCAAGGGAGTGACCAAGCTCGAATTCTCCTGGGCCACGCAGGCGCACGCGCACACGGGGCCGTTCCTTCCGCCGCCCGGAAATCCGTAAGACCAGTTCCTCGGAGTTCCTCGGAGTTCCTCGGGTTCCTCGGGTTCCTCGGGTTCCTCGGCCAGCCAGCCAGCCCCGGCCGAGGAACTCCGAGGACCCGAGGAACCCGAGGAACCGCCTCACCGTACAATCCCCGCATGTCGCTTCTCATCCGTTGGATCCTCAACACGCTGGCGCTCTTTCTCGTGGTCACGATCGTTCCCGGGTTCACGTACCGCGATTGGATTTCGCTCGCCATCGCGGCGGCGGTGCTCGGGCTGCTGAATGCGATCGTCCGGCCGATTCTGTTCGTGCTGACGCTGCCGATCACGGTGGTCACGCTGGGGCTGTTCCTGCTCGTGCTGAACGCGATCATGCTCGAGCTCACCGCGTGGCTGGTGCCCGGCTTCGGCATCGAAGGCTTCGGCTGGGCCATCGTCGGGGCGCTGGTGTTGTCGATCGTGTCGCTGGTGACGGGGCGGATCGGCAGGGGCGAAGAGAAGCGCTGAAGTCCCTGGGACGGTTCTGCTACACTTCGCCGCGTCCGTATGAACATCATCAAGAATCGGGTCAACGACGTCACAGTTCTCGACATCCAGGGCGTGATCAAGCTCGGCGAGAGCGCTCGCGAATTCTCCAGCTATCTGGAGAAAGTGCTCAACGACGAGACCGGTCCGGTGATGATCAACTTCGAGGCGATCAACTACATGGACTCGACCGGCCTCGGCGAGCTGATCGGCTACCTCCAGAAGTTCGAGGACAAGCAGCGCAAGATGGCGCTGGTCAAGCCGTCGCACCGCATCCTGGCCCTCCTGAAGATCACCAAGCTCGACACGGTGTTCAAGATCTTCGACTCGCGCGAGGGTGCGATGACGTATCTCACCGAGTCTGCCGCGTAACGGCGACGCCCTGCGCGTCAGCGCGCACGCGGGCCAGCGGTTTGCTTCCCCTCGCACCTCGTGTAGGATTCGCGCGCTTTATGACCGAGAGTTACCTTCCCATCCTCATCATGATGTTCGTCGCCGCCGTGATCGGCGCGGTCTTCCTTTCGCTGAACTGGATCGTCGGCAAACATCAGCGGAACCCGTCCAAGCTCTCGCCCTACGAGAGCGGCGTTCCGCTCCTCGACGACAACCGCAAGCGTGTGAACGTGCGCTTCTATCAGATCGCGATGTTGTTCATCCTGTTCGACATCGAGGCGGCGTTCCTCTATCCGTGGGCGGTCATCTATCGCGACGCCACCCACTCGCCGAACGGCCTCTCCTGGTTCGTCTTCGGTGAGATGCTGGTCTTCATCCTTCTCCTCGGCGTGGGCTACGTCTACTGCTGGAAGAAGAAAGCCTTCGACTGGAAGTGAAATGGCTGATCTCCATCCCCCTAACCCCTACGCCAAAGAGAATTTCCCCGACCCCACGCGCACGATCGAGTTCCCGGAAGCGGTCCGGAAGCGCTTCGACGAGATCCTGACGCGTTATCCGACCAGGGAAGCGGCCCTGCTGCCGACGCTCCACCTGGTGCAGGAGACCTGGGGCTGGATCTCCTCCGAGGCCGTGCATTACGTCGGAGAGTTGCTCGACCTTTCGCCGGCCACCGTGTTCGGCGTCGTGTCGTTCTACGACATGTACAACCAGAAGCCGGTCGGCAAATACCAGCTGCGCGTCTGCACGAACCTGAGCTGCATGGTCTCCAACGGATACGACATCTACGAGTACCTCTGCGAGCGTCTGCACGTCAAGCCGCACGAAACGACGAAGGACGGCCTTTACACCGTCGTCGAAGTGGAATGCCTCGGCTCCTGCGGCACCGCGCCGGTCGTGCAGGTCAACAACGACTACCACGAGAACATGAGCGTCGAGAAGATGAGCGCTCTGCTGGAGCGGCTCAAGTAATGGATCCGATCAAAGTACTGACGGCGAACATCGACAAGCCGAACTCCACCTCGATCGATACCTACATCGCCGGAGGCGGCTATGAGGCCGCAAAGACCGCGCTGGGGATGAAGTGGGAAGAGGTCATCCAGCTCGTGAAGGATTCCGAGCTGCGCGGACGCGGCGGCGCCGGTTTTCCGACCGGCATGAAGTGGTCCTTCGTCCCGCGCAACGCACCGCGTCCGACCTACCTGCTCTGCAACGCCGACGAGGCCGAGCCGGGCACGTTCAAAGACCGGGTCATCATCGAGAAAGACCCGCACCTGCTCCTCGAGGGGATGATCATCTCCGCGTACGCGATCGGCTCGAATCCGATGGCGTACATCTACATCCGCGGCGAGTTCCATTACGGCGCGACCGTGCTCGTGAAAGCGATCGAGGAAGCGCGCGCGAAGGGTTTCCTCGGCAAGAATCTCTTCGGCAGCGGATTCGACTTCGACATCACCGTGCATCGCGGCGCCGGCGCGTACATCTGCGGCGAGGAGACCGGCCTCATCGAGTCCGTCGAAGGTCACCGCGGACAGCCGCGCGTCAAACCGCCGTTCCCCGCGGTGGTCGGCGTGTTCGGCGGACCGACGGTCGTCAACAATGTCGAGACGCTGGCCTGCGTGCCGCTGATCGTGAAGAACGGCGCGGAGTGGTTCAAGTCCTTCGGCACGCCGAAGAACACCGGGCCGAAGCTCTACTGCGTTTCCGGCAAGGTGAAGAAGCCGGGCGTGTACGAGTTTCCGATGGGCGTGAACCTGAAGGAGCTGATCTACGACCACTGCGGCGGGATCAGCGGCGACAAGAAGCTGAAGGCGGTGATCCCGGGCGGCGCGTCCGCACCGATGCTCACGCCCGAGGAGATCGACCTGCCGCTGAACTTCGACGCGGTCATGAAAGCGGGCTCGATGCTCGGATCGGCCGGCATCATCGTGCTCGACGAAACGGTCTGCATCGTCGACGCGGTGTGGCGCCTCTCGAAGTTTTTCGCGCACGAGTCGTGCGGCCAGTGCACGCCGTGCCGCGAGGGGACGAACTGGATGGAGTCCATCCTCGACCGCCTCGAGCGCGGCGAAGGGCGGCAACAGGACGCCGATCTGCTCCTGGACATGTCGGACAACATCGGCGGCAAGTCTCTCTGCGCCCTCGGCGACGCGGCCATCGGTCCGGTGATCTCGTCCATCAAGAAGTTCCGCGACGAATACCTGCACCACGTGACCCACAAGAGTTGCCTGCCCGAAACGAAGCGGTACCGCCGGCTGGACATGCCGGTCGCGGCGCATTAGCCATGACCACTGTCGAACGAGAGATCGCCGATCTCGACACGCAGTATCAGGCCGCGGTAGAGCGCAATGACGCGGCGACGATGGACCGCATCCTCGCGGACGATTTCGTCCTCGTCACCGGGATGGGCAAGGTCTACACGAAAAACGACCTGCTCGAGGAAGCGCGCAGCGGCCGCGTGCAGTACGAATTCCAGCGCGACAGCGAACAGACCGTGCGCGTGTGGGGCGATACCGCGGTGATCACCGCGCTCCTGCGCGCCAAGGGCGTCGATGACGGCACGCCGTTCGATTACAAGCTGTGGTTCAGCGACACGTACGTTCGCATCGACGGCACGTGGCGGTACGTCTTCGGACAGGCATCGACGCGTCTTGCGCCGTGACCTCTTCACGATGAACATCCGTCAGGCATCGGTCGCCGACGCGGCGGCACTCGCGGAAATCGCGGAGCGCACATTCCGCGACACGTTCGCCGCGCACAACACTCCTGAAGACCTCGAGGCGTATGTCGCCGGCGCGTACGGCGAGGAGCAGCAGCGCCGCGAACTGGAGAGCGGGCACATCGTCCTGTTCGGCGAGAGCGAAGACGGCCAGTTGATCGCGTATGTGCAGATGCGTCGCGTGCAGTCGCCGCATGGCGAAATCGAGATCGCCCGCTTCTACGTCGACAGGAACCATCACGGACGCGGCATCGCGCAGCAGCTCATGGAGGCCGCTTGCGAGACGGCGCGCGAGCTCGGCGCGAAAACCGTGTGGCTCGGCGTGTGGGAGCGCAACGCGCGCGCGATCGCGTTCTACGCCAAATGCGGCTTCGCCGACGTCGGAAGCCAGCCGTTCCTGGTCGGCACCGACCTGCAGACCGATCGCGTCATGGCGCGCATCATCCCATCTTCATGACAGGCGTCACTGTCGCCGCGTGACCGCTCCGCCCTACATTGCTGCTCTCGAAGGAGGCAGTGATGAAAAGGCTGGTGATGGTTCTCGTGGCGGTGCTGACCGCCACGGTCGCGTATGGCGCCGACGAGATGAGCAAGCTCGATTGGCTCGTCGGCGAATGGAAAGGGGAGGCGACGGCCCGCACGGGTCCCGGACAGCCGGAGACGATCGTCCAGGTCGAGAAGGTGACCCCGCGCGCCGGCGGCAAAGTGCTGCTGGTCGAAGGGCTCGGCCGCGACAAGGACGGCAAGATCGTGCACGACGCGATCGCCTTCATCTCGTGGGATGAAGAGAAGAAGACCTATCGCTTCATCGGCCACGTCGCGGACAGGCCCAGCGTCGACACAACCCTGGACATGACCGCGCCGGACACGCTGGTGTGGGGTCTGACCCCACCGCAGGGAAGTGGCAAGGTGCGCTTCACCATCCGCCGGACCGACAAGGGTGAGTGGAACGAAGTCGGCGAATTCTCGCCTGATGGCGCGAAGTGGTTCAAGTTCCTGGACATGACGCTCGCGAAAGTGAAGTAGACCGGGCAGGGGGGCGGTCCCGCCCCCTTGCACCCGATTCCGGAATCCTGCGTATATAGCTCCAGGATGACGGCAATCGTGCCAGAGGCGATCCAGTTCCCCGCGGTGCTGACCCGAGCGCAGGCGGGCGATCAGGATGCATTCGCGGAGCTCATCGAGCGGCACGAGTCGATGGTCTACAGCCTCGCCTATCACTTCTTCAACGACCGCTCGCGCGCCGAAGAAGTGGCGCAGGATGTGTTCCTCCAGCTGTACCGGAACCTCGACTCCCTGGAGACGGACGCGCACGTCCTGTTCTGGCTGCGACAGGTCACGACGCGGCGCTGCATCGATCAGGTGCGGCGCTCGCGCATGAAAGCGGTCAGCCTCGACGACGCGGGCGAGTTGCACGCCGTCGATCGCAACGCCGATCCCTTCCTCGACCGGCGCCTCGCGCAATCGATTCAGGAGTTGCCCGACGTGCAGCGGGCACTGGTCACGCTGCGATACCAGGAAGACCTCGATCCGTCGGAGATCTGCCGGATCGTGAACATGCCCGTGAACACAGTCAAGAGTCACCTGCACCGCGCCCTGCAGTCGCTGCGTAAGAAACTGGAGAAGCACCTATGACCCTCGAGAACAACCTCAAACGCGTACTGCGCCGCCGGGCGCCGGCACCCGGCTTCGCAGGGCGCGTCATGCAGCACATTCACGAAGCGGAACGGCGTCCCGCGCGCCGTCCGGTGTGGTGGCGCGCCGCCGCCGCATCGGTGACCCTCGCCGCAATCCTCGGCGGTTACGCGACGCACCGCGTCGTCGAGCACCGCCGCGGCGAGCGGGCCAAAGAGCAGGTTCTCACCGCGATGCGCATCGCCGGCGAGAAGGTCCGCTATGCACAACAGGAAGTCCGCGGGATCGGCACCGCCGAATGATCGAAGGAGACGACATGCGTAAGTTCATCATCACCCTGACCCTCACTCTCACCCTGGCCGTTCCCGCATCGGCGCAGCGGCTCAACCTCGACTTCCCCGGCCTCGCGGACAAAGCGGAAGAGGTCGTCGACGTCACGCTCGATGCGACCATGCTTCGTCTCGCGGCGAAGTTCCTCTCCGGCCATAACGCCGACGAACGCGCCGTGCGCGACATGATCAACGGCCTGCAGGGGATCTACGTGCGCAGCTACGAGTTCGCGAAGGTAGGGGAGTACGACCGAAGCCTCATCGATCGCGTGAAGTCGCAGCTCGGGCCGACCTGGAAGCCACTGGTCACCGTGCGCAGCAAGACGAAGGAAAACGTGAACATCATGGCCGACATGCGCGGCGACAAGGTCACCGGTCTGGTGATCATCGCCGCCGAGCCGCGCGAGTTCACGATCGTGAGCATCGAAGGTCCGATCGACATCGACCGCCTGGCCGATCTGTCGGGCCAGTTCGGGATCCCGGAGATCACCACGAGAGCGAGGAAGGATCATGACTAAGCGACTGCTGATCGCGGCTGTGCTCCTCGGCTCGATCGCTCTTCCGCTGCAGGCCGGCTTTTCGGACGTGGCACGCGCCATCGACCGGCAGGACGGAGTGAAGCGTATCTGGATCCCGTTCCTCGGCGTCGCGCGCGCGGTGGTCTGGGTGGCGCGGCCGCAGGGCGTGCACGACTTCCAGCTGGTCACGTTCAAGAGCGACGGCAACGTCGACCCGCACGAGCTGCACGAGATCATGAAGTCGAAGGCGGGCGAGGGATTCACGCCGCTCGTGCAGGTCTGGTCGCGCCGCTCAGGCGAGGTGAGCTTCATCTACGCGAAGCCGTCGAAGGAAGGATCGCGCATGGAGCTGATGATCCTCGCGCACGATCATGAACAGACCGTGCTGGTGCGCGTCGAAGTCGACGCCGAAGTGCTGGCCAGAGAGTTGGGAGACAGACCGCGGAATGTGACGCGGATGGCGCGACGCTGAGCGGAACGGTGTCGTATCATTTCCGTCCCGCATCATGGCCAGGCACCAGGAACGAGACGAATCGTACGATCTCCTCAATCATTACCTGCAGGAAATCGCCCGCATCCCGCGGCTCACTCCCGAACGGGAGAAGGAGCTCGGCCGGCGCATTCAGGAGAATGACAAGGCCGCGCTCGAGGAACTGGTCAAGGCCAATCTGCGGTTCGTGGTGTCGTACGCGAAGCGGTATCGCAACGCGCACGTGCTGTTCCTCGATCTGATCAACGAAGGCAACATCGGGCTGATCCACGCCGCGAAGAAGTACGACCCCGACAAGAACGTCAAGTTCATCACGTACGCGGTGTGGTGGATCCGCCAGGCCATCCTGCACGCGCTGTCCGAGCAGGCCGGCGCGTTCCGCCTTCCGCCGAAGCGCGCCAATCTGATGTATCGCCTGGAGAAGGCCATTGCCACGGCCATGACCGAAGGCAGTCACATCCCGACGCCCGACGAGCTGGCGCAGAACCTCGGCGTGACGGTCAAGGAAGTGCAGACGCTCCTGCAGGCCAACGCCGACAACTACTCGCTCAACGCGGAGCTCGACGGCGACTCGCACACCGAGCTCGCGGACGTGGTCGAGCAGACCATGATCCCGTCCGCCGAAGACGAGATGCAGGTGCAGTCGCGCCGCGAAGAACTGCTGGCGCACATGTCCGAGCTCTCGCCGAAAGAGCGCCTGGTGCTCTCGTTGCGCCACGGCGTCAGCGACAACGTCCCGCGCAGCGTGCGCGAGCTGGCCTCCTTCCTCAACCGCACCGTCGAAAACGTCACCGGCATCCTCGACATCGCCAAGACGAAGGTCTGCACGAAGCTGGAGATCTCCGAAGGCGAGCTGGCCGTGCTGCTGCTGTACACGAATCCCAATCCGAAGGGCTGGTTCCACTACTGGTACGAGCTCGACGACCGCCGCGAGACCGTTTCCCCCGCCATCGCCAAGGAGCGCCTGCCCTACCTGCAAAACCTCCGCGAGCACGCATCGGTGCAACAAGCCGTCGACGAGCTGTCGCTCGAAGAAAAGACGATCATGAAACTCCGCTACGGAATCCTGCAGGACGACGAACTGACCCTGCGCGACATCGGCGAGATCCTGAACCTGTCGAGGGAGCGAGTGCGGCAGATCGAGTCGAGGGCAGAGGCGAAGTGCCGGCGGAGTGTGAGGAGGGAACGGTGAGGTTTTTGTTGTCGGTTGTCAGTTGTCGGTTGTCTGTGCCTCGTGGTTCTTGCGGCGTTTGCTCTCAGCTTCGCGCTTTCTGATCCAAGTGATGAGACCCGCAAGTTCGCGTGCTGCCAAGCGGATTCGTTTCTGCAAGTGTTCCGCTGCCGACGTGCTCAGGAAGTCCAGTCGCTGCGACGCGATCACTTGCGCCTGTACCTCGTACAACGAGCCCCGTGCGTGGCTGAGCAATTGGCGCCACTCGCCATACGTGAGCCGCCCCTGACCTTCAGCGATGTTGCTCACGACCGAGCACGAGGCGCGTCGTAACTGCGACCTGAGGCCATACACCTCGTGTCGCGGAAAAGTCTCGGTCGCGGTGTATATGTCGACCATGAGATCGATGGCGCGCTGAAACGCACGCAAGTCTTCAAATGAGGCATGAATCGATCGTGGTGGGAGGACGGCGCTGCGATTGACCGCGCTCGGCGTGGAGCGCCAATCCTACGCTACCTCACAGACAACCGACAACCGACCGCCCCGCGCGAAGCGCGGTACACTCCAACCCAATGCGAGAACCCGCCACCCCACCCATGGGCCGTCTCGACGCCATCGACGTTGCCTCGAAAAAGCTCACCATCCAGACCGAGTTCTTCTCGCGGCCGGCGTGGCGTGTCGAGACCAAGGTCTATCTGGGCGGGGCGTTGAAGAAGGTGTATGCCGAGGACATCGACGAGTCGCGGGAGGGGGAGTTGCAGAAGTTCGTCAACGACTTCCATCAGGCTCGGCTCGATGAGATTGCGGCCGGGCTTCGGGCGCGACAGCCGCAATGATCCTTTCTCCATGCGACTGGAACATCTGACCGAGGAGGAAGAGGACTTCTGGCGTGGCGAGTTTGCGCAGGAGAACTGGATTTTCGGCGCGTTGACGCTCAGCGTCACCCTGCCTGAGTTCGCCGGCGGCGTGCCGGCCTTGCGCGAGATGCACTTCGGCTATTACCTCCAGCCGCTGCACCTCAACGTCGACGACCGCGAAGACCTCCCGCGCAAGCTCGCGCACGTGCTGGCGCGGCGCAGGCCGCCACTCGATTTCCTCGAGCTCTCCGGCGCCGGCGTGCGCATTCCGCACTGTTTTCCGACCGGTTTCACGCTCGGCTCCGTGCTGCGCATTACGCTCCAGGAAATGAAGAAGCTTCCGTTGCGAGAGCCACGTCAGGAGCCGCTATGACTCCGCTCTCCAGGCTCCTCGGCTACTTCGCGCGCTACAAACGCAGCCTCTCCCTCGGCGCCGCATGCGTGATCGGCTCGGCGGTCTTCTCGCTGCTCAAGCCGCTCATCATCGGCAGCGCGGTCGACACCCTCGGCGGCAACTTCACGCGCGGCATGCTCGTCCGTTATGGACTGCTGCTCATCGGCGCGGCGGCGGTGGAGGGCATCTTCCTCTACCTGCAGCGCTGGATTCTCATCGGCGCATCGCGGCACATCGAATACGACATGCGCGACGACTTCTACGCACACCTGCAGCGCCTGCCGCTCGAGTTCTATCAGGGACAGCGCACCGGCGATCTGATGTCGCGCGCCACGAACGACCTCGCCTCCGTACGCATGCTGGTCGGGCCGGCCGTGATGCACTCCATCTCGGCGCTGCTCGTCGTCTCCGGCGCGTTCGTGATGATGGTGCGCATCGACGGCAGCATGGCGCTCGTGTCGTTGCTGGCCGTGCCGGTCGTCGGCGGGATGGCCAAGTATTTCGGCGAGCGCATCCACATCCGCTCGAAAGCGGTGCAGGACTACTTCGGCGACATCTCCGCGCGCGTGCAGGAGAACCTCTCCGGCGTGCGCGTCGTGCGCGCGTTCACGCGCGAGCGCAACGAGACCGAGAACTTCAAGCGGATGAATCACGAGTTCGTGGAGCGCAACCGCTCGCTCATCCGGCTGAATGCGATGTTTCATCCGTCGCTGCAGACGCTGGTGGGACTGCTGTTCGTATTCATCTTTTACGCGGGCAGCCGGGAAATCCTGGCCGGCACGATGACCATCGGTTCCTTCGTCGCCTTCCAGTTCTACCTCGGCCGCCTGGTGTGGCCGCTGATCGCGCTCGGCTGGGTGATCAATCTCTTCCAGCGCGGCATGGCGTCGATGAAGCGGCTGCACGAGATCTGGACGGTCGACGCCGGTTCCTCGGAGGTCCTCGGGGTTCCTCGGAGTTCCTCGGAGGAGAGCCCCGCCACCCGAGGAACTCCGAGGAACGCCGAGGAACCCGAGGAACTTCTTCGTATCCGCGATCTCACGTTCTCGTACGGACATCGTCCCGTGCTGCGCGACATCGATCTGACGGTGCAGCACGGACAGACCATCGGCATCGTCGGCCGCACCGGCAGCGGAAAGTCGACGCTGCTGAACCTGATCACGCGCGCGTTCGAGCCGCCGCCGGGCACGATCTTCGTGGCCGGACGTCCGATCGAGACCATCCCGATGCGCCAACTGCGCGAATGGATCGGCATGGTGCCGCAGGAAACGTTTCTCTTCTCCGAAACGCTGGCCGAGAACATCCGCTTCGGCCGCGCCGATGCAACGGACGAAGAGATCGACGAAGCGGCGGCACAAGCGGGGCTGACGTCCGACGTGGCCACGTTCTCGGAGGGACTGCGCACCATCATCGGGGAACGCGGCATCACGCTTTCCGGCGGACAGAAACAGCGCACCGCCATTGCGCGTGCGCTGGTGCGCGATCCGTTGATCCTGATCCTCGACGACTCGTTGAGCGCGGTCGACACGCAGACCGAGGAGCGGATCCTGAACGCGCTGCGGAGCATTCGCGAAGGACGCACGGTGCTGATCGTGTCGCATCGCGTGTCGTCGGTGAAAGACGCCGACGCGATCGTGGTGCTCGACGACGGCGCCATCGTCGAGCGCGGCACGCACGACACGCTTCTCGCGAAGGGCGGTTACTACGCCGACCTCTATCGCCGCCAGACCATCGAGGCGGAGTTGGAGGAGACGGCGTGACGCTCGTTTCGCTCGCGGTTGTCGGTTCTCGGTTGTCGGTTGTCTGTGCGGCAACGCACGAGGCCAAGTCGGCTCCCGCGGCACACGACGCCGAGGCGTAGAGTCACAGACAACCGACAACCGACAACTGACAACAGGACACCACGAGAGACGCGCAGACACGATGCCCGAAATCGAGAAGCACGAAGACGAAGGCGCACGCCCCTTCGACGCGCACCTGACGCGGCGGCTGTTCGGCTATCTCCGTCCGTATCGCGGACGCGCGGCGCTGTCCGTGCTCCTGGTGATCCTGTCGTCGCTCTTCGAGATCGCAGGACCGGCCATCACGGCCGTGGCCATCGATCTGTTCGTGAAGCCGCTGCAGGGCGCGCAGCCCCTCGGCGTCAGCGGGCGTATCGCGGAATGGATGGCGGCGAACGGCATCGCGCTCGCGCCGATGACCGGCATCCAGATCGCGGCCGGCCTCTACCTGCTCACGCTCGTCGGCGGATCCGCGGCCATCTACACGCAGATGGTCCTGATGAACCTGATGGGGCAGTACATCATGTACGACCTGCGCAAGCAGATCTTCGGACATCTGCAGCGCCTGAACATCCAGTTCTTCGATCGCAACCCGGTGGGGCGGCTGATGACGCGCGTGACCACCGACGTCGACGCGCTGAACGAGCTGTTCACCGCCGGCTTCGTGGCCATCTTCGGCGACATCTTCGTGCTGGCGGGCATCATCGGCGTGCTGTTCTGGCTGAACTGGCGGCTGGCGCTGGTGCTCTTCTCCATCACGCCGTTCATCGTGCTGGTCTCGATCTGGTTCCGCCGCGGCGCGCGCGTCACGTACCGCCAGGTGCGCGCGCGCATCGCGGCGATCAACGCATTTCTGCAGGAGCACATCTCCGGAATGTCGACGGTGCAGCTCTTCAATGCCGAGGAGCGGGAGGCGGCGAAGTTCGACGGGCTGAATCGACGGCATCGCGACGCGAACATCGACTCGATCTACTACTACTCGATCTTCTATCCGGTCATCGAGTTGATCGAGACCATCGGCATCGCGCTGATCGTCTGGTACGGCGGCGGGAAGGTCATCCAGGGAACGCTCTCCGTCGGCGCGCTGGTGGCGTTCTTCCAGTACTCACAGCGGTTCTACCAGCCGATCTCCGACCTCTCCGAGAAGTACAACATCCTGCAATCGGCGATGGCGGCGAGCGAGCGGATTTTCCGGCTGCTCGATACGAAGGTGCGCATCGAGGACTCGGGAACGCTGGAAGTGGGGCAGTTCGAGTCGCTCGAACTGCGCAATGTCTGGTTCGCATACGTCGACAACGAAGCGGGCCAGCCGGAGTGGGTGCTGAAGAACGTCTCGTTCCGTGTCGCGCGCGGCGAGCGCGTGGCGCTGGTCGGGCATACCGGCGCGGGGAAGACCACCATCACCTCGCTGCTGCTGCGTTTCTACGAACCGCAGCGCGGAGAGATCCTGATCAACGGCATCGACATCCGCCGCTATTCGATGGAGTCGCTGCGGCGTCTGTTCGCGATCGTGCAGCAGGACATCTTTCTCTTCACCGGCTCGGTGGCCGAGAACATCTCCCTCGGCGATCCGGAGATCAGCGAAGCCGAGATCCGTACGGCCGCGGTGCGCGTGCAGGCCGACCGGTTCATCTCGCGATTGCCGGACGGGTATGCGTCCGTGGTGCGGGAGCGCGGCGCCGGATTGTCGGTGGGCGAGAAGCAGCTCCTCTCGTTTGCCCGCGCGCTGGCATTCGATCCGCCGGTGCTGATCCTCGACGAGGCCACGTCGTCCATCGACACCGAGACCGAGCTGCTGATCCAGGAAGCGATCCAGACGCTGCTCCACGGACGCACGTCGATCGTGATCGCGCATCGTCTGTCGACGATTCGCTCCGCCGACACCATTCTCGTGTTCCATCACGGGGAGATTCGCGAGCGCGGCACGCACGAACAGTTGATGTCTGTAAACGGACTGTATCGAAAGCTTTACGAGATTCAGTATCGGGAAGCGCTGGAGGCAGCTCACGTTATTTGACTTCTGAAGGAACTGGGCCTAAGGTTCGCAAACATCCGTAAATCATGAATGACCGTGAAGGGAGGGGAGGCGATGACCGTAAGGTTCTTCCCCGGAAGCCAGAAGCACAAGACCAGCCTGATCGCTGGCTTTCTCAAGCAGTTCCGTGTGGACCACGAAATGGTTCGCCCCGAGGAGTACAAACACACGCATCACCTGGGATCGGATCCAGCCGTTGAAGTCGATGGACGCCTGTTCGTCGATCCGAACGTCGACGCGCTGAAGAAGATCCTGCACGTCGAAGGCGAAGCGAACTAACGCACCACGCGAGGCGGAAACCGCACGTTCCGTCAGGCCGTCCGGAACAGATTTTCCGCTTCGCGTTTGACCGCCTCGCGAATGCGCGGCTCGAACGGTAACGCCATCAGCGGGAGCTTCCCTTCGAGGATGATCTCCTCGTCCGTGACCTCCACCGTTCCCTCCACCTTGAAGCCGCGCGCTTTTCCCTTGAACTCCAGCGTGTCGCCGGTCCACTGCTGCTGCAGGTCGTCGACGCGGCCGCCGAATTGGCTCAGCAGCGCCGCCACTTTCTGTTCGATGGTAGTGCGGGCGTTGGCCCGGGTGGTGTGGTGTGGAACGGCGATGCGCATCGATCCTCCGGTGGCCGCCAGTATAACCACGCGTTAGACTGCGCCGTCATGACGACCGCGATGGTCCGCCTGTGGGCGCTGCAGAACGTGTTCTTTCTCTTTCTGGCGTCGCCGAAGATCGTGGAGCTCACCAGCGAGCGATGCGTGATCCGCGTTCCGCTGAACTGGCGCACCCGGCGCCGCGACATTCACGCGATGTACCTCGGCACGCTCTGCATGGGCGCGGACGTCGCCGCCGGCCTGATCGCCTTCAAGCTCGTGCGCGAGCGCAAACTGCGCGTGAATTTCCTGTTCAAGGACATGAACGCGCAGTTCCTCAAGCGCGCCGAAGGCGACGTGCTCTTCACGAACAATGAAGGCCGCATGATCCAGGACATGCTCCAGCGCGCCCTCGACACCGGCGAGCGCCAGGAAGCCACCGTGCCCGTGATCGCCACCGTGCCGTCGAAGTTCGGCGACGAGCCGGTGGCGCGGTTCACGCTGACGTTGTCCCTGAAGAGGAAGGGGTGACCAGTCGCAAAGTCTCAAAGTCGCAAAGTCTCAAAGAGCGCGCGATCATTCTCTTTGAGACTTTGCGACTTTGAGACTTGCGGTTCCGACCGCCTACTTCCTCGAGAGGTCGCGGTACAGCAAATCGATGAACATGTCCGTCTTCACGAACCCCTTCCCCCAATCCTCCTCCCACGCCGCGAGGGCCTTCTCCGCCTTCAGCTGATCGGCGGTCTTGCCGGCGGCGAGGCCGGCCTGTACGGCGTCGGCGGCGCCGCGGAGGACTTCGGCGAATTTGCGGAGGGACTCGCGATCGCCGAGAGGACCGTGGCCGGCGATCACTTTCGTGTCGGCGGGGATCATCGAGGCCACCTTTTCGGCCGCGCGGATCATCCCGCGCACGCCGCCGCCGTTGTCGAGATCGATCACGGGGAACATGCCGTTGAAGAAGTTGTCGCCCATGTGCACGACGTTCGACTGCGTGAACCAGATCACCGAATCGCCGTCGGTGTGTCCGCCGGGGAAGTGCACGGCGCGGATGTCTTCTCCGTTGACGTGCAGCGTCAGCGTGTCGTTGAACGTGATGATCGGAAGCGCTCCCTTCGGTTGCGCGGGCATCGGTCCGAACAGTGTGGTCGTCCCTTCCTTCAGGCGCTTGCGGACGTTCTCCTGCGCGACGATCGGCGCGCTCTTCCCGAGCTGTTCGTTGCCGCCGGTGTGATCGGGGTGGTAGTGCGTGTTGAGGATGAAGCGCAGCGGCTTGTCGGAGATCGCCTGCAACGCCGCTTCGATCTTCGGCACCAGCGGCGCGTATTGATCGTCGACGATGATGATCCCGTCCTCGCCGATGGAAACGCCGATGTTTCCGCCCGCGCCGGTGATCATGTAGACGGATCCCGCCACTTTGGTGGCCTTCACTTCGACCTTGCTCATGTCTCGCTGAGCGTGCAGCGTGGTCGTGGCGGCGAGGAGGGAGGCGGCCAGGAGCAGGTACGGTGTGCGCATGGAGGTGATTAAATGAACCTGTCCGCGGCGATCGAAGAGGCCATCGCCGATGCGCGCGCGAAGGTGCGCATGAACTATCCGTGGTGGCTGCGCCCGTGGCTGATGCGCGACGTCATCGCGATCACCATCGGCCGCCGGATCTATCTCAGCGCGAAAGCGACGCCGGCCGCGGCCGAGCGTCTGCTCCGCCACGAGCTTGCCCACGTGCGCCAGATCAACCGCCTCGGGCTGTTCGTCTTCTACTGGCGCTACATTGCCGAATTCGCCCGGCATTTCTGGCGCGTGCGCTCGATCGCCCGCGCGTACGCAATGATCTCGTTCGAGCGCGAGGCGATGGCCGCCGAACAGCCGGACGCCAAACCAGGCCTATAATCGACCGGCGCCCTGACATCGACTGATGATCCACTTCCACTCGCTGGAGACCCCGCAGCTGGAGCGCTTTCTGGAGCGGCACAAGGCCGGCCTATCGCTCAAGAACGAGGTCGATCTCGATCTCGTCCTGCGGCAGATCCTGCAGAAGGCCTTCGAATTCGTGCCGTCCGAGTCGGGGTCGATCCTGCTCGACGATCCGTTTCGCAAGGTGCCCTCGCGCAAGGAGAACGAGCTGGTCTTCATCGCCACGTTCGGCGAATCGAGCCGCGACCTGGTCGGCACGCGCCTGCCCGCGCAGCATGGAATCGTCGGCCGCGTCTATCAGACCGGCACTCCTTATTTGTCCGAGGACGTGGGGAAGGACCAGTACTTCTACGCGGACATCGACACGCAGATCGGCCACAAGACCCACTCGGTCGTGGCCGTGCCGGTCTACATCGGCAAGCACGTTTGCGGCGTGCTGGAGCTGATCAACCGTCTGGAAGGGAAGAGCTTCACGCGGCGCGACATGACCCTGCTGGAGATCTTCGCCGGCTATACCTCGTTCACGCTGCAGAACGCGCTGGACGCCAAACGCGCGCACGAACTGGCCAAGAAAGACGATCTGACGGGGCTGTACAACGACCGCTGGTTCCACGTCCGCCTCAACGAGACCATGGCCGCGGCGCGCGCGAGCGGCAAGGAAGCGGTGTTGCTGTTCATGGATCTCGACCGCTTCAAGGTGGTCAACGACTGCCACGGTCATCTGGCCGGCAGCCAGGTGCTGCGCGAGGTGGGCTTCCTGCTCAAGCGCATCGTGCAGCGCGGCGACGCCACCGTCGCGCGCTATGGCGGCGACGAATTCGTGATGATCCTTCCCGAGACCTCCATCGACGAAGGATTGCGCCTTTGCGAGGAGATCCGCGACGCTGTCGAGAAGACCACCTTCCTCGAGCGCGAGTGGGGATTCAGCATGCCGCCGCTGCACCTGCGCGGGATTCTTTCCGCGTCGATCGGAGTGGCGCGCTACGTTCCCGATCCGGCCACTACGGAGTCGCTGGAAATGGAACGAAGCGAGCTGCTGCGCCGCGCCGACATCGCCATGTATCAGGCCAAATCACTGGGCAAGAACAAAGTCGTGGTGTGGGCTCCGGAGACGCTGCGCGAGGCGAGCGGGCATTTGAGTCGCGACGCAAATTGAGCGTTGGACTCGGCGTCCATTCTTGCTATCTTCTCGCATCTTCAACACCGCTTCTGGAGGTAGCACGCCTTGGCCAAAATCACCGCTGAGTACATTTGGATCGACGGACAGAGACCGACCGCAAAACTGCGCTCGAAAACAAAGATTCTCGACGGGCCCGTGAAGAGAGTCGACGACATTCCGGAGTGGGGCTTCGACGGCTCGAGCACCAGCCAGGCCAGCGGTCATTTCAGCGACCTGCTGCTGCGGCCGGTGAAGATGCTGCCCGATCCGCTGCATCGCGAAAACGACATCCTCGTGCTCTGCGAAGTGTTGAATCCGGACGGCTCGGTGCACTGGAGCAACACCCGCGCGCAGCTGCGCCAGATGGCCGAAAAGTACCAGGATCACGATGCCTGGTTCGGCATCGAGCAGGAGTACACGCTGTTCGAAGGCAATCGCCCGCTGGGCTGGCCGGATCACGGTTTTCCCGCGCCGCAGGGCGGCTATTACTGCGGCGTCGGCAGCGATGAAGTGTTCGGCCGCGAGCTCGTGGAAGCGCACGCCGAGGCGTGTCAGCGCGCCGGCATCAGCATCTACGGAACGAACGCCGAGGTCATGCCCGCGCAGTGGGAGTTCCAGATCGGAACGCTCGGACCGCTGGAAGTCGCCGACGAGCTCTGGATCGCGCGCTGGCTGCTCTACCGCCTCGGCGAAGACTTCGGCATCAGCGCGACGCTCTATCCGAAACCGGTCAAAGGCGACTGGAACGGTGCCGGCGCGCACACGAACTTCTCGACCAAAGAGATGCGCCAGGAAGGCGGCATGCAGTTCATCGAGAACGCCATGCGCAAGCTCGAGAAGCGCCACGAGGAGCACATCAAGGTCTACGGCGCGCACAACGAAGAGCGCCTGACCGGGATGCACGAGACCGCGCCCATCCATCAGTTCCGCTGGGGCACCAGCGACCGCGGCGCCTCGATCCGCATCCCGATGGCCACCGCCAATCAGGGTTTCGGCTATTTCGAAGACCGCCGTCCGGCAGCGAACATGGATCCGTACCAGGTATGCGCGGTGTTGATGGAGACGGTGCTCGGGGATTACTAATCGTCCTCGATCCCGAGGTGCCACAGATCGACCTTCCGCACACCCTGCAGCCGCACCAGCTCTTCTTCGAGCGCGGCGAGATCGGCGGGGTGGGGTGTGCGGATCACGGCGCGGAACGACAACTGTTCTGCGCCGCGCTGGATGGAACGGCGCACCACCACCAGCTCCTCGCGGCGTTCGAGGATCGCCGCCACCATCGGATAGGTTTCGCCGTCGCATTCGACGCGCAGCTCGAAACGTCCCGGCGCTTTTTCACGGCGTGAGCGCAGGATCATCCACTCGACGCGGCGCATGACGATCTGCACGACGAAGATCCCGCCGGTGAGCACGCTGCCGAGGATGTACTGGCCGAGTCCGACCGCTACGCCGACGCTTGCCGAGGCCCATAACGTCGCCGCGGTGGTCACGCCCTGCACCGTCGCGCCGCGATGCATGATCACGCCCGCGCCGATGAAGCCGGCGCCGCCGACCACCGCCGCGGCGATCTGTCCGGGATTGTGATTCTCGGGGCCGAACGTGTCGGACATCATCGAGAACGTGGCCGCGCCGAGCGCGACCAGGATCATGGTCTTGAGCCCGGCGTGTTTCTGACGCCACTCGCGCTCGACGCCGATGATGGCGCCGAACGCGAGTGCCAGCGTCAGCCTGACTGCAACGGTCGATAGCTCGATCACGTCGGCACGTCGATCATTGCGACTGCCAGCTCATCTGCGTAATGCCCAGACAGAAGCCGGCCGGATACATCGTGTATCCCTGCAGTCCCTTGTCCATGATGGCCACGTTGATCTGGTGATACAGCGACACGTACGGCAGGTCCTCCTGCACGATGCGCTGGATCTCGTCGTAGATCTGCTTGCGTCTTGCGCGGTCGAACGTGGAGCGCCCTTCCAGGATGAGCTCGTCGATGCGCGCGTTGCGGTAGTACCCGCGGTTCTGTCCCTCGGGCGGGATGTTCTTCGAAAAGAAGATGACGTAGAAGAAGTCCGGATCGCCGATGCCGTTGCGGCTCAGCGAATACAGCTGGAAGTTCCCCTTCGACACATCCTCGAGGAACTTGCCGAACTCGCTCGTCTCGATGGTCACCTTGATGCCCACCGCCTGCAGCATCTGCTGGATCATCTGCGCGCGCAGGTTCGCTTCCATGTCCGTCGAGGTCTTGAACGAGATCGTGAAGCGCGGCTCCGGCCCGTCGCCATCCGGATCGCGGAAGCCGGCCTCGTCGAGGAGCTGCTTCGCGCGCGCCGGATCGTATGGATAGGTCGGAAGGTTGTTCGCGCGCGCCCAGTGTCCGGCCGCGAACATGCTGTCGGTCGGCACGCCGTGGCCGCGCAGCAGATCGGTGACGATCTTCTGCCGGTCGATGGCATGGGCGATGGCGCGGCGCACGTTGACGTCCGAGAGCGTCGGATCTTTCAGGTTGAAGGCGAGGTACTGCCACACCGAGCCGGGCTTCTTGATGACCTGCATCCTGTCGCTCTTCTCGAACTCGCCGACGTTCTCGAACGGGATCTGATTGACCTCGAAATTCACCGTGCCGCGGCGCAGCTCGAGCACCATCGTGGTCGAGTCCGGGATGATGCGCACGGTGATGTTTTTGATCTTCGGCGCGCCGCCGTGGTACTGGTCGAATGCTTCCAGCGTCACACTCTCGTCGGTCCGGAAGTCGACCACTTTGTACGGACCCGCGCCGACCGGTCGGGTCTTGGCGGCGTTCGTATCCGTGCCGGTCGGCACGATGCCGAGGTTGAGATTGTCGAACAGACCGCCGTTCGGTTCCTTCAAGCGGAAGATGACCGTCTGCGCGTCGGGCGCCTCGATGCTCGCCACTGCCGAATAGCCGGACTTCTTCGGCGTCACCAGCTCCTCGCCCATGGTCGTGTCGTACGTCCACTTCACGTCCTGCGCGGTGACCTGCTGGCCGTTCTGGAACTTCGCGTTCGGGTTGAGCTTGAAGATGATGGTCTTGTCATCCGGCGTTTCCCAGCTCGAGGCGATGTCCGGCGCGTAGTCGAGCTCGGGCGTGACGCGGATGAGACCGCTGCAGCAGAGATCCTGAATGCGTCCCGAGGCGTTGTCGTTGCCGACGCGCGGATCGAGATTGGTGGGGCTGCTCTTGAGTCCGATCACGAGGCGGTTCGCGTCGCTGCCCGCGCCGCCGCCACCGTTTTTCTTCTCTCTGCCGCCACATCCGGAGAGGACCATCGTTGTGGCGATCGCGAGCGCGATCAACTGGCGATGTTTCATTGCGTTACTCCTCCGCGGCGGACGTTACAAGAGAAGTGCCCGCCGCGTGCGTTCCGCCTCTATGTATCATGCGCGGCGATGGCTCTGAGAAGACTGATCCTCATCGCAGCGCTGGCACTTACGGCCGCGGCGCATGCGCAGCAGAAAGTGATCGTGCTCGGTTTCGACGGCGTCGACGCCAACTACACCGAGCGCTGGATGAACGAAGGGAAGCTCCCGAACCTGGCGAAACTGCGCGCGACGGGGACGTTCCGTCCGCTGCTCCCGACCACGCCCGCACAGACGCCGGTGCTGAACGTCGACCACGACACCGGCGTCGATCCCGGCCGCACCGGCATCTTCGATTTCCTCCGCCGCGATCCGAAAACGTACCTCCCGGTCTTCGCCGCGTTCGACGAGACCACCGAGCCGTTTCTCCTCGGCAAGCGCAATCCGATCGCGTTCGCCGCGGCGGTGACGTTGCTGTTCGCGCTCATCGCGGTCGTGCTGCTGATGCGCCGCCGGCGCGTTGGCGGGCTGGTCCTGCTCGTGCTCGGCGTCGCGCTCGGTGCCGGAACGTTTGCCGCGGTGAAGAAGTACATTCCGGAGAAGCGTCCGGGCGTGATCAACCGCCGTCAGGGAACGCCGTTCTGGGAAGTGGCGTCGCAGGCGGGGAAGAAGGCCACCATCGTCCACGTGCCGGTGACGTTTCCCGCGACTGATTTCGGCCATGGCGATCACCAGGGACACATGCTGTCGGGTCTCGGCGTCCCGGACGTCTCCGGCCGCGTCGGCAAGCCGTTCTACTTCACGTCCGAGCTCGACTTCAAACGCGCGGGCACGAACGAGTTCTCGATCGAAGTCGTGCAGCTCGAAGACAACAAGGGCGTCATCCAGACCACCATCCAGGGGCCGCCGAACAAACTCTTCGGAGATCCGCCGTACATCTCCATTCCGATGACCATCACCGTCGCCGACGATCGCAACTCGATCGAGATCGAAGTGAGCGGCAGGAAACACTCCCTCAAAGCGGGGGAGTGGACCGGTTGGGTCGACTTCGTCTTTCCGTTCAATCCGCTGATCAAGGTCCGCGGCATCAGCAGGTTCCATCTGCTCACCGTGCAGCCGGAGGTGAAGTTGTACCTGTCGCCGATCAACTTCGATCCGCGCAGCCTCCCGCCGGGATTCAAGATCTCGGGTCCGACGGACTGGGCGCCGGAACTGGCGAAGGAGCACGGGCCGTACAAGACGCTCGGATGGCAGATCGACACCTGGGCGATTTCCGAGGGATTTGCGACGGAGCGCATCTTCTGGGATGACATGGAGTGGACGGTCGCGCAGTCGCGGAAGATCTTCAACTCGCTGCTGCAGCGCGATGACGACCTGCTCGTGCAGTGCTTCGAATTTCCGGATCGCGTCGGGCACGTCTTCTGGCGCATCGTCGATCCGAAGCATCCCGCGTATGACGCGAAGCTCGCCGCGGAGTGGGGCGATGCGCTGCTGAAGTCCTACCAGCTGATGGACGAGATCGTCGGCGATGCGATGGAGGCGGCGGAGCGGAAAAACGCGCTGCTGCTGGTCGCGTCCGATCACGGCTTCGCCTCGTTCCGCCGTCACGTGCACTACAACACCTGGCTGGTGCTGAACGGCTACATGACGCTCAAGACCGGCGTGCAGGTGAAGGATCGCAACGTGGAGATGCTCTTCGATCAGGGACAGTTCTGGGAGAATGTCGACTGGTCGAAAACGCGCGCCTACGCGATGGGGCTGGGCGAGGTGTACGTGAATCTCAAAGGGCGCGAGGCGCAGGGCATCGTCGAGCCGGGCGCCGAGTATGACGCGCTGAAGAAGGAACTGCAGACGCGCCTCGTGGCCATGGTCGATCCCGAAACGAACGAGCATCCGGTCCGCCGCGTCCTCACGCGCGAAGAGGCGTACCAGAAGTTCGACCCGAACATGATCCCCGACCTCTTCGTGATGAACAACGACGGTTACCGCGTCTCCTGGCAAACCTCCCTCGGCGGCGTCCCCAAAGCGCTCTTCGAAGACAACAAAGCGGTCTGGAGCGGCGACCACTGCTCGGTCGATCCCGAGATCGTGAAAGGGATCTTCTTCACCAACCGCAAGCTGACCACCGCCCGCGCGCCGTACATCGCGGATGTGTATCCGACAGTGCTCGGCGCCCTGGGCGTGAAGGCGCCGTATGAGGTCGATGGGGTAGAGTTGCGGTAGCGATGGTGGATCTCGGCGAAGTGCTGACGCTGATCAAGGCGATGAACCGCGAAAATGTCGAATACGTGACCTTTGGCGCCATCGCGCTGTGGGCGCACGGCATCGTGCGGAACACGGAGGACGCGGACTTCTTCGTCGCCCCGACCACGGAAAACATCGAACGCCTCAAGCGGGCACTTCGTTCCGTCTGGAACGATCCCGCCATCGATGACATCGACGCGGACGAACTGATCGGCGACTATCCTGCCGTTCGCTATGGTCCGCCTGACACAGACTTCTACGTCGACTTCCTGACCCGGCTGGGCGAGGCGTATTCGTATTCGACACTCGAGTGGCAGAACGCGGAGATCGAAGGCATTCCCGTTCGCGTGGTCACTCCCGCGCAACTGTTTCAGATGAAACGCGACACCGTGCGTCCCAAGGACCGTGGCGACGCGGAGGCGCTGCGCCAGGCGTTCCGGCTGGAGGATTGATGCCGGTCTGGAAATACAGAAGCATCGAAGAGATGCCGGACGCAGGGACGGTGAACCGCCATGTTCCGCTCGGCCGGCGCATTCGCGCGCTGATGAGCATGGGCAACTTCGCCGGACCGCTGAACATGCCGCGCGGAGTGGTCAAATTCCGCACGATCGAAGAGATGCAGGCGGACCGGCAGAAATACGAGCAGCAACGCATCGAACGCCTTCGCGCAGAACGCCAACCCAAGTAAACCGATGGATTATCGAAAACTCCTCACCCAGGTCGAGCGCACGCTCGAGCAATTGGAGACCTCCGACTCTCCTTCCACCTCTGTCGCGCAGATCGCGGAGACGATCGCCACGAATTTTCGCGATCAGCTCGGCATCACCGGCGGGCGCGTGTATGAAGCGCGCGACGAGTCGTACGAGCTCGTGGCGCGGTTCGGCGAGTCGCATGCCGGCGTGCTGGGGATCGAAGTCCCCAAAGACTACAAACCGATCGAGCTGGTCACGGAGAACGGGATCCTGGTCATGGATCCGACCGATCCGGGATTCGATCCGGTGCTCGAAGAGAAGCTCGGCGCGCAGCGGTTCTGCGCGATCTCGGTCGGCGACGACGACTACATCATCGCCTTCAACGTCTCGCCGTCACACCGGCGCGAGGACATTCTCTTCTCGCTCAACCTGATCCGGTACGCGATCAACCAGCGCATCCGCGCGCGATGGTACGAGTCGCTGATCGTCGAGGCGCAACGCATCCAGCAGTCCATCCTGCCGTCGCGCATCCCCCAGTACGCCGGCTACGACGTCTGGGGCCGCACCGTTCCCGCGGAGATCGTCAGCGGCGATTTCTACGATTACATCCCGGTCTCCGACAACATCCTCGGGCTGGCCATCGCCGATGGTTCCGGCCACGGACTGCCGGCGGCGCTGGTCGTGCGCGATGTCTACATGGGCCTGCGCATGGCTACCGATCGCGATTTCAAGATCATCCGCACGCTGGAGAAGCTCAATCACATCATCCACCGCGGCCGCCTGACCACGAAGTTCGTGTCGCTGTTCTACGGCGAGCTCGAAACGGGTGGGATCCTGATCTATTGCAACGCCGGCCACAATCCGCCGTTCGTCCTGCGCAAGAACGGCAAGAGCGAGTTTCTGCGCAACGGCGGTCCGGTCCTCGGGCCGACGCCGGACGCGACCTACACCCGCGGCTACGTGCAGCTCGAGCCGGGCGATCTGCTCTGCATGTACACCGACGGCATCATCGAAGCGCAGGATCGCAAGGACCGCGAGTTCAGCATCGAACGCCTGGTGCGCCTCGTGAAAGCCAATCGAGCGCGCTCCGCGCAGGAGATCGGCCAGGAAGTGCTGGCGCGCGTTGCGAAGTGGGGACGCGAGGATCAGGACGACCGCACCATCGTGATCGTGAAAGCGATCGAGTTGTAGTGATGCGGAGCACCGGTCCGGTGCTCCGCATCTCTTTGCTACTCCTGCGTGCGTCTCGCGACTTGCAGCGTCCCGTTCCCGGTCACGTTGTCGATGGCCACGCCGTACACGATCGCGCTGCCGCCGTCGATCGTGATCACCACCGACTGATTCACGCCCGGCGCCATCCCGACCAGATCGGCCGCCGCGAACTGTTGGAAGTAGTGCGCGGGAAACGATCGCGCCGAAGCATGCAGCTCCGCGCCATCTGCGTCGTACAGCCGGAACGTCATGCTCGTGTTCTGCGACAGCGTGCGGATGCCGATGTTGAACCGCATCGCCGTGCTGCCCGGCGCGACCAGTGTGCCATGTGTCCCGATCGTCAACGCATCCGCCGGATCGACCTGCGGTACCTGGACGGCCGGCTGTCCCGTCTCGGCGGTGTTGACGATCCGCGTCACCGTCACCGGCGCGGAGCCGACCGCCGCGATGATGTCGACCGAGCCGCCGCCGGTGGTGCCTGCCGCCGACATGAAGTCCGCGAACTCGCGCGTCGCAAACGGCGCGAGCGTGTATGAGACGGCAGAATCACTGGTCGCGGCCGCGTGACCTTGCGGATGTACGACCATCGTTCCGGCAATCGCGAACGGATGCGGATTGGCGATCTGCATCGACGTCGTGAACTGCGATCCGTGTGCTCCCGGCAGCGAGGCGACGACGGGAATGATGGCCGCCGGCGGCGCGGCCGGAATGATCGCGCCCGCGTTCACGCGCGTGATCAATCCGGGGAAGATGTGCGAGATGAAGATCTCGCCGCTGCGCCGGTCCACTGCCATCCCGGTCGGCGTCGGCAGTCCCTCGGCGATGGTCGTCGACACGCCGGCGGCGGTGATCATCCGCAGGCGTCCCGGCTGTGACTCGGTCATGTTCGTGCTGAACTCGAGCACGAGCAGCGGATCGGATGCATTGTTCCCGAGGGGCTGCACGTCGATCGCCGAGGTCAGACCGGAGTGCAGCGGCTCGTTTGCGCCCGTGGCGATGTTCACCCGCCGCACTTCGGCTTTGCCGGGCGGAAACGGAAAGCCGGTCAGCGTGGTCACGAGCAACTCGCCGCCGCGTAGAGCAATGCTGTCCGGGACCGCGTCGACGAACGGCGGTCCGAACGGCAACGGATTCGCGATCGGTGCGAACGTCGTCAGCGTGTCGAACGCGCCGGTGGTCGTATCGACGCGGCGGATCAGATTCTGGCTCGCATCGACCACGAATGCCGTCGGTCCCAGCACGGCCACGCCGAACGGATTGCCGGCGCGGACGTTCGCGGGGAAGTCGGGACGCGGCGACGGAGTGTGGTTCGGAAAATCGGCGACCAGGCGCACCGTCATCGTGCCGCCGGACGCGTTGTGCAGTGTCAGAGTCTCGCCGTTTTTCAGACGCGTGTGGTCGGCGGGCAGCAGCGTGAATCCGCCGCTGTCGAGATCGAGCGGCGTCACGACCTGCAGCGCGAGCAGGGAACTGAGGATCGGCGACGCGGGCGAGTCGTTCGGCAATTCGGTTCCGGGAGCCGGTCCGGGAATGACGCCGTCGCCGGCGCCGATCGCGACGTAAAGGGTCGTGCCCTGGACGGCCACGCCGGACGGACCCGATGGCGCCGCCTCCGCGCCGCCTCCGCTGACGCCGGACGGCAGGCCGTCGATGAGCGTGCGCCGGACGCCGTTGGTGCGATCGATGATCGAGACGCGGCCGGAGTTCTCGGCCACGGTGCCGGCCTCGGTGACGAGGACGTTACCCTGAGGCGTGAAGACCACGCGCGTCGGCGCCTGCAGGCCGGCCGCGAACGGCGGCCCCTGCGGATGCGCGGCGAGTGCAAATGCAAGGAAGACGATGGTGAACATGGATTTCATGAGTTGACCTCCGGCGCCGCAATCTGCGCGATGAACCGGCGGAAGTCCTGAGAAAGGCGGCTAGAATTTCGTAGATTTTCTTAGAACGATCCTCATGGCCGTCGAATCAGCGGTTTACGGGTTCGGTCCATTTGTGCTGGACCGGCCGAAGCGGGTGCTGTCGCGCGATGGCGTGCCGGTCGCGCTGACGCCGAAAGCGTTCGATCTCCTCTCGCTGCTCGTCGAGCACGATGGGCAGGTGGTGCCGAAGGAAACGCTCATGGGCGCGCTCTGGCCCGACACCGCGGTCGAGGAGAGCAACCTCACCTTTCAGATCTCGACGCTGCGCAAGGCGCTCGGCGAAGGCCGGTACGTGGTGACGATCCCCGGCCGCGGATATCAGTTCGCTGGTCCCGTCCAGCGCCGGAATGGCGCAGACGGAACAATCGCCATCCCGGAGCGGCGCGCGAGTCCGGCACTGATCATCGGCTTCGCCGCGGCAGCCGCCGCGTTGCTGTGGATTGCGATGTGGTTGCTCAGACCTGCGCCGGCGACTGCTGTCCCGGTGCCGGGAGTGCGCTCCGTGGCCGTGCTGCCATTCCGCCCGCTCGTGGCCGCGCATCGCGATGAATCGCTCGAGCTCGGGATGGCCGACACGCTCATCACGAGGCTCAGCCACATCCCCGGAATCGTGGTCAGTCCCACCAGCGCGGTGCGCCGTTATTCGAAGCTCGATCAGGATCCGCTCGCCGCGGGTCGCGAGTTGCGCGTCGATGCGGTGCTGGACGGCAGCATCCAGCGTAGCGGCGAGCGCATGCGCGTCACGGTGCGGCTCCTGCGCACGACCGGCGGAGAGCCGCTGTGGGCGGCGCAGTTCGACGAGAACGCCCGCGATCTGTTTGCGGTCCAGGATCGCGTGGCTGATGGCGTGGCGCGGTCGGTGACGCCATCTCTCTCCGGACGCGAGGAGCGCCTGCTGGCCAAGAAGACCACCAGCAATCTGGCGGCGTACGACCTCTATCTGAAGGGCCTGTACCTCGTCGAGCGCGACCTGTCGCGCGCACGCGAGTTCTTCGAACGTGCCTTGACGCACGATCCGAAATTTGCGGCCGCGTGGGCAGGCATCGCCGATACGTGGCTGCTGCACGGGCGCTACATGGACGGCGATCCGCGCGAGCATTTCGAACGGGCGCGCGCGGCCGCGGAGAAGGCCATCGCACTCGATCCCGATCTCGCCTCGGCGCACGCCGCCCTGGGCGCTGTTTACGGCGATTACCAATGGCGATGGGAGGATGCCGAGCGCGAATACGCGCGCGCGCTCGCCCTCAATCCGAATAGCGCGGTGGTGCACAACTGGTACGCGGCGTTATGCGTGTTCCGGCGCAGGTTCGCTTGCGCGCTCGAGCACAGCCGGCGCGCGGTGGAGCTCGATCCGCTCGCGCCGGGTGGCTTGTCGAATCGCGGACTGGTGCTCCGTTTCAGTGGACGGCACGACGAGGCCACCCGGCATCTCGAAGAGGCGCTCCGTCTCCATCCGAAGATGGCGCCGCTCCAGTTGCACCTCGCCTTGGCGTACGCGAATTCGGGACGCCCCGAAGAAGGAATGAAGCGGCTGAAGGCCGCCATGGAGGGGCGGCGCCGCAGTTCACAGCTTCCGGCGCTCTACGCGTATGTGGCCGCGAAGGCAGGTCATCGCGAGGAAGCGCTGCGCGTGGTCCGCGAGCTCGAAGCCCGCCAGCCGCACGAAACGATCGCCGCCGCGAACATCGCCCTGGCCTGGACCGCGCTCGGCGATCACGATCGCGCGTTCCAGTGGCTCGAACGCGCATACGCGAAACGCACCTATCTGCTGCGGATGATCACCGTCGAGCAGGGATTCGAACCGCTGCGCCGCGATCCGCGATACGCGGACCTGATTCGCCGAATGGGGATCTAAGGCAGCGCCACGTCCGTCAGCGTGAACGGGTATCGGACCATGTTCTTCGGCGTCTTCATGAGCACGCGCAGTTTCCAATCGGGCTGCGGTTTCTCGCCCCAGGTCGAGAAATAGACCACGCCTTCCTCCGTGCGCGTGGAGATGCGCTTCACTTCGCCGGCGGCGTCGACATAGACGATGTCCTGGATGCGCTGATTGGGATCCTTGATGCGCACGAGCAGGTCGCTTTCCTCGGCGGTGAGCGTCGACGACATGATGCTCTTGACCATTTCCTCGAGCGACTCACCATCTTCCCAACCCGCGTCCTTGTACTCCTTGCGCTTTGCGTCGGAGATGCGTTTCTTCTCCGCTTCGATCTGCTTTTCGTTGAGCAGCGCGAGCTCGACGCCGTTCGCTTTGAGTGCTTTGTGCGTGGACGGTTTTCCGGACGTCGAGAGAAACTTCGGGATGTCGGCGATGCTGTTCGGATCCTTCGACGGCATGTACAGCTCGATCTCGCCGCGCAGTTCTTTCACGCGTGTGGCCTTTCGATCCGGATTGGTGAGGCTCACGTTCAGGGTGATGGGCGGCGGCGGATTGTCGGCGGCAGCGCCCGGCCTGCTCAGCTGAAAGTTCGGCTGCATCTGCGGTTCGCTGGCCTCGGGATCGATGAGGCTCTTGTCCGAGTCATCGGTCGCAGCGGTCAGCAGCACGCGTGATGCCTCCACGTCCGCCGAACGGATCTTCGGCAGGACGAGATCGAGCGTCAGTCGCGAGAACGAACCGTTCGTGCGGCGGTCGTTCACCTGGTGGACTTTCACCTCCACCGGTTTCGGCTGCGCCAGCAACGTGGTGGCGGAGAGAGCGAGTGCAAAGGCAGCGATCGTTTTCATGGCAGGGCTACGCTCATTTCGAACGGAGACGTGACACGCGATTTGTCGGTGAGCAGGAAGATCTGCAGCGACGCGTTCGGCGGTACCGGCTCCGAAGGCTGGATGGTCATGATCGTCGATGCATCGCCGCGCGTGCTCGTGCCGCGGCTCGAGGTCTGGATCGGCTTGCCGTCGTTGCCGAGGATCTCGATGCGGAAGACGCGGTCGAAGTCGGCCTTCGTGCCGGAGAGGATCACCGTGCCTTCCGGCAGGTCCTCATCCATCCCTTCGAACGCTTTCGCGAGCTCGATGGCCATGTTGATCTCGTCGTCGGGGATTCCCTGCTTCTTTCCTTCGGCGCGAAGCTCCGCGATCTTGGTGTCGTCGATCTTGCGGGCCTTCTTCACTTCGGCGTAACCGGTGGCGGAGAGCGGCGTGATCGACACCTTCGCGGTCTTCAACGCCTTCGACGACAGCGGTCTGTCGAGCGTTCCCAGCGCCTTGCTGATGGTCACGACCGCGTTCGGATCGCGCGCCGGGACGAACAACTCCACGGTGCCCTTCACCTTGACCGAGCTGGCGGCGCGCGGCGGGCTGTTGACCGAAAACTGCAGCGTGCCGTTGTTGTAGTCGCGCGGGACGAAGTCCGACGGCCCCTTCGGCTTCCCGTCGAAGAGCACCGTGCCGCGATCGTCGCGCGCCTCCTTCACGACCACGCGCGCGGCATTCGCCTTGTCGGCCGCGGCGCCGCTCAGCTTCACGCGAAAGTCGAGTGAACCCTGGAACGGCCCGGCGGTCACGCGATTGTCGACGATCTCGTCGAGCTCGACCTTGACGCCCTGCGCCTGGAGAAGAAGACCGGAGAGAAGGAGACCGAGCAGCGTACCCGCCCGTGCGAAAGCTCGCATGCCACACCTCGCGTTTTGCAGGAGCGCAGGATACGACGGCGGAATCGCAGGAAGTGTGATCTACGTCGCGCGGAGGGGCGCCGGCATGTCGAGAAAGAAGCCCTGCGCGTAGCGGACGCCGAGGGAGCGCAGGATGTCGATGGCGGCCTGATTCTCCACCCACTCGGCGATGCACTCGATGTTGCGCAGCCGGGCCAGTTTCACCAGCGATCCGATGATCACTTCGCTGGCCGGCTCGGTGCCGAGATCGCGCACGATGCGGCCGTCGAGCTTCACGTACGTGACCGGCAACTCCTGCAGATACGCGAAGCTGGCCACGCCCGCGCCGAAGTCGTCGAGTGCGAGGTCGAAGCCGCGTTCGCGCAGTCCCTTCATCGCCTCGACCGCCTGGCGCAGGCGATGGATCATCACGCCTTCCGTGACTTCGAGGCAGAGCTGGCGCGCGTCGAAGCCGTACTTGCGCGGCGCCTCGACCACCATCTCGTAGAACGACGGATCGTTCAGCGTCGAGCCGGACACGTTCACGCTCAGTTTCAGATCGCGATCGCCGAATGCCGCGAGATGGCGGCAGGAGTGTTCGAGCACCCAGCGATCGATGCGGTCCATGAGACCGAAGCGCTGCGCGACGGGGAGAAATTCGGAGCTGGTGCGCAGCGATCCGTCGCTCGGATTGGCGAGGCGCAGCAGCACTTCGTGGAAGTTGGTCGGTGCGCCGTCCTCGAGGTCGACGATCGACTGGCGATAGAGCTGCAGACTGCCGTTCTCCATCGCGTTCTCGAGCTGCGAGACCTCGTGGATCGAGGAGTGGTACTTGAGCATCACCTCGTCGCGCGGGAAGTAGACGTGCGTGCGATTCCGCCCGTCCTCCTTCGCGACATAGCAGGCCACGTCCGCACGTCCGAGGACCGCATCCGCCGTATCGCCATCCTCGCCGGGAAAGAACGTGATGCCGATGCTCACGCCGACGGTGAAGCTCATGGAGCTGAAGTAAAAGCGATAGCGCGCCGTGGCGTCGTGAAGCGCGGCGGCGACGGCGAGCGCATCATCTTTGGTAGCGTGAAGAAGAATGCACGCGAACTCGTCGCCGCCGAGGCGCGCGAACGTGGCGCCGCGCGGCAGCACGCGTTGCAGCTCCTTCGCGAGCTCCTGCAGCATCCGGTCGCCGGCCATGTGACCGCAGGTATCGTTCACGAGCTTGAACTGATCGAGGTCGAGATAGAGCAACGCATGCGCGGATGGCGGTCCGGCGCTCACGGTTTTCTGCAGGCGCGTCTCGAGCTCGTGCCGGTTCCACATGCCGGTGAGCGGATCGTGGTGCGCGAGATGGAAGAGGCTCAGCGCGCCCTGCTCGCGCTCGCGCCAGATCACCGCGAGCACGTAGCCGGTGGCCGTGGCGGTGCTGATGAAGATCACGCGGATGATGGCGTCGGCGCGGTCGAGATGCTGCATGCCGCCGATGCCGAGCAGGATGAAGAGCAGAATCGCGCCGGCGGAGGAGGCTCCGGGGATGCCCGCCACGAGCGCGGTGCAGACCACGATCGGGAGGAGCAGGAAGAGCGTGTTCGAACCGGGCACGCCGCGTTCGGCGATCACGGCGCCGAGGATCATCAGCAATACCGCGAGCGCCAGCCATCGCTGAAACTGAATGCGCGTGCCGAACGGCCAGCGCCGCCAGCCGACCAACAGCGGCACGAAGATCAGCATGCTCACGAAGTCGGAGAGCCAGAACGAGATGCTGTCCGCGATGAGCTCCGGAAGCGGTCCGGTCTCGAAGAGACTTCCGCCGATGCCGGCCACCAGGCCGCCGACCAGTGGGGTGAGGAACACCGCGGCGAGGAAGAATCCGAGATCGCGCAGGCGGTCGAGATCGCGCGACACGCGGTAGTGCACGACCATGCTGCAAAAGAGCAGGATCACCAGCAGCTCGGTTCCGGCGACGTACGACGCGATCAACGCCGAGTTTCCGACCCGCATGCTGAGCGCGAACTGCGCGAGGAAGACCGCCGGCCACCATCGCCGGCCGAAGCCCCAGAGCAATCCGGCGCCGAGACCGGTGGCGGGATAAACGAGGCTGGTCGGTCCGGTCGGCTGCAGGCGCAGCGCGATGAGGCTGAACGCCGTCAGCGCCGCCGCCAACGCGACGACCGTCGCGACGTACCGCGTTGGACGTTGGAGCTCCATGGACCGGACGATTCCCTCCGGCGGAGTCTACAGCAGGATTAGTTCCGGCACGGTTGTCATCACCGCGCGTCTTATCATTCGGCCGCAATGGCTGACGTCCTTCTCTTCAACGGCCGGTTCACCACCACCGACGAGCGCGTCCTCGGCGTCGAGGATCGAGGGTTCCAGTTCGGCGACGCGATCTACGAAGTCTTCAAGTTCATCGGCAAGCGGCCGATCTTCATGCTCGAACACTTCAGGCGCCTCGAGCGCGGATTGAGCGAGCTCGAAATCCGCTGCCCGTGGAGCGAGAGTGAATTCACGGCCGCGATGGAGGAACTGCTGGCGCGGACGTCGTTCGATGACGGCATCGTGTACGTGCAGGTCACGCGCGGCGAAGCGGAGCGCGCGCATTTCTGGCCGGAGGGCATCGAGCCGACCGCGGTGGCGTACTCACGCCGTTTCCGCTTTCCCGATACGGCGAAGAAGGAGCGCGGCATCCGCGTCGTCACCGCACCCGACCGGCGCTGGCATTGCTGCCAGGTGAAGTCGGTGAATCTCCTCGGCAACGCGATGGCGAAGAAACACGCGCAGCGCGCGGGCGCCGATGAGGCGATTCTGATGGCGGACGGATTCGTGCGCGAAGGCGCGAGCTCGAACTTCTTCGCCGTGCGCAACGGAGGCATCGTCACGCATCCGCTCGACGAGCACATCCTCCCCGGCGTCGTCCGCGATCGCGTGATCGGCCTGGCGCTGCGCTCGAAGATCCGCGTCGACGAACGCCCGCTGCGCGAAGCGGAGCTGTTCGATCTCGACGAAGCGTTCATCACCAGCACGACGCAAGGCGTGATGCCGGTGACGGAGATCGATGGACGCGTGATCCGCAACGGCCGGAGAGGGGAGATCACGGGAAGGTTGCAGGGGATGTTTGATGAGGCGGAGTCAGAACGATGAACGATGAAAGCCGTGGCGCCCTCATCGTTCATCGTTCATCGTTCGCCGTCAGGCGGTCGCCAACACCGCCACCGGCCGGCGCGGCGCGGTCCGCAGCGTGCCGTTCGTGCGGAACTGGCGCGGGGACATGCCGTAGCGGATGCGGAACTGCTGGCGGAAGTAGTTTTCCGAGTCGAAGCCGCAGCGGCGGGCGACCTGGGAGACGCGCACGTTGCCGCCTTTGAGCAGCCGGGCGGCCTTTTCCAGCCGTTTTTCCTTGAGGAACTGGCTGAGCAGGCGTCCGGTGATGCGATGGAAACGGCCCGAGATGTACTGTCGCGTGTAGCCGAGCTCCTTGGTCACGGCTTCGACTGTCACTTCCTCGTCCGCGCGAAGGCGGCGTCGCACTGTCTTGATGAGGCTCCGGAGCAAACCGTCCATACGCTTCTCCCTGGGGGATCCCCGCACGTTGAATGGAACGCCCACCCGCGCTGCTCCACCGAGGCTTCGCGGGTGCTTACAACCGTTGTTTTTGGATGGCAGCAATGATAGCGCAAAAATGGACTTACTTGCGCGTCCACCGCTGGGCGTCACGGATGCGGTACTTTTCCATCATTGCGGAGAACGCTTCGTCCAGGTCGATCCCGAGCGAGTTCGCGAGGCAGACCAGTACGAAGATCGCGTCCGCGATCTCGCCGCCGGCGTCGCCCGGATCTTCGCCCGGCTTCGGCTTCTTGCCGCCGTACTGGTGCATCAGCACACGCGCCAGCTCTCCCACTTCCTCGGTCAGCCGGGCGAGCATCGGCAGCGGCGTGAAGTAGCCTTCCTCGAACTGCGCGATCCACGCGTCCACTTCCTGCTGGATGGGCTTGAAGGACATGGTGTCGGAGTTCCTCGGTTCCTCGGTTCCTCGGAGTTCCTCGGAGTTCCGCGGAGTGTTCTGCCCGAGGAACCGAGGCACTCCGAGGGCACTCCGAGGAACTCACCCCAAGTCTATGCTGTAAAATCGCCGGACATGCGGTCCACGAGTTTGGTGCTGGGTGTGTTGCTGGTGATCGCCGGAGCTGCGAATGCCGAGGTGCGCGTCGCCGTGAAACGCAACGGCGAGAAGGTGATCTACAACGCCGGTCCGTCCCGCGGCGCGCGCGGCAGTGATCTGAACTGGCTCGCCAAACGCCACGACCGCGCGTCGAAGTACGACCCGATCATCGAGCAATACTCCGCGAAGTACGGCGTCGATCCGACGCTCGTGCGCGCCGTGATCCAGGTCGAGTCGGATTTCAATCCGAACTGCGTCTCGCACAAAGGCGCGCGCGGATTGATGCAGCTCATGCCCGCGACCGCGCGCCGCTTCGGCGTCACGAAGCTCCACGATCCGGAGCAGAACATCCACGGCGGCGTGCGTTACCTCGCGTACCTGCTCGATCTCTTCAACGAAGACCTGCCGCGCGTGCTGGCCGGCTACAACGCGGGCGAGAACGCGGTGCTGAAGTACGGCGGCATCCCTCCCTACGAGGAGACCGGCACGTACGTGAAGCGCGCCATGACCGTGTACCACGGACGTCCGTACGGCGGCTCGATCTCCTTCGCCGGACGCCGCGGCGGCAAGAAGCTGAGCGGCGGTTTCGGCGCGAACGTGATGCAGCCGGTCGCGGCGGCGTTGATTCCGGGCGCGAAGTACCTGGGGACGCACTGAGGAGTCTTAGAGTCTTAGAGTCTTAGAGTCTTAGAGTCTTAGAGTCTTAGAGTCTCGGGAAAACCGCAGTTAAAACGA
>CAMPKJ010000013.1 GCA_946887105.1 uncultured Acidobacteriota bacterium | reverse complement strand
TCACACGACCGAGCACGGCATGGAAACGATCGCGAATTTTCCTGATCTCGCGACGGCGCAAGTCGCGGTCGGGACGCTGGCGGCGGCGGGGATCGATGCCTCGATTCCGGACGAGCACGTGGCCGGGCTCGACTGGCGCATGGCCACCGCGCTGCAGGGGATCCGGCTGCAGGTCGATCCCGTGGATGCAGAGCGCGCCGCAGAGCTGCTGTCGCAGCCGCCCGATGCGATCGAGCTCGAGCCGATGCCGATTGCACCGGGCGACGTCTGTCCGCGCTGTCAGTCCGAGGCCATTGCGGCGGAGCGGTGGCGGATTCGCTTGAAGGCTGCCACGATGCTGATTCCGACACTGCTGTTGGTGTGGCCGTTCGTGATCGCGGTGCGCCCGCGCATCAAGTGCGCGAATTGCGGTCACATCTGGACTGAACCCGCCGCCAGCGCTCCTCCCAATCCCCACTGACGATCGTCCAGTTCGTCTCGAACTCGTCGAGGGCGGCGCGGAATGCGTCGAAGAGATCTTCCCGCGCGTCGCCGCCTGCATCGCGTGCGGGGTCGGAGACCCATTCGATGTCGGTGTCCATCAGCAGATAGAGATCGGCTCGACGGCGCCGCGCTTCGTCTTCGATCCATTGCGGACAGGAACCGTAGTAATGGCGCGCATAGACGACCGTGGAGATGAGATCGGTATCGAGAACGACGCGTTCCGCATCCTGCGCCGCATCTTCGCTCGCCCTCTGGCCGCGCGCGATCGGCTCGACGTCCGCGGCGGTCAATGCATTTCCGCGCGCGCTCGCGTAATCGCGCGCGAATTCGGCCACGTAGATCGCATCGATCTCGCGCGCGAGACGCTGCGCGAGCTTGCTCTTGCCGGTCGACTCCGGACCTATGAGGCAGATGCGGTGAGGGCGCGGCGCCATTCGCGGTATCCGACGATCGCGAGAATCCACAACACGACGTACAGCACCGCGGTCGGCCACAGATCGCGGACGACGTACAGCGGCACCGAGATGGTGTTGATCACCACCCACAGAATCCAGTTCTCCAGCCACTTGCGCGCGGTCATCCACTGCGCGACCAGACTCCAGACGAAGAGCGAGGAGTCGACATACGGATTGGGATTGTCGGTGAAGCGCAGCTGGAAGGCGATCACCAGCGCGGAGCCGATCGCGCCCGCGATGACGCCATTGCGCCAGGCCCAGCGCGGCGTCTTCGTCACGGGCAGCTCGGTCTTTTGCACGCCGCCGTGCAGCCACTCGTACCAGCCGTACAGCATCAGCCCCAGACACACCACCTGCAGCAGCGATTCGGCATACAGCCTGGCGTGGAAATACACCCACGTGTACATCACCAGCGCCACCAGGCCGGTCGGGTAATACCAGATGTTCTGGCGCGTCCCCAGCCAGATGCTCAGCGCGGTGATGACGGCGGCGGCGAGCTCGAATGCGGTCAAAGGTCGAAGTCCATCAACACCACGGCGTTCCTCCCGGCCTGCGGATAGTAATACGCGGTGCCGCTGTTGACGTCTCCGCTGAAGAAGCGATAGCTGTAACCGCTCGGATAGACGCGATCGGCGTCGAGCAGATTGTTCACTTGCAGCGTGACGCGTGCCCACGGGGTGACGGCGTACGAGACGCGAGCGTCGACGAGCGTGAACGCCGGCGCATCGAAGGCGTCGTCGTTCGTATTGTCGAGATACGAGCGCCCGACGTAGCGGCCCGTGACCTCCCCATTGAGCCGGGCCCCCGGCGCATACAGGAAAGTCTGGCTGATCAACACCGCCGGAGTCAGCAGCGGCTGCACGTTGCGATAGAGCACCGGCCGCGACTCGACGTAATTGCCATCGAGGTCATAGACGTCGAAGAACTGCGTCCATTCGTCGATGCGGTTCTGGCTGAAGCTGGCGGAGGTCTTCGACAAGACGCGGCCGGTGAGCGTCCACGCCCCTTCCACTTCGAAGCCGCGGCGGTGGCTGCGCGCGACGTTGCGGCGCAGGAGCAACCCGATCTCCGAGAGCTCGCCGGTCGAGGCGATCTCGTTGCGGAACTCCATCGCGTACACGTTCGCGGTGACGCCACCGGCAGCGGAGCCGTAGCTCCAGCCGGCCTCGAAGTCGACCACACGCTCGGGACGCACGGCGTGCAGATCGTGCGCGACGGACGGATTGTCTTCGCCCTGGAACATGTCATTGCGCGTCGGTTCGCGCGTGGACAGACCGGCCGAGGCATAAACGCTCGAGAGCGGCGACAACGCGTAGCGCGCGCCGACCTTGGGATTGAAGAACGTCCAGTCGATGCCGTCGATCTCGACGTCGCCGTGATAGTCGAACGTGGCGTGGCGCAGTTGCGCGTCGCCGTACAGATTCCAGCGGGCGGCGGCGTAATTGATCTTCGCGAAGGCGTTCACCTCCCCTTTCACGCCGTAATTCGAGTAATCGCGGGCATTGACGGAGAGATCGTCGCGCGTGTGATCGCGCACGAAGCGGTTCGCGTGCACGCCGTAATTCGTCGTGATGGCGCCGGCGCGATGCGAATACGTGAGAATCGTGCCGAGGAGGCGGCCGTCGAGGCCGTACTGACGGAGGACGTCCGTACCGAAGTCGAACAGGCGATACCAGCCATAGCCGCGCTGGTAATAGACAGACGCGGTCATTTCAGAATCCGCATCGAGCGAACGGATGTACTGCAGTTGCGCGAGGTCGTAGCCGAAGCTGTCGCGCTCTTCCGGCCGCAGCGGATTGTTGCGCAGGTCGCTCTCGAGCGTCGCTTCATCAGTCGCATAGAACGAGAGCTGCTGATCTTCGTGTCCGCTGAAGCCGGTGAGCTTGAGCTGCGCGTCGTCGCCGAGGATCTTCGAGCCACTGAAGAAGAGATTGCGCTGGCGCGTGGCGGAGTTGTCGCGGAAGCCGTCGTTCTCGAGGTACGACAGTCGCGTGTAGAACGCGAAGCCGCCCGGCAGCGCGCCCGACTGATATCCCGCCGAGACCTGCCGGTTTCCATACGATCCGGCGCCGAGGGTCACGTCGAGGTGATCGTTCTGAGCGAGGTCGATGCTCTCGAGGTTCACGGACCCGCCGAACGAGGCCGAGCCGAACGTCGACGTGCCTACGCCGCGCTGGATCTGCACGCTCTCGAGCGATCGCGCCAGGTCCGGGAAGTCGACGAAGAACGTTCCCATGTCCTCGGAATCGGCGAGCGGGACGCCGTCCAGCGTGAAGTTGATGCGCGTCGAGCCGATGCCGCGCAGTGAAATGTACGAATAGCCAGCGCCGCCGACGCCCGACTCGCTGTGCGCGTTGATCGATGGCGCATCGCGCAACAACAGCGGCACATCCTGGCCGTGATAGCGCGTCTCGATCTCTTCGCGAGGAATGTCGGTCTTGGTGACCGGCACCGGCTCCTCGGCGCGAATGGCCGCGACTTCCATGGTCTCGCTGAAAGTCGGAGCGGTGGTCTGGGCAAAGACGGAACTGCTGAGGAGTACTGCCGCGAAAAAGAGTGTCTTCATTTTGCCTTCCCTACGCCGGTGCAAACCGGATCAGGTTCCGCGGGTGTGATCTCAGGCCGTGTGGCCACCCCGAGGCTGGCGCGGAGTGTAGCAGGGTTGGGCGCTTACTGCGGCGGGGCGGACCGGGCAATCCTCGAGACCAGCACTTTGTCGACCCTGCGGCGGTCCATGTCCACGATCTCGAAGCGGAAGCCGTCGGCGTCGAAGCGATCGGCCGGCCGCGGAAGGCGGTCCAGGTGCGCGAGCACGAAGCCGGCGACGGTATCGGGTTCGTCACCGCGGGCGCGAAATCCAACTCGCCCGGCGAAGTCATCGAAGTTCATCATCGCGTCGACGAGCCACGAGCCGTCCTCGCGCACTGTGAGAGGATCGTCCTCCTCCAAGCCGAGAATGCGCGTGGCGAGATCGGAGACGGTCACGATGCCTTCGAATCCGCCGTACTCGTCGACAACGATTCCGATCTCGGCCTGCCGCTGTTGAAACTCGTGGAGGATCTGCAGGGCGGATGTCGTCTCCGGAAAGATCACGGCCTCACGAACGGCGGAGCGGAGGTCGATCGGGGAGCCGGCGAAGCAGAATGCGATCAGCGTCCTCACGTCGATGATGCCGAGGTAACGATCGAGGCTGCCCTCCGCGGCTGGAAAACGCGACAGGCCGCTCTCGACGATCAGCCGCTGCAGCTCCGCCATGGGCCTCGTGAGATCGAGCCACACCACCTCGTGTCGCGGCGTCATGACGGCGCTGGCGGTGCGGTCCGCCAGCGCGAACACACCCTTGATCATCTCTTCCTCCGCGGGATGGAACTCGCCGGTCCTGCGTCCCAGTTCGAGCATCGACGTCAGCTCCTCCTCCGTCACCGCCGGCTCCGTCGATTGACGGATGCGCAACATCCTGACGATCGCGGCGGTGGAGATGCTGAGAAACCACACCGCGGGACGCGCGCCGCGCGAAAGACGCCGCATGAATCCGGCCAACGCCGCAGCGATGCGCTCGGGATTGGCGAGCGCGATCCGCTTCGGCACCAGCTCGCCGATGACGAGCGACAGGTACGTGATCGCCAGGACGACGAGCACGAGGGCGAGGCGTTCGCCGTGCGGCGCGATCCATTCCACGTTGTTGAAGATCACTCCCAGCTCTTCGGCGATGGTCGCGCCACCGAACACGCCGGCGAGAATCCCCACGAGCGTGATTCCGATCTGAACGGTGGAAAGGAAGTCGTCGGGTTTTTCGGCCAGCTCCAACGCCACCGCAGCGGAACGATCGCCCTCTTCGCTGCGCGCGCGAAGTCGCGCCTTGCGCGAAGAGACGATGGCGATCTCCGCCATCGCGAACACGCCGTTGCCGATGACCAGCAGAATGATCAGGATGATTTCAAGCGTGATGCGCGTGGCCATGAACGTTTCGCGCTACTTCAGAGCGAGACGCACGGTCGCTCCCGGCGCGACTCCGTTCTGCAACGCGCTCGGGTCCGTCGGCGGCTTGGTCATCGGATCGCCGTCTGTATCGAGGCGTGCTTCGAGACGGAAGTTCGCGGGGAGTTGCTGGCCCATCATCGAGTCGGCGGACGTGAGCTCGACGTTCATCGGAAACGACGTCGCCACCACGCGTTTCACGGCCACGGGCGGGCCGCCGGCGGGATTGCGCGCGATCACGAAGACGATGCCGGTGCGCGGCTTTGCGTTCGCGTCGAGGTCGAGCGTGACGCGCACGCCGGAGGCAGGCGCGTTTGCGGCGGGCGCCGCCGGAGGCGCTTCGACGGGGGGATGTCCTTCCGGCAGCGCGTTGCCCGCCTGCTGCACGTCCTGTTGCGCGAGCTGCGCCTTCATCTGCACGAAGACCTGTTCGAGCCGAGTCCGCTCTTCGGGGACCTGTTGCGCGGCCGACTGGATCATCCGTTCCGCGTCCTGCATGCGATCGCTCTGCGCGTAGACCCACGCCAGCGCAACCCATCCGTCGAGGTTCTTCGGATCGTTTTTCGTGGCGCGCTGCAGCATCGACGTGGCCTGTTCGGTCTCGCCCATGGCCATGCGCACGAGGCCCTGCAGCGTGAGCGCGCGGCTGTTCTCCGGCGCCTGCGCGAGCACCACCCGCGTCTGCTCGAACACGGCCATCAGGTTGTCGCGCTCGAGATACGCCTGCGCGAGATTGTTGCGCAGTTCGATGTTTCCCGGTTGCGCCTGCACTGCCGCTTCGAGCGTCTGCACCGCCGGGTCGGCGTTCTGCGCCTGCTGTTGTGCATTGAAGCCGCCCGTGATCTCGTCGCCTTCCTGCCGCGGCTTGGCCTCGCGCATCACGAAGTACCCGAGGGCGAAGAGTGCCGCCATCGATGCCGCGCCCCACAGGAAGCCTTTCACGGTCGGATTGACGGCCGAGTTCCTCGGGGTGCCTCGGAGTTCCTCGGCGCCCCTCGGAGTGGGCGGATATTCGTCCAGCTTGCGCAACACCTCGGCGGTTTCGAGCTCGAGGCGCGTGCGCTCGTCGACGCCGAGGGACGGATCGCGGAGCTGCTGGATCAATGCGTCGCGTTTTGCGGTGAGGTCCTTGCGTTCGAGATCCACTTCGCCGCCGAGCGTCTGCGCGTTGCGGCGCTTGTTGAAGTAGAAGAACAGTGCGCCGAGGACCAGGCCGGCGGCGAGGATCGCGATCGCGCTGACCCAGTCCGTGGATGCGTTCATGATTTGTCTCCGCCGACGAGATCGCGCACGCGCGACAGGTAAGGATCATCCACAGGCGCCGGCGCCGGTGCCGCGGCGCGGGACTCGAGCTTCTTCAGCGCGAAATAGACGATGGCGATGCCGGCCAGCAACGCGCCGAGTGGCAACAGCCACACCAGACGATTCACGCCTTCGAACTTCGGCCGCAAGAGCACGAACTGCCCGTACGACAGCTCGAAGTACTTCAGGATCTGCTCTTCCGTGTAGCCGCGCGCGAGGAGCTCGTGCACCTGCGCCTTCATGTTCACCGCCATCTCCGCGGGCGAATCGGCGACAGCCATGCCCTGACAGACCGGGCAGCGCAGCAGCGCGGACACTTCGTTCGTGCGCTGTGCGAGTGCCGCTCCGGCCATCGGCGCGCCTTTCGGCGGACCGACGAACGTGGCCGCGTCCGGCACTTTCAATTGCAGCAGAAGCAGCAGCGCCAGCACCATCAGCGCACGACCTTCCGCAGATGCTCCTGCAGGATGTCGGACGACATCGGTCCGCTGAACTTCGCGACGATGATCCCCCGCTCATCGAGGAAAAAGGTCTCCGGCACGCCGCCGACGCCGTACGCGATGGCTGTCTTCCCGCGGTCGTCGACGACGGTCGGATAACTCGATCCGCGCTGCTGCAGGAAGCCGAGAATCTTCTCCTCGGAATCCTGGAACACGACGCCGAGAAACTGCACGTCCGGCAGCATCTTCGCGTTCGCGACCAGCACCGGATGCTCTTCCCAACACGGCGCGCACCACGTTGCCCAGAAGTTGATCACCACCGGTTTTCCGCGCAGTTGCGCGAGATCGACCGCGCGGCCGGTGCCGACTTCGCGCAGCGTGAACGCCGGCGCCGCTTTGCCGATCAGCGGCGAACGGATCTCGTTCGGATTCTTGCCCAGTCCCATGAACAGGATCCCGAGCAGGATCGCTGCGATGGCGACGCCGACGAGGAGGACGGTGCGGTTCATGCGGTCTCCGGTGCTGAAGTTCCTCGGGTTCCTCGGGGTTCCTCGGAGTCCCTCGGAGTATCCGGCGGCTCAGCGATCTCCTGGTCCCGAGGAACTCCGAGGAACTCCGAGGAACCCCGAGGGACTTCAGCAGCGCGCCGCGCCGGAACCAATCCGAACAGCGCGCCAACGCCCATCAGAATCACCGCGATCCAGATCCACATCACCAGCGGCGTGGTGATCACGTTCACGCTCGCGGTCTCGGCCGACGGATCGATGTTGCTGAGCGCGAGATACAGATCGCCGCCGGCGGTGGTGTGCACGTCCGGCGTGCCGATCGGCTCGCGCATCATGCGGTACTGATTCATGCGCGGCGCGAGGCTGGCCACCGGCTTTCCGTTGCGGGTGATGTCGAAGCGGCCGAGGATCGACGTGCGGTGCGGCTCGCGCAGCTCTTCGACGCCGCGGAACGTGACGTCGAATCCCGACGCCTGCTGCGTCTGTCCCTTCGTGAAGTGCAGCTCATTGGTCTGGCGCAGCGAGGTGCCGATGGCGATGCAGAGGATCGTCACCACCACCGCGCCGTGGACGATGTACGACGCGAAACGTCTCCGCCCGCGGCGCAGGTTCGCGTCGACGAACGACGCCGTCGCCGACTCGCCGCGATTCATCCGCTGCAGCATCGGCAGGAACATCTGTCCGAGCGTCACCCACACCGCGTACCCGCCAAACGCGAGCGTCAGCAGCGTCCACGGGCTGCGCACGTTGGCGATGAACCCGACGATCGCGAATACCGCGGCGCCGAGGAATGGCGGCAGCAACGCCTTCTTCACCTGATCGCCGGTGGCGCGGCCCCACGGGAGCGCCGGGCCGACGCCGAGGATGAACAGCAGCACCGCGCCGATCGGGATCACCATCTGATCGAAGTACGGACGTCCGACGCTCATCTGCTTGCCGTTGATGGCCTCGACGATGAGCGGGAAGACGGTGCCGATCAGCACCGTGAACGTCAGCAGCACGAACAGCATATTGTTGATGAGGAACATCGCCTCGCGGCTGGCGGCGCCTTCGATCCGGCCGTCGCTTTCGAGCTTGTCGATGCGGAACGCCAGCAGTGCGATCGAGAAGAGCAGCGACACCGCCAGGAACGCGAGAATGGTCGGACCGATCGCGCTCTGCGTGAACGAATGCACGGAGTTGAACACGCCGGAGCGCGTCATGAACGTGCCGAGGATGACCAGCAGGAACGTGGCCTGGATCAGCGTGATCGTCCAGCCCTTCAGAATGCCGCGGCGTTCGACGACCATGATCGAGTGCAGTGCGGCGGTGGCGGTCAGCCACGGAAGCAGCGATGCGTTTTCGACCGGATCCCAGGCCCAGTAACCGCCCCAGCCGAGCACTTCGTACGCCCACCAGCCCCCCAACATGATTGCGATGGTCTGGAAGATCCACGGCAGCATCAGCGACTCGCGCAGCGGCTTGAGGATGCCGTGTCCGAGGCGTCCTTTGATCAGCGCCGCGCACGCGAATCCGAACGGAATGGTCATGCCGACGTAGCCGAGATAGAGGAACGGCGGATGGACCGCCATCAGCACGTGATTCTGCAGCAGCGGATTCGGACCGGGACCATCGAGCGGCGGGTTCGGAACGGTCAGAAACGGATTGGCCGGACCGGCGATCAGAAAGCTGAAGAACGCCGCGCAACTGAGCCAGACGCCGATCGCGTCGGGCTGGTACTCCGCGTAGCGTCCGCGCGTGAGGAACGTCGCCAGCGCGATGTATGCGCCGAGGACGAAGCCCCAGAAGAGGATCGAGCCTTCGAGCGACGACCAGAGGCTGACGATCGTGACCCATGTCGGAACCGCACGCGAGCCGACCTGCGCGACGTAGCCGACCGAGAAGTCGTGCGTGAGCAGCGCGTACTCCATCAGCAGCGCGGCGGCGCCGATGGTGGCGGCGTAGAGATAGGCGAAGCGGCGCGTCCACTTCAGCCCTTCGAGCGAGCGCGAGCGGCCGGCGGCGAATCCGAGCACCGCGCCCGCGGCGGCGCAGAGGAGCGACGCCAGAATGAGCATGCGTCCGAGGGAAGGGATCATGTGTTTCCTTGCTCGACGCTCTTCATCATCCGCTCGAGCTCTTTGCGATCGACCGGATGTCCTGCCTCGGGTGCCTTGTACTCGTTGTTGTGCGAGACCATCAGGCGGTTCGACTGGAAGTAGCCGCCCTTGACCATCGTCCCTTCCACGACCACGCCGATGTTCTCGCGGAACATCTGCGGCGGGACGGTGCTGGTCTTCACGCGAACCACGCGCGTGGCATCTTTGACGTCGAACTCGACCGCCGAGCCGCCGATCTTCCGGATCGAGCCCTTGGCGACCATGCCGCCGAGACGGATCGACGCGCCGTACGCCTTGTCGCCGTTCGCGTAGAGGTCGGTAGGCGTCCAGTAATAGACGAGGTTTTTGTTGATGCCGCTGCCGGCGATCACGCCGAACGCGATCGCGGCGACGGCGAATGCGCCGGCCATGTACCAGCGCGTCCTGCGGCGCATCTTGTCGGATTCGGTCATTTCTTTCGGGCCTCCCGAATGCGGGACATGAGTGAGATTCCGTACAGCACAAATACGGCCGCGGTGATTCCGTATGCGGCCCAGACGAACTCCCAGCCTCCGCTGATCACGCCTTCAGTCATGCGACCTCCGGTGCGGTCAGCTCACGTTCGTGCCGCGCCGCGGCGATGCGTGTGCGTACCATGATGAATCCGATCATCAGAAAGAGCACGCCGAACGCGTTCACGCGCAGCGGCAGATGAAACGGCGACGAGACGGTCTGCGGCGTCGACTGCACCTGGTGCAGCGAGTTCCACCATTTGACCGAGAAGTAGACGATCGGCAGATCGACCGAGGCGATGATCGTGGCCACGGAGGACCAGACCGCGCGCTTGGTCGGATCTTCGACGAAGTTGCGCAGCGCCAGGATGCCCAGAGTCGCGAACAGCAGCACGGCGGTGGTGGTCAGGCGCGGGTCCCAGTCCCACCAGACGCCCCAGGTCGGCTTGGCCCAGATCGAGCCCTGGCAGCAGAGCAGAAAGCCGAACAGCGCTCCTACTTCGAGGCCGGCCTCGAGGCGCGCGTCCCACTTCATGTCGTTGCGGAAGAGAAAAGCGATCGCGCAGAAGAACGAGAAGAGGATGGCCAGCATCCAGTTCCACGCGGTCGGCACGTGCACGTACATGATGCGCTGCACGTCGCGCATGAACTTCTCGGGCGGCGCCACGAAGAGTCCGTAATACGAGCCGAGCAGCAGCAGGGCCGCTCCGATCAGGATGAATGCGTAGCCTTTGCGCATCTTCGTCTCAGTCCTCGACCACACGACCGTACAACAATCCGCACAGCGACCAGTAGATCAGGTCGAACGCGATCAACAGAATGATCCACGGCCGGGCCTGCCCCATCGGGTCGCCGAGGATCACCAGGGACGTTGCCTTGACGGACGCGAGCAGGGCCGGAACGATCAGCGGGAACAACAGCAGAGGGAGCAGAGTCTGTTTCGCCTTGAGCTGCGCCGTCATCGCGGCATAGAGAGTTCCCGGCGCGGAGAGTCCGGCCGCGCCGAGGACGATCACCAGAAGCAGAGTCAGCAGTCGCGGCGTGCCGGCGTCGTAGAGGACGACCATGACCGGGACCAGGGCGATGCCGAGAAGCGTGAGCTGGATCCAGTTGGCGATCGCCTTCGCGTAATAGAGGGCGTGCGGATCGGACGGCAACAGCAGCAGACCTTCCAGCGCGCGATTCTCCATCTCGGCGTGGAAACTCTCGGCCAGCGTGAGGGTCGAGGAGAGCAGCAGTCCGAGCCAAAGAAACCCCGCCGAGAACGTGCGCAACGCGGAGGCGTCCGGACCGATGGCGAAGCTAAAGAGCAGCAGCGCGGCCGCGCCGAAGACGAACACGGCCATGAGCTGGCCGCGCGTACGCCATTGGAGGAGGAGCTCCTTGCGGAGCGCGGCGATCAGCATGGGCGCCCCCACCCGCGGGGGGAGTCGCAAAGTCGCAAAGTCGCAAAGTCGCAAAGGACGAGGGAGGCAGACCCTTTGAGACTCTGAGACTTTGAGACTCTGCGACTTCTCACTCCCGTACCTCGTGCGCCATCGCCTCGCCGGCCGGCCCCTGCCAGTACACCTTCCCCTGCTCGATCACCACCGCCATGTCGCAGAAGCTCGCGGAGCGCTCCCATTGATGCGTGGCCATGAGGATGGTCGCTCCGCTGGCCTTCAGTCCGGCGATGACGCTGTCGACGAGATCGAAGCCGGGCGGATCGAGCGCGCCATACGGCTCGTCGAGCAGCACCAGCCGCGGCTCCTGCAGCAGCACGCGCGCGAACGACAACCGCTTGCGCATGCCGGCGGAGAACGTCGAGATCACATCGTCCGCGCGCGCCGCGAGTCCGACCTGCTCGAGCAGCGGCAGGACGCGATCGCGGGAAACGCGCAGGTGATCGGCCACGACCGCGAGGTTCTCGCGCGCGGTGAGCGAGTCGTAGAGATAGTTCTGATGCGACAGCAGCGCGGTCAGTTTGCGCACGTCGGCGCGGTCGCGCACGACGTCGAAGCCGCCGATGGTCGCCGTCCCGTGATCGGGACGGATGGCGGTCGCGAGCACGCGCAGCAGCGTCGATTTTCCGGCACCGTTGCGGCCGGCCACCATCACCGCGGTCGCGGCCGGTATGTGCAGGGTCACGCTGCTGAGCGCCCAGCGGCGTCCGTACCGCCGCGCCAGCTGATGGACATCGATCGAAACGTCGTTCACGCGCCCGCGAGTCTACCCGAGGCGGCTATCATTCGCGGCCATGCGCAAGCTCGCCCTCCCGATCCTGATCCTCAGCCTGGCCTGCACCACGACCACCGCGCCGCCGCCGTCCGCGGAAACAGCACAACCCGCGGAGCCGTACGGAATGACGGTGGCCGAAGAGGCGCGCGTGCTCATGCTCGAGGACCGGCGCGAGTACGACCCCGCATTCACGGCCGAATGGGTGAAGCATCCCAATCCTCTGCACCGCGTGCGCATCGCGCTGGCGCTCGGCCGCATCGGACCGCACACGTTCGCCGATGCCGACGGCGATCGGCTCCTCGATCCGGAGGAAGCGCAGGCCGGGGTGACCGAGCTGACCTCGATGGTGACGGACAGCGAGCGCAACGTGCGCGAGATGGTGGCGTTCGCGCTCGGCGAGATCGGCGATCTGAAAGGTGCCGAGGGGCTGATCCGGCTGACGGGCGACTCCGATTTCGGCGTCGCGGCGGAAGCGGTCGAGGCGCTCTCGAAACTCGGCGAAAAGCCGTCGAAGCCGAAAGACCTGCTGACGCGCTACCTCTGGATGACCGATGCGAAATGGCCGGAGGGACTGCGAGCCCGCGCGGTCCGATTCCTGTTCCGCTTCAATGACGACACGGCCAGCGCCGCGGCGATGGACGCGCTCAACGCCACGTCGGAAGCGGTGCGGCAGGAGGGAGCGTACGCGCTCTCGCGCCGGGCGTACCTGCCGGCGCGCGGACCGCTCGAGTTGCTGCTGACCGATCCGAACGTGCTCACGCGCGCCTACGCCGCGACCGCCCTCGGCCGCATCAGCGATCGCGCGTCGCTGCCGAAGCTCATCGATGCATTGGGCGATGCGCATCCGTGGGTGCGCACGAATGCCGCCGTGGCCGCGGGCCGCGTCGGCGCCGCGCATCGCATCGCCGTGCACTGGGACCACGCACCGCGCGTGCTCGCGGCGGCGGACGATCCCGATCCCGGCGTTCGCGCCGCGGCCATCGATCTCCTCGGCCTGTACGGCGTCGTTCCGATCGTCCGCGACAAGCTGCTCGACGTGCTGAAGAACGGCACGCAGACCGAGCGCGAGCTCGCGGCCGGCGCGATCGCGAAACACTTCATGCCCGACACCGAGACCTTCCGCGTGCTCGACAGCGGCCTGACTCCGTGGGCAACCGTGCGCGTGATCGAAGCGACCGCGGAGACGCATCACGGGATGGCCGTCCGCGCGCGTTACGCGAATGCGCCCGACGCGATGGTGCGCGCCGCCGTCATCTCCGCGATCGCCGACACGCAGGTCGATGCGCAGGTGGAGATCATCCGCGCCGGCCTCACCGATCCCGATGTGGTCGTGCGCGCCAACGCGCTCGAGAAGTATCTGAAGGTGACGGTCGATCCGTCCAACGTCTGGCTGCCGAATCTGCTGAAGGCGGAGGAGGCGGAACGCGGCAATGCGATGAACGACGCGCGGCTCAACGCCATCAAAGCGATCGCCGAATGGCAACGCCCGCAGCGCGCGGCGTTCCTGCGCGGACTGCTCGAGGATGCGGACCCGGTGGTGCGCCGCCTCGGCGCCGACCTGATCGTGGAGAAGCTGGACCAGCCGCGCCCCGCGTACACGCCGCTGCCGGTCGCGCGGCCGCAGAGCGAATACGAGGAAATCGTGCGCTGGTCGCGGACGCCGCATACGGCCACGATTCACATGACACGCGGCCGAATCGAGATGGCGCTGTTGACGCAGGACGCGCCGATGACGGCGTGGAACTTCGCGCAGCTCGCGCAGAAGAAGTACTACGACAACACGTCCTTCATGCGCGTGGTGCCGAACTTCGTGATCCAGGGCGGCGACCCGCGCAACGACATGAGCGGCGGTCCCGGCTACGTGATCCGCGACGAGATCAACCTGCAGAAGTACACGCGCGGCGCGGTGGGGATGGCGCTCTCCGGACCCGACACCGGCGGCTCGCAGTTCTTCATCACGCATTCGCCGCAGCCGCACCTCGACGGCGGCTACACGATCTTCGGGCGCGTGTACGACGGCATGAACGGCGTCGTCGATCAGACCGAGCGCGGCGATCGCGTGCAGACCATCACCATCGACGAGCGCCCGCCCGCAACGCAGCAGCAGATCAGCAGTGTCCCGAACGTCTCGCTGCCGCTGATCGTCGGCGAGCTCTCCGTGAATCGGCTCACCGCCACGCTGCCCGCTTACGTGCGGCAGAAGAACGAGTACCAGCCCGACGCCACGGTGCTGGAGATGATGAAGCCGCTGGTGCGCGAAGGGGATCGCGTGGAAGTGTTCATGGGCACCTGGTGCGATGACAGCCAGCGCGAGGTGCCGAAGTTCCTGCGCATCGCGGACGAGCTGAAAACGCAGTTCGGCGTCGAGCTGCCGGTGCGCTTCGTGGCGGTCGACAAGTCGAAGCAGCAGCCGGCGGCGCTGCTCGAAGGAAAGTCGCTGCAGAAAGTGGCGACGTTCATCTACTACCGCGACGGCGAGGAGCTCGGACGGATCGAGGAGCGGCCGCAGGGCGTGTTCGAGGATGACCTGCTGGCGATCGCTGCGCGATGAACGATGAACGAGGAACGAGGAACGAGGAACGATGGGCGCGACGATCGGACGTCTCCTGCAGATCATCGGCATGATCATCCTGCCGATCGGGTTGCTGTACGGACTCGTGCGCGGCGAGATTCGTACGGAAGTTCAGCTGCTCGCGCTCGGCGGATTTCTGTACGTACTCGGATGGATCCTCACGCGGGACCGGCGCGCATGACCCATCGTTCATCGTTCATCGTGCATCGCTGACGCATGCGCTACACGGTCGTGCTCACCGCGGAGTTCCCGGCGCTGGCTACGGAATTGCTCGCGCCGCACTTCGACGTCGTCGCGCACCCGACGGAACATGACCGTTCCGAGGACGACGTGGCCACGCTGCTGGCGGAGGCGGATGCGGCCATCGTGCTGCTTTCGGACCCGATCACGCGGCACGTGCTGGAATCGAATCCGAACCTGCGCATCGTTTCGAACTTCGCGGTCGGCTACAACAACATCGATCTCGCCGCGGCGCGCGAGCTCGGCGTGACGGTGACGAACACGCCGGGCGTGCTCACCGAGGCCACCGCGGACCTGACCATGGCACTGATCCTCGGGATCACGCGGCGCATCGTGGAAAGCGATGCGGAACTGCGCGCGACCGGCCGCTGCGAGTGGGAACCGCTCGCCTTTCTCGGCGCGTCGCTGCAGGGAAAGCGGCTGGGCATCATCGGCATGGGCCGCATCGGCAGCGCGGTGGCGCATCGCGCGCGCGCATTCGGCATGGAGATCATCGGCGCGCGCCGCGGCGACTCGCTCGATGAGCTCCTGGCCACGAGCGATATCGTGTCGCTGCACGTGCCCCTGTCGCAGGAGACGCATCATCTGATCGACGCCGCCGCGCTGGCGAAGATGAAACGCGATGCGTATCTCATCAACACCTCGCGCGGTCCGCTGGTCGACGAGGAAGCGCTTTGCGATGCGCTCGAGCGCGGCACGATCCGCGGCGCGGGTCTCGACGTGTACGAGCACGAGCCGCGCGTGCATCCGCGCCTGCTGTCGATGAAGAATGTGGTGCTCCTGCCGCACATCGGATCGGCCACCGAGGAGGCGCGGAATGCGATGGCGCGCCTCGCGGCGACGAACGTGCTCCTGTTTCTCCGCGGCTCGGAGCCGCTGCATCGGGTGGTATGAAAGCCATGAAACTGCATCGCGACGACACAGCGCTGGTCATCATTGACGTCCAGGAAAAGTTGATGCCGGTCATCGACGGCTCGGCGAACGTCATCCTCAACCTCGAGCGCCTGGTGCACGGCTGCCACATCCTGGGCGTGCCGGTGCTCCTCACCGAGCAATACGTGAAGGGACTGGGGCCGACCGTCGATCGCGTGCGCCGCGCACTCGAGGCAACGGGCGGCTACGCACCGGTCGAGAAGTCGTGCTTCTCCGCGTACGGCTGCGAGGCGTTCTCAGCAGGGCTGGCGGCGCTGGGGCGCACGCAGATTCTGATCGCCGGCGTCGAGACGCACGTCTGCGTCTACCAAACTGTCGAGGACCTGCTGGCGCGCGACTTTGCAGTCAGCGTAATCGCCGATGCGGCTTCCTCGCGCACGGCGCAAAACCGCGAGATCGCGTTGCAGCGGATGGCCTCGGATGGCGCGAAGCGGACCTCCACCGAGATGGCGCTGTTCGAGCTGACGGTCGCCGCGGGTACGGACGAGTTCCGCGCCATCTCCCGTCTCGTCAAATAGATAAGACGGCGCGTAAATTGCTGGTCACAATTTATTTGGCGTCGGCCAGCGGAGGCGGCGTGTGCGGGCATGCGACTCGAAAAACGAATTCTCATCGTCGATGACGATGATCCCATTCGCGCTTTACTGATGACGGTCATTCGGCGCCGCGGGCTGCCGGTCGACAGTGCGCGAAACGGCGTCGATGCGCTCGAGCATCTGGCAGCGTGCCGCTACGCGCTGGTCGTGCTCGACCTGATGATGCCTCGCATGAACGGCTACGAAGTGCTCGAACACATCAGCCGCATGCCACCGGCCACGCGCCCGCTGGTGCTCGTGCTCACCGCCGGCCTCGAGCAGCGGAGATTCGATACGAGCTTCGTGATCGGCACGATCCAGAAGCCGTTCGACATCGAGTTGCTCGTCGACACGGTCGCGGCTTGCCTGGAGGCGACGGAACGGCGCGAACAGCTGGAGAGTTGTCACGACATTCCGCAGCATCCCAGCGCGCCGCCGAAGGAGGCAAACTGAGCGCCGTGGCATGTGTTTTGAGATTCGACCCAGTTCATGAGCGATGAACCGAGAGTGCTGATCGTCGAGAGCAACGACGCGCTGCGCGCGATGATGTTCACCATCCTTCGCCATCAGCCGGTGGGAGTGGACACGGCCGTGAACGCGAGGGAGGCGCTCGAAAAAGCGACGCAATGCGACTACGCGATGGCGGTGGTCGACATGGACATGCCGAACGCGGAAGGGGAAACATTTATCGTCCGCTTTGCCGAACGGCGGCCGGATGCGACCACGTTCATCCTGGCCGTGCGCGATCCGAAGAACGATGGGTATCTCGACCCCGACATCGTCTCCGCCGTGCTCAACAAACCGCTGGAGATCGGCATGCTGGCCGAGATCGTCCGCGAGTGCGCGCTGGTCGTTCCGCTGCCCGAAGAGCCGCTCCCCTGCTCCACCGCACCGGAAAGCGATCTCCGCGCGCAGATGGAGCGTGGACCCTACATCGCGAACTAGATGATCGAGGCCGTTCTCGCTACAGTACGCGCCCGTGAGTCCGCGCCGTCTCGGCATCCTCTACATCGTCATCGCTGCATTGCTCTGGTCGACCGGCGGCATCGGCATCAAGGCGATCGATGATCCGCCGCTGAAGGTGACGTTCTATCGCTCCGTCTTCGCGGCCATCACGCTGTTCCTGATTTTCCGCCGCGGCGGCACGCGGTTCCATCGCACGCCGGCGTTCTTCGCGGCGATCGTGGCGTACGGCCTGTGTCTCACATTCTTCGTGATCGCGACGAAGTGGACCACCGCGGCCAACGCGATTTTCCTGCAGTACGCGGGCGTGGTGTGGGTGCTGCTCGCCTCGCCGTTCGTGCTGCGCGAGCCGATGCGCCGCCGCGACGTGATCGCGATCGTATTCGCGCTCGGCGGGATGGCGCTGTTCTTCGTCGGAAAGTTCGAGGCGCGGGGCATGGCCGGCAACGCGATGGCGCTGCTCTCGAGCGTCTTCTTCGCGATGCTGATCCTGGCGTTGCGCCGCGAGCACGACGCGTCGCGTGCCGCCGTGACGTGGGGCAACGTCGCCATCGCCATCGCGCTGCTGCCGTTCGTCGCCAACGATCTCTCGCTCTCGCTTCGCTCGTTCCTCGCTCTGCTCTTCCTCGGCGTCTTCCAGATCGGCCTCGCGTACGCGTTCTTCGTGAAAGGCCTGCAACACGTGACCGCCACGCAGGCCTCGCTCACGGGCATGCTCGAACCGGTCGCGAATCCGATCTGGGTGCTGCTGTTCCTCGGCGAACAGCCATCGCGCTTCGCGATCGCGGGCGCCGCGGTGGTGCTGGCAGCGATCGCGTGGCACACGATGCAGGGAGAGCCGGTGACGGACCTACCGGCACCGGATTAGCAGGAGGCCGCCAACGATGTCCACCACCCTCATCGAGCCCGCCACCGGCGAATCCTTCGCGACCGTTCCCCGCGCGAATGCGGCCGACGTCGACGCCGCGGTGCGCAACGCCCAGCGCGCGTTCACCGGGGAATGGCGGCGGATCAACACCCGCGATCGCGCGCGGCTGCTCACGAAGCTGGCCGCGCTGATCCGCGAGAACGCGGACGAACTGGCCAAGCTCGAATCGCGCAACGTCGGCAAGCCGATCGCGGAATCGCGCGATGAAACCGGACTGGCGGCGAACGTCTTTGAGTACTACGCCGGCGCCGCGAACAAAGTCGGAGGCCAGACCATCCCCGGCGCGGCGCCGGGCGTGCTGCTGTCGTTCCGCGAACCGGTCGGCGTCTGCGGAATCATCGTGCCGTGGAACTTCCCGATCGCGATCGCGTCGTGGAAATCGGCGCCCGCGCTGGCGATGGGCAACACGGTCGTGCTCAAGCCCGCGGAACAGACGCCGCTGACGGCGATGCGCCTGGCGCAGCTCGCGCTCGAAGCCGGAATCCCCGAGGGCGTATTCACGGTGGTCACCGGCTCGGGACCGGAAGTCGGCGAAGCGATGATCAAGCATCCGCTGGTGCGCAAAGTCGCATTCACCGGCTCGACCGAGGTGGGGATGAACGTGATGCGGCTCGCCGCGGACGACATCAAGCGCGTCTCCCTCGAGCTGGGCGGAAAATCGCCGAACCTCATCTTCGACGACTGCGATTTCGACCGTGCCGTCGCCTCTGCTGCATCGAGTGCTCTCGGCAACGCGGGTCAGGACTGCTGCGCGCGCAGCCGCATCTTCGTGCAGCACTCGATCTACGACCGCTTCTCGCGCGCGCTGATCGAGAAATTCAACTCGATCGCCGTTGGTGATCCGCTCGACGAAAAGACGGAGATGGGGCCGCTCGTCACCAGCGCGCATCGGGAGCGCGTGATGAAATACATCGCCAGCGGACGCAGCGAAGGGGCAACGCTCGCGTGCGGCGGCGACGCTCCGGAAGGACGCGGCTCCTATCTGCGGCCAGCGGTGTTCCTCGATGCGAAGCCGGAGATGACCATCGTGCGCGAGGAGATCTTCGGACCGGTGGTCGCGGTGATGCCGTTTGCGGATGAAGCCGAGGCCGTGCGCATGGCCAACGACTCGCTGTACGGACTCTCCGGATCCATCTGGACGCGCGACATCGGACGGGCCATGCGCGTCGCGCGCGCGGTGCAGACCGGCAACCTCTCCATCAACTCCGGCAGCAGCGTCCATCTCGAAGCGCCGTTCGGCGGCGTGAAGCGCAGCGGCCTCGGACGCGAGCTCGGCCTGCAGGCACTCGACCATTACACGGAGTGGAAAACCGTGTATATCGACATCACATGATGGAGTTCCTCGGGTTCCTCGGTGCCTCGGAGTTCCTCGGAGGAAACGAGACCGGCCGAGGAACTCCGAGGAACCCGAGGAACTCCGAGGACCCGACATGATCGATCTCACCGAACTGAAACGCCTCGTCGAAGACGGCGCCATCGAGACCGTGCTGGTGGTGTTCCCCGACATGTACGGCCGCCTGGTCGGCAAGCGCATCGTCGGACGTTTCTTCATCGAACAGAGCGAGATCCATGCATGCGATTACCTGCTCGCGTGCGACATGGATATGGATCCCGTGCAGGGCTACCAGTTCACCAGCTGGGCGAAAGGCTACGGCGACTTCCGTCCCGTGCCCGATTTCAACACGCTGCGCGTCGTGTCGTGGCTGGACCGCACCGCCATGGTGCTGTGCGACGTGTACGAGGAAGAACGCGACGCGCTCGTGCCGTACGCGCCGCGCAACATCCTGCGCAAACAGATCGCGCGCGCCGCGGAGCAGGGCTACGTCGCCATGGGGGCGTCCGAGCTCGAGCTGTACGTGTTCAAGGATTCGTACGAGGACGTGGCGAAGAAAGGCTTCATCAATCTCGAGCCGATCGGCCGCCTGATCGAGGACTACCACATCTTCCAGGGCACGAAGGAAGAGTTCCTGATCGCCGACATCCGCCGCCATCTGGAACGCTCCGGCATCCCGGTCGAGTCATCGAAGGGTGAGTGGGGACCGGGACAGCAGGAGATCGGGCTGCGCTACGCCGAGCTGCTGGAGATGGCGGACCGCCATACGATCTACAAACACGCGGCGAAGGAGATCGCGTGGCAGCACGGCAAGTCGGTCACGTTCATGGCCAAGTGGGACGAGCGCTACGCCGGCTCGAGCTGCCACATTCACGCGAGCCTGTGGAGTCCGGACGGCGAGCCGCTATTCAAAGGGGACCAATCGCTCGGCCCGATCAAGTGCTCCGACACGTTCCGCTGGTTCCTCGGCGGATGGATGGCGCACATCCGCGAGCTCTTCCCGTTCTTCGCGCCGTATCCGGCGTCGTACAAACGCTACGTCGCGGGCTCGTTCGCGCCGACCGGCATCGCGTGGTGTTACGACAATCGCACGGCCGGCTTTCGCATCGTCGGACATGGCTCGTCCCTGCGCATCGAATGCCGCACCGCAGGCGCGGACGCGAATGTGTACCTCGCCTTTGCGGCAACGCTCGCCGCAGGATTGGACGGCATCGCCAACAGAATCGAGCCACCCGAGGCGTTCGAAGGGGACGTGTACGGCGCGCAGCACCTGCCGCAGGTCCCGCACTCGCTTCCCGAAGCGATCGCGGCGCTGGATGGAAGCATGTTTGCGCGTGAAACGTTCGGTGCGGACGTGATCGAGCACTACCTGCACTTCTTCCGCACCGAGCAGCGAAAGTTCGATGCCGCGGTCACGGACTGGGAAAGGAAGCGGTACTTCGAACAGGCATGAGACTGGCGCGTGAAGCCTTGCTCGCAGCAACGATGAGCCTCATCCCCGCCGCGCCGGTGGATCTGTTCCGCTTTCTGAACGTGCCGGCGATCGTGATGGTGCTGCGGCGCGCGCGCGGCCGCGTGTGTCGCGATGTACACGCGCATCACGTGCACGCGCATCACACGCGGCGCGCCCTTCATTAGTCAGCTGACGCTCTTGATCGTGATCCCGCCGTTCGTCGTGCGCATGCGCAGCGATGTTCCGCCGCCATTGATCGTACCGCGCAGCGAATTGCTGCTCGTGCGCGTCGTGGCCACCGGCAGGTCGCTGTTGATCGAGCCGTTGGTGGTCGAGGCGTCGAGGCTGGCGCGGGCGCGGGCCGGCAACGCCAGCTTGATCGGTCCGTTGGTGGTCTCGAAGCTCAGCGAATGACCGGGCGCGACGTCGAGGAGCTCGGCGTTGATGGCGCCGTTGGTCGTCGAGGCGTCGAGCGAGCCGGAGCAGCGCTCCACTTCGATCTTGCCGTTGGTGGTCTCGAGCTCGTGCTTGCCGGCCACGCCGGTCAGATGAATGCCGCCATTCGTGTTGCTCACGTCGACGTTCATCGTGCGCGGCAGGGTGACCTCGTACCGGACGTTTGCATCGATGTGATCGCCCGCCAGCCAGGAGAAGATCGACGAGATGCCTTCCTGGTCTTTCGGATAGCGCGTCGTGACCACCAGGCCGCCGTTGCGCGGCTGCATCTCGACGCGCAGCTCGGCCAACGCTTTCTTGATCTCGTCGCGATCGCCCTCGACTTCCTTGCGCGCGATCACGCGCACCTTCGGCTGATCCCACGAGGTGATGGTGATCCTGCCGTTGACATTCGAAAGAACGAAATCGGCACCGGCGCGGACATCGAAGGTGCGGTCGATGGTCTCGGACAGCTCGGCGGCGCCGGCCGTAACCGCGGCGAAGAGTGTGGCAGCGACGAGCAACGTGCGCATGAGAATCCTCCGTGTGCAGTTACGTACGGATGCGCAGCGTCCAAGGTTGCGTAGAATCGCCGCACATGCGCCGCGCCCTGACCGTCGCTCTTCCGCTCATTCTGGTCCTGGCGCTGGCGATCTGGCGGGCCGAGGGGCCGCCGCCGCGCGATGCGAACGCGCCGGAGAACGCGTTCTCGGCCGGACGGGCCATGACCGAGCTCCGCGCGCTGCTCGCCGAAGGCGTTCCCCATCCGGTCGGCTCGGCGGCAAACATCCGCATCCGCCAGCGGCTGGAAGCGCGCTTCCGCGAGCTCGGCTACGCGACCAGCGTTCAGCGCCGCTTCGCGTGCAACGGCAACGCGCAATGCGCGATGGTCGAGAACCTCATCGCCCGCGCTCCCGCTGCCCGCGACGGGGACACGATCCTGCTCGTCGCGCACTACGACTCCGTTCCGGCCGGTCCCGGCGCGTCGGATGACGGCATGGGCGTGGCCACGCTGCTCGAAGTGGCACGCGCGATCCGCAAGGACAAGCTCGTCAACCGCGTGGCGTTCCTCCTCACCGACGGCGAAGAAGCCGGTCTTCTCGGCGCGGAGGCGTTCGCCGCTGATGAAACGCTCATGCGCGATGTCGGCGTGGTGGTCAACTTCGAAATGCGCGGCACGTACGGCGCGAGCAATCTCTTCGAGACCAGCCGCGGCAATCGCTGGCTGATCCGGCATCTCGCCGCCGCACTGCCGCGGCCGCAGGCGAGCTCGTTCTTCTACGCGATCTACACGCTCCTGCCGAACGACACCGACGTGACGGTGTTCAAGCGCGCCGGCAAGGCAGCGGTGAACTTCGCCGCGATCGGCGGCGTGAGCTGGTACCACACGCCGCTCGACGACCTCGCGCACGCCAGCCCGCGCACGCTCCAGCATCAAGGCGATCACGCGCTGGCGACCGTGCGCGCGCTCGGCGACGCCGATCTCGCCGCGCGCAGCCGTACCGATGCGACCTACTTCGACGTGCTGCAGCTGTTCGTGATCTGGTGGCCGCAGGAATGGACGCTCTGGATCGCGATCGTGAGCCTGATCGCGCTGCTGATCGCGGCGCGCAAGACGCCGCCGCGATCGATGACGCTCGGCGTGCTGGCCACGTTCGCGGCAATCGTGTTCGCGGCGCTCGGCGGCGCCGGCATGGCCTGGCTGGTGCGCCTGCGCAGCGCGGACGTGAACTGGGTCGCGCGCCCGCTGGCGAGCATCGCCGCGATGGCGCTGGTGGGCATCGCCGCCGCGCTCTTCGCGGCCACGCTGCTCAACCGCCGCAATGATCCGCGCGGGATGCTGTACGGCGTGGCCATCGTGTGGCACGCCATCGGGATCGCACTCGCCGTCGCGCTGCCCGGCGCCGCCTATCTGATGATCGTGCCGGCGCTGGCGGTGACGATCTGCGCTCTCGCACGCGCGGACGAAACGGTCACCAGCAGCGTGGCCGCGACCGTTGCCGCGATCGTGATCTTCCCGATCGCGATCATGATCTACGAGGCTCTCGGCGGCGGACTGATGACGGCGATCGCGTTGATTGCAGGCGTGTTCACGACGCTCGTCGCGCCGCTCTTCGCACGCGCGCGCAACGGCATGGCCGCGCTGGCGCTGGCGATCGTCTGCGCGGTGGTCGCGTTGCTGCAGCCGACGTTTACGAAAGAAAAGCCGCAGATCGTCCCGCTCTACTACGTCGACGACTCCAGCGCGCGGCCGCAGTGGCTGACGTACGACGTCACCGAGCCGCTCGCGAAGGTGACCGCGTTCACGAAAGCCGATCCGAAGCTCACGCCGTGGAACCGCGGCAGCGCATTCGTCGCGCCCGCGCCGGATCTGCGCCTGCCGCGCGTGCTCGTCAGCGGCGAACGCACCGCGCGCGGCGTGACGATCCGCGTCGCCTCGCAGCGCAACGCCGGCCGCATCTCGCTGTTCATCCGCGGCGGGAAGATCGTGCGCACGAATGGCGTCGTGCCTCCGCCGATCACGCGCCATCGCGGCCGTCTTGCGAACGGCTGGCAGGTGACGAACGGCGCAGGCGTGCAGGAGCTCGTCGTCGACGTCGAAGCAGCGGGCCGTGTCGAAGCGATCGCCAGCGACAGCACGTTCGCGTTTCCGCCGGAAGGCGCGGTGTTGCAGCGCGCGCGCAACGCCTCGGTGGCGACGACGATTCAGGACGGCGACGTGACCATCACCCGCACGCGCGCGACGTTCTGAGCACAAACAAAAACGCCCGCCTTGCGGCGGGCGTTTTTGCGAAGAGCGCGCTGGCTACTCTTCCTTCTTCTTGCGGGTTTTCTTCGGCTTCTCTTCGGCGGCCGGCGCTTCGGCTTCGGCCTCCGCCTTCGGAGCGGCCTTGCGCGTGCGCTTCGGCTTTTCCTCTGCGGCCGGTTCCGCGGCCGGTTCGGCAGCGGCCTTCTTCTTGCCACCCTTCGCCGGCGCCGGCTCAGCGGCCTTGGCCTCGGTCTTGTCGGCGGAGCGCTCGACCAGCTCGAGGATGGCCATCTCCGCGGCGTCGCCACGGCGCGCACCGAGCTTCAGGATGCGCGTGTAGCCGCCCGGACGCGTCGAGAAACGCGGCCCCAGCGTGTCGAACAACTTCGCGATCAGCTGGTCGTCCGGCACCTGTGCGAAGGCCTGACGGCGCGTATGCACGCTGTCGTTCTTGGCCAGGGTGATGAGCTTCTCGGCGAGCGGCCGGAGCTCCTTCGCTTTCGGCAGCGTGGTGATGATGCGCTCGTTGTCGATCAGCGACGCGAGCTGGTTGCGGAACATCGCCTTGCGGTGACTGGCGGTCCGTCCCAGCTTGCGATTTGCCATTCCGTGTCTCATTGATTAACCCCTTCCCTGCTCGCGTGATTAGTCGCGGGCGTCGTAGCCGCGGCCGGCCGGCACACGGGCCATCCCGAAGGAGAGACCGAGGCTGCCGAGAACGTCCTTGATCTCGTCGAGCGACTTCCGGCCGAAGTTCTTGGTCGAAAGCATCTCGCGCTCGGTGCGCTGCACGAGATCGCCGAGCGTGCGGATGTTCGCGTTCTTGAGGCAGTTCGCGGAGCGGACCGAGAGGTCGAGCTCCTCGATCGGCTTGGCCAGCATCTCGGCCATGCGCGGATCGACTTCCGGAGCCGCCGCTTCCTCGCGCTCTTCGATGCGGGTTTCGAACGCGCTGAAGATGCGCAGGTGATCGCCGAGCAGCTCGGAGGCGAGGCTGATGGCTTCCTGCGGCGAGACCGCGCCGTTGGTCCACACTTCGAGGATGAGCTTGTCGTAGTCGGTCATCTGACCGACGCGCGCGCCCTCGACGTGATAGTTCACGCGGCGGACCGGCGAGTGGATCGAGTCGACCGGGATGTAGCCGAGGGGCAGGTCGGAGTCGGCGTTGCGATCGGCGACCACGTAGCCGCGGCCCTTCTTGAGACGCGCCTCGAGCTTCAGCGAGCCTTCCTTGGAGAGCGTGGCGATGTGTGCATTCGGGTCGAGGATCTCGATGTCCGGATCCTCTTCGAAGTCGGACGCGGTGACCACACCGGGGCCCTTCTTCTCGAGGTAGAGGGTCTTGGGACCGGAACCGTGCAGACGGAACGGGACCTGTTTGAGGTTGAGGACGACGTCGGTCATGTCCTCGACGACGCCCTGGAGCGACGAGAACTCGTGGAGCACGCCCTCGACGCGAACGGCGGTGATGGCCGCGCCCTCGATGGACGAGAGCAGGACGCGCCGCAGCGCATTACCGATCGTGGTGCCGAAGCCGCGCTCGAACGGCTGAGCGGTGAACCGCCCGTAGTTCGGGGTGAGAGTTTCGGGATCGTAATCGAGCTTCTTGGGTTTCTGGAAATCTGACCACATCATGTGAGCGGCCTCCTCGCTTCAAAGCCCGCAGCCCCCAGCGCGCAACCCGCAGGAAAGAGACCTGAGAGCCGGAGCTGAGAGCTGAGAGCTGGGTTCAATTACTTCGAGTAGAGTTCGACGATGAGCTGTTCCTGGATCGGGAGGCGGATGTCTTCACGCTTCGGAAGGTCCGTCACCGTACCGCGGAACGCATCCGGCTCGAGCTGCAGCCAGGAGGGAACGCCGCGTCCCGCTGCCGTTTCGACGGCCTGGCGGATCTGATCGTTCTTCCGGCTCTTCTCGCGAACCTGGATGACGTCGCCCTTGCGCACCTGGTACGAAGGGACATTGATTTTCTTGCCGTTCACTTCGACATGGCCGTGGCGGACGAGCTGGCGTCCCTGGGCTCGCGAGGAGGCGAAGCCGAGAGAGTAGGCCACGTTGTCGAGCCGAAGCTCGAGCTGGCGGAGAAGATTCTCGCCGGTGACGCCGGTGCGGCTGGCGGCACGCTGGAAGTAGAGCCGGAACTGGCTCTCGAGCAGGCCGTAAATGCGCTTGACCTTCTGTTTCTCACGAAGCTGCAGGCCGTAACCGAGGACCTTGGAGCGACGGCGGCCGTGCTGGCCGGGCGCGTAGTTGCGGCGCTCGATGGCGCACTTGTCCTTGAAACAGCGATCACCCTTCAAAAACAGCTTCATGCCCTCACGCCGGCAAAGCCGGCAGACGGGATCGGTATAACGAGCCACTGTGCCTCCTGTTGTTCGCACCCGCGCCACCATTGGCGCGTTGCGTGTACGCCGGCTGCTGCTCGGCGTGACGAAAAACCGTGGTTACGGTGCTGCCTCAGACGCGGCGGCGTTTGGGCGGGCGGCAGCCGTTGTGGGGGATGGGCGTGACGTCCTTGATCGACTTGATGTCGAGACCGCTCGCCGCGAGAGCGCGGATGGCCGACTCGCGGCCCGCGCCCGGACCCTTGACCTTCACATCCACCGAGCGGATGCCGTGCTCCTGGGCCAGCTGGGCGGCGTTCTGTGCCGCCACCTGTGCGGCGAACGGGGTGCCCTTGCGGGAGCCCTTGAAGCCGATGCGGCCCGCGCTGGACCACGACAGGATGTTGCCCATCGGATCGGTGATCGCGACGATGGTGTTGTTGAACGTGGCCGCGATGGACGCGACTCCGTGCGGAACGTTCTTCCGCTCTTTACGCTTGGTGCCGGCGCGGCGTGCGCCCGCCTTGGGTGCTCTAGCAGTTGCCATGGATTTGCGTCCTTATTTCTTCGTTGCTTTCTTCTTGCCGGCAACAGCGCCCTTGCGGGGACCCTTGCGCGTGCGCGCGTTGGTGTGCGTGCGCTGACCGCGGACGGGCAGCCCACGGCGGTGGCGCATGCCGCGGTAGCAGTTGATTTCCATCAACCGCTTGATGTCGAGACCGACGTCCTTGCGCAGATCGCCTTCGACCTTCCCCTCATCGGTGATGATCTGACGGATCTTGCGAACGTCATCCTCGGTGAGGTCCTTCACGCGCACGTCCTTGTTGACGGCAGCCTGCTCGAGAATCTTCGTCGAGCGCGTACGGCCGATGCCGTAAATGTACGTCAGGCCCACCTGGACCCGCTTGTTGAGGGGAAGATCCACACCCGCGATACGTGCCATTGACTATAGCTCCTGATTAGCCCTGACGCTGTTTGTGCTTCGGATTCTCACAGATGATCCGAATCACGCCCTGACGCCGGACGACCTTGCATTTGGTGCAAATACGCTTGACTGATGAACGGACTTTCATGATTTCACTCTCGCCTCGGCTCGTTGCCGAGCCTCACTTGTATCTGTAGGTGATGCGCCCTCTCGTCAGATCGTACGGCGAGAGCTCCACCAGCACTTTGTCGCCGGGAAGGATGCGGATGAAGTGCTTTCTCATCTTGCCGGAGATGTGCGCGAGCACTTTGTGCTTGTTCTCCAGCTCGACCTGGAACATTGCGTTCGGCAACGTCTCCAGTACGGTTCCTGTCACTTCAATCGCTTCTTCCTTCGACATACCTTCCTTTTTGACTTCCTACTTGCCCAGGACCCACGGTCCGTTTGCCGTGACAGCCACCGAGTTCTCGAAGTGCGCTGCCAGCTCGCCGTCGACCGTCCGTGCAGTCCAGCCGTCGGCATCCGTCCGTACGTCCTGGATCGTCCCGTTGCTGCCGGCGCGCTCGATGCGCGACCGCAGCTTCGACCCGATGTCACAAAGCATCGGCTCGATGGCCAGGACCATCCCTTCTTTCAGTTCCAGTCCCCGTCCCCGCTTGCCGTAGTTGTAGACCTGCGGCTCCTCGTGCATCCGGCGGCCGATTCCATGACCGACGAACGCGCGGATCACGTGAAAGCCGCGCGACTCCGCATGTTCCTGAACCGCGGCCCCGATGTCGCCGAGGTGCCGGCCCGGACGCATCTCTTCGATGGCCAGCTCCAGACACTCGCGCGTCGTGCGCAGCAGTTCGTCCGCCCGCGGAGTGACCTTGCCGACCGGCACCGTGATGGCGGCGTCGCCGACGAAGCCCTCGAAGATCGAGCCGAAATCGAGGCCGATGACGTCGCCTTCCCGCAGCTTGGCCCGATTGGGGATGCCGTGCACGATCACATCGTTGACCGACGTGCAGACCACCGCCGGATACGGCGGCAGACCCATCGGAGCGTAGCCTTTGAAGGGCGACTTCGCGCCGCGCCTGGCCAGCTCTTCCTCCGCCATCGCGTTCATCTGCGCCGTGGTCGTGCCGGGCTTGACCATCGCGCGCATCATCTCGAGGATCTCGACGACGATCCGGTTGGCCCGGTCCATCACCGCGATCTCGTCGCGACTCTTCAACGTCGGTCCCTTCATGCGATCGAGCATCTCCCTCGCGCCTCTACGTCAGGGACGTGGTAATCCGTTCAAAGATCTCATCGACGGGACCAACCCCGTCGACTTCCCGAAGAATGCTTTTTGCCTTGTAGTACGTCGCCACCGGCAACGTCTGCCGATGAAACGCCTCCAAACGCTTGCGCACGGCCTCCTCGGTATCGTCGGCACGTGCGATGACCTCCGCGCCGCAGCGATCACAAACGCTGTCGTTCGCAGGAGGGTTGTTCTCGAGATGGTAAATCGCCCCGCACTGCACACACGTCCGTCGCTGCGTGATGCGGCGGACGATGGCGTCGTCGGGAACGAGCAGTTGAAGAACGCGGAGGCCGCCATGCCCATTCCCTGCATCCGAAGCGACGATATTGTCGAGCTTCTCGGCCTGGACGATGGTGCGCGGGAACCCGTCGAGGATGAACCCCTTCTGCGCGTCCGGCTTGGCCAGACGATCGTTGATGATGCCGATCATCAGATCGTCCGACACCAGCCCGCCGGAGGCCATGATCGGCGCCGCCTGCAGGCCGAGCTCGGTTCCGTCCGCCACAGCTTCACGAAGCATGTCGCCCGTGGAGATGTGGGGGATGGCGAAGCGGCTCGCAAGCCGCTTCGCCTGGGTTCCCTTGCCGCTGCCCGGCGGCCCGATGAAGATGATCTTCAAGTTTCGATACCCGCCTTACCCGCGGCGTCCGCGGATGCGGCCCTTCTTCATGAAGCCGTCGTAGTGGCGCATGACCAGCTGCGACTCGATCTGCTGCATCGTATCCATGGCCACGCCGACCACGATCAGAAGCGACGTTCCACCAAAGTAGAAGTTCAGCCCCATGCCTTCCGTGATCCACAGCGGCAGGATGCGGTCGAGCCACGCGCCGATGCCGAACGGCAGCTGCGCGACGTGCACGCCCGAAATGAGGAACTCGGGGATGATGCACACCAGCGCCAGGTACAGCGCTCCGACGAAGGTGATGCGCGTCAGCACGCGGTCGATGTAGTCCGACGTCCTCTTGCCCGGGCGGATGCCGGGGATGAAGCCGCCGTACTTGCGCATGTTGTCGGCCGTGTCGACCGGATTGAAGACGATCGACGTGTAGAAGTACGCGAAAAAGACGATGCCGATCACCTGCAGCAGGTAGTAGAGCGGCTCGCCCATCTGCAACTGATTGCCGATCGCACGCGCCCACGGCTGGTTGATCATCTGCGCGATGGTTTGCGGGATGACCAGGATCGACGAGGCGAAGATGACCGGGATGACGCCGGCGGTGTTCACGCGCAGCGGCAGGTACGTGTTCGCGCCGCCGTAGACCTTGCGGCCGACCACGCGCTTCGCGTACTGCACCGGGATGCGGCGCTGGGCGCGCTCCATGAAGACCACGAACGCGGTCACGGCGACCATGAACACGATCAGGAAGAGGATGCCGAAGATGTTGCGCTCACCGGTGCGGATGTCGCCGACCGTCGAGATGACCGCCGACGGGAGACCGACCACGATGCCGGCGAAGATGATCAGCGAGATGCCGTTGCCGATGCCGCGCTCGGAGATCTGCTCGCCGAGCCACATGATGAACGCGGTGCCGGTGGTGAGCGTGAGCACGGTCAGGATCGGGAAGCCCATGCCCCAGAGAGCATCCTGGATGTGCGGTGGAACGAGCGGCGCGCCGCCCGGAGAGGTCTGCGACTTGAGCCAGAACGCGACGCCCATCGACTGGACGACGGCCAGCACGATGGTGCCGTAACGGGTGTACTGGTTGATCTTGCGGCGTCCCATCTCGCCTTCTTTCGAAAGCTTCTCGAGGAAGGGCCAGACCACGGTCAGGAGCTGCAGGATGATCGACGCCGAGATGTACGGCATGATCCCAAGCGCGAACACGGAGAGGCGGCTGAGCGCGCCGCCGGAGAAGAGATCCAGGAAGCCGAACACGCCGCCGCTCATGGATTTGAAGAACTCCGACAGCGCGACAGGATCGACGCCCGGCGTCGGGATGTGCGATCCGAGGCGGTAGACCGCGAGCAGCGCGAACGTGAAGAGCACGCGCTTGCGGAGGTCCTCGATCGCCCAGATGTTGCGGACTGTATCGACGACGTTCGGCACGTTACTGGATCTCCTGGCAGCTACCGCCGGCCTTCTCGATGATCTCTTTGGCCGACTTCGAGAACTTCGTCGCCGAGACGGTGAGCTTCTTGGAGAGCTCGCCGTCGCCGAGAACCTTCACGCCGTCGTGCGAGCCTTTGACCAGGCCGGCCTGACGAAGCATCGCTTCATCGACCGACGCGCCGTTGTCGAAACGCTCCAGGTCGGAGACGTTCACCACCGCGTAGTCCTTCTTGAAGATGTTGGTGAAGCCGCGCTTCGGCAGACGGCGATGCAGAGGCATCTGGCCGCCTTCGAAACCGCGCTTGCCGCTGTAGCCGGAGCGGGACTTCTGTCCCTTCTCCCCGCGGCTGGACGTCTTGCCATGTCCCGAGCCCGGACCGCGGCCGACGCGCTTCTTGGCGTGCCGCGCGCCCTTTTTCGGTTTCAGATTGCTGAGTTCCATCGTTGACCTCGAATTCGTTTACTCGCTGACGACTTCGACCAGATGCGGGATCTTGGCGATCATGCCGCGCACGGACGGGGTGTCCACACGCTCGCTGACGCGGTTGATGCGGCCCAGGCCGAGCGCCTTGAGGGTCTCGCGCATCTCCACCGGGCAGGCGATGCCGCTGCCAACCTGGCGGATGCGGATCATCTTCTGTCCGGTCTTCTTTTCTTTGCTCCGGAAGGCGCGCAGTTTCATGCCTCGGCTCCTTCCGTCGCTTCGTCGCCGCCGCGCAGGCTCTTGTACTGCTCGGCCGTGCGGAGCAGCTTGAGCGCCTCGAACGTCGCCTTCACGACGTTGTGCGGGTTGGCCGTTCCGAGCGACTTGGTGAGGATGTTCTGGATGCCGGCCGACTCGAGGATCGCGCGCACCGGACCACCGGCGATGACGCCCGTACCTTCCGATGCCGGCTTGAGCAGAACCTGTCCGGCGCCGTAGTGGCCGACGATCGTGTGCGGAATCGTCGTGCCGCTGAGAGCCACCTGGATCATGTTCTTCTTCGCGATCTCGATGCCCTTCTTGATCGCAGCCGGAACTTCCTTGGCCTTGCCCGATCCGAAGCCCACCTTGCCCTTGCCGTCGCCGACGACCACGAGCGCGCTGAAGCTGAAGTTCTTACCGCCCTTGACGACTTTCGTCACGCGGTTGATGTGGACGACCTTGTCGATCATCCCGCTCTCGCTGCGCTCGTCCTGACGACGTTCGCCGCGCTGAGAGCCCTGTCCTGGACGCTGCATTGGACGCTGCATGAGTTCTCCTAGAATTCCAGTCCGGCTTCACGCGCTGCATCCGCGAGCGCCTTGATGTTGCCGTGGTAGAGATAGCCGCCGCGGTCGAACACGACCTTCGTGATGCCGTTGTCTTTGGCCTTCTTCGCGATGAGCGCACCGACCGCTTTCGCCGCCGCTGCATTCGCGCCCTTCGCGCCGGCGTCCTTCTCCAGGCTCGAGGCGGAGGCGATCGTCCGCCCGCTGGCGTCGTCGATCACCTGCGCGTAAATGCTCTTGAGGCTGCGGTACACCGCCAGCCGCGGACGATCCGCGGTGCCGGAGACCTTGCGCCGGATCCGTTGCCGGATCCTTCCGCGCGCTTCCACTCTGTGTCTTGCCTGATCCATCTTGTCCTCTGTGCCGAGATGAGTACCCGGCCCACTAGTTCATGAGTGCTGCGTTTATTTGCCCGCGGCCTTGCCGGCCTTGCGGCGGATCACTTCGTCGGAGTACTTGATGCCTTTGCCCTTGTAGGGATCCGGCTCGCGCAGGCTGCGGATCTCCGCGGCCGTCTGTCCGACTTTCTGGCGATCGATGCCGGTCACGGTGATGTGGCCCGTCTTCGCGTCGACGGTGATGTCGATGCCGTCCGGCACCGGGAACTTCACCGGGTGCGAGTAGCCGAGCTGGAAGACCACTTCCTTCCCCTTGACCTCGGCGCGGTAGCCGACGCCGACGATGTCGAGCTCGCGCTTGAAGCCTTCGCTCACACCCTTGACGTTGTTCGCCACCAGGGCGCGCATGAGGCCGTGGAACGCGCGGGTCTTGCCCTCGTCGTCCCGGCGCTCGAACTTCACCACGTTGTTCTCCACCGACATCGAGATGCCGGGGATCACCGCCGTGGAGAGGCTGCCTTTCGGCCCCTTGACCACGACGGCATCGCCGACGTGGCTGACTTCGACGCCTTTCGGCAGCGGAATCTCTTTCTTACCAATACGAGACATTGGAATCTCTCCTTACCAGACCTGGCAGAGCACTTCGCCACCGATGCCGGTGCGAGCTGCCTCGGCGCCCGAGAGCACGCCTTTGGAGGTCGAGACGATGGCCAGACCGAGGCCTCCGAGGACCTGCGGGAGCTCTTCCTTGCCGCGGTAGACGCGGCGGCCCGGACGCGAGACGCGCTCGATGCCACGGATGACGGACTCGCCGTTCGAGTATTTGAGATAGACGCGCAGGCTGGCCTGCGGTTTGCCGTCTTCGGCCACGACCTTGTAGTTGCTGATGAAACCCTCGGACTTGAGGATCTTCGCGACCTCGACCTTCAGTTTCGAGCTCGGCATCTCGACGCGTTCGTGACGCGACTGAATTCCGTTGCGGATTCTGGTCAGCATATCCGCGATTGGATCTGTCATCGACATTCTGTGACTCCTGGTTATTCGGTCAGCGAGCTACCAGCTCGACTTGGTCACGCCGGGGATGTACCCGCCGAGCGAGAGCAAACGGAAGCAGATGCGGCAGAGCTGGAACTTGCGCAGGAACCCGCGCGGGCGTCCGCACTGCTTGCAGCGGTTGCGCTTGCGAACCGCAAATTTCGGCTTCCGCTCAGCCTTGACGATCATTGACGTTTTTGCCATTGATGTATCCCTTATTTCGCGAACGGCAGCCCGAGCTCGCGAAGAAGCGAACGTGCCTGCTCGTCATTCTTCGCCGTCGTGACGATCGTGATGTTCATGCCCTTGGACTTGTCGACCTTGCCCGCGTCGATCTCCGGAAAGATCAGGTGGTCGCGAACGCCCAGGGTGTAATTGCCACGGCCGTCGAACGACTTGGTCGGCACGCCGCGGAAGTCGCGGACGCGCGGAAGCGCGATGTTGATCAGACGGTCCAGAAACTCGTACATCTTGTCGCCGCGCAGCGTGACCATCGTGCCGATGGACTGACCCTCGCGGAGCTTGAAGCTGGCGATGGACTTCTTGGCCTTGGTGACCACCGGCTTCTGGCCGGTGATGGTGGTCAGCTCTTCGACCGCCGTATCCAGGAGCTTGGCGTTCGAGATGGCCTCGCCCATGCCCATGTTCAGGACCACTTTCTCGATCTTGGGAACCGCCATCGGGTTCTTGATCTGAAACTCGTCCTGCAGCTTCCTGCGGACTTCCTTCTGGTAATGCTCTTTGAGCCTTGCTGACATCTTGGTTCCTTGTAGTGGCTCGGCGTAGTACGAGCCTGGTCGATTGATCAGATCCTTCGCCGCCGGGCGGCTCAGGATGACACTTCGTGTCACTTGCCGAGATCGGCTTTGCAGTTGCGGCAGAAGCGGACCGCTTCTCCCTCTTCGTTCCGATGAGATCCGGTCCGGGACGGCTCGTTGCAGCTGGGGCAGATCACCTGGAGCTTGGCCACGTTGATCGGCGACTCGCGCTCGAGGATGCCGCCCTTCACGTTCTTGGAGGGGTTCGGCTTGGTGTGCTTCTTGGTGAAGTTCACCCGCTCCACGATGGCCGTGCCCTTGGTCGCGTTCACGCGCAGGACGCGGCCCTGCTTGCCGCGGTCCTTGCCCGAGAGAACGACGACCGAGTCGCCTTTCTTGACGTGCGGCTTGTAGCGCGCGGTTTCTTTCTGTTTGACTGATGCTTTTCCGTACATTTCGTTCGCTTCCTAGATGACTTCGGGCGCCAGCGAGATGATCTTCATGAACTTGCGCTCACGAAGCTCGCGCGCCACCGGTCCGAAGACACGCGTCCCGACCGGCTCGCGTGCGTCGTTGATGAGGACCGCTGCGTTGTCGTCGAACTTGACGTACGAACCGTCGCGGCGACGGGTCTCTTTCACCGTGCGCACGATGACCGCCCGGACCACGGCGCCCTTCTTGACGGTCCCGTCCGGCGACGCTTCCTTGACCGAAGCGGTGATGACGTCGCCGACGCGCGCGTACTGGCCGGCCGTCGATCCGCCGCGGAGGCGGATGCAGGCGATCTTCTTCGCGCCGGTGTTGTCCGCGACCTGAAGAACTGTTCCCATCTGAATCATGACTTTTTCTCCTGTGGAGCGGCGGGCTCTACGCCCGACGATCGTTGGTTCGGCGGCCGAAGAGGCCGCCGCTCCACTAGCTTGCCTTGTCGAGCACTTCGCGGACTTTCCAGCGCTTCAGCTTCGAGAGCGGCCGGGTCTCCTCGATCACCACGCGATCGCCGATGTTGATGTCCGGCTGCTCGCTGTGGGCGAGGAACTTGTTCGTGCGCTTGATGTACTTCTGATACATCCCGTGCTTGACCAGGTTCTCCACGGCCACCACGACGGTCTTCTGCATCTTGTTGGAGACCACCACGCCCACCTTGGTGCGCGCGTTCTTGTCCGCCGTCTGTTCTGTCTTTTCCGTTGCCATGTGTGTTGCTTCCCTTACGCGTTGGTGCTGGTGCGCGCACGCTCATTGAGGAGCGTTTCGATCTGCGCGATCTCGCGCCGGACCTGGCGCATCTTCATCGGGTTTTCCACTCGGCCGGTGGCGCGCTGGAAGCGCAGCTTGAACAGCTGCTCCTTCAGGTCGCGCTCCCGCGAGCGGAGCTCGTCGACGCTCTTGTCGCGAAGCGTGGTGATCGTCTTCTGGCTGGCCATTACTCACCGACCTCCGTCTGCTCACGCGTCACGAAACGCGTCTTGATCGGCAGCTTGGAACCGGCCAGGCGGAACGCCTCTTCGGCGACCTCGCGCGTCACACCCTCCATCTCGTAGAGGATGCGGGCCGGCTTGATCACGCATACCCACTCTTCCGGTGCACCTTTGCCCTTGCCCATACGGGTCTCGAGCGGCTTCTTGGTGATCGGCTTGTCGGGGAAGATGCGGATCCAGATCTTGCCGCCGCGCTTGACGTGACGGGTCATGGCGATACGAGCGGCCTCGATCTGGCGGGCGGTCACCCAACCCACTTCGAGCGCCTGCAGCCCGTAATCCCCGAACGAGACCTTGGCCCCGCGCGTGGCGAGTCCGCGGCGGCGTCCGCGCTGCTGCTTTCTGAATTTGACTTTCTTCGGCATCAACATGATGCGATTTCTCCTGGATACTGATCGTGACTACTACGCGCGCCGGCGCGAACGCGCCTTGGCCATCTCGCCCTTGTACAACCACACCTTCACGCCGATCAGGCCGTAGGTGGTGTGCGCCTCGGCCAGACCGTAATCGATGTCCGCCTTCAGCGTGTGCAGCGGGAGACGTCCATCCTGGTACCACTCCGTGCGCGCGATCTCGGCGCCGTTCAGGCGGCCGCCCACGCGAACCTTGATCCCCTTCGCGCCGAAGCGGAAGGCCGACTCCATGGCCTTCTTCATGGCCCGGCGGAAGGCGATGCGGCGCTCGAGCTGGGTGGCGATGTTCTCGGCCACCAGCTGTGCGTCGAGCTCCGGACGCTGGATCTCCTGGATGTTGATGTAGACCTCGCCGTTCACGAGCTTCTGCAGCTCATCGCGCAGCTTGTCCACTTCCGCACCCTTGCGGCCGATGATGATGCCCGGACGCGAGGTGTAGATGTTGATGCGCATCTTGTTCGCGGTACGCTCGATGTCGATCTCCGACACGCCCGCATGCGAGAGGCGCTTCTTGAGGTCGTCGCGAAGTTTCAGATCGCGATGAAGCGTCTCGGCGTAGTTCTTCCCCGCGAACCAGCGCGAATGCCAGGTCTTGTTGAAGCCCAGCCGAAAACCGTAAGGATTGACCTTCTGACCCAAAGTAGCCTCCGTTATTTGCGGGCGCGGGCGCGGCCCTTGCCGCCGCTGCGCTCGTTCACCGCTTTGACTTCATCCGACACATGCACCGTGACGTGCGCCTTGCGCTTCTGGATCTGATAGGCGCGGCCCATCGGAGCCGGCTGGATGCGCCGCTCGCGCGGTCCTTCGTTGACGTAGATCCGCGAGACCACGAGCTCGTCGACGTCGGGTGCGTTTTCCTTGTTCTCCGCATTGGCGACCGCCGAGCGAAGGAGCTTCTCCAGATCCTTCGCACACGACTTGCGCGTGAAGCGAAGGATGTTGAGCGCTTCCTCGACCTTCTTGCCGCGCACCAGGTCGGCCACCAGGCGGACCTTCTGCGGAGATGCTTTCAGATATCTGAGAGTTGCGGTTGCTTCCATGGTTCGTCTCCGCTATTTGCCGGCAGGCTTGGCGGATTTCTCCACTTTCTTGCCGCTGTGGCCTTTGAAGATCCGGGTCAGCGAGAACTCGCCCAGCTTGTGGCCGACCATGTTCTCGGAGATGTAGACCGGAGTGAACTTGCGGCCGTTGTGAACCGCGATGGTGTGACCGACCATGTCGGGCGTCACCGTCGAGCGGCGCGACCAGGTCTTGATGACCTTCTTGTCGCGCTCGCGGTTCATCGTCTCCACCTTCTTCATCAGGTGGTCGTCCACGAACGGACCTTTTTTCAGTGAGCGCATTACTTGGTTCTCCGCTTGACGATGAGCTTGTTCGTCTGCTTGTTCCGGCGGGTCTTGTATCCCTTGGTCGGCTGGCCCCACGGGCTGACCGGATGACGGCCGCCGGAGGTCTTGCCTTCACCGCCGCCGAGCGGATGGTCGACCGGGTTCATGGAGACGCCGCGGTTGTGCGGCTTCTTGCCGAGGTGACGGGTGCGGCCGGCCTTGCCGATCGACACGTTCTCGTGCTCGAGATTGCCGACCTGTCCGATCGTCGCGTAGCAACGAACGTGGACTTTGCGCATCTCGCCGGAGGGAAGACGCAGCGTGGCCCAGTCGCCCTCGCGCGCAATCAGCTGTGCGCCGACGCCCGCGGAACGGACCATCTGGCCGCCCTTGCCTTCCTTCAGCTCGACGTTGTGGATCACGGTGCCGAGGGGGATCTTCGACAGCGGGAGGGCATTGCCCACCAGGATGTCGGCTTCCTCGCCGGCGGTGATCATCGTGCCGACGGCCAGGCCGTTCGGCGCGAGGATGTAGCGCTTCTCACCATCGACGTAGTGCAGCAGCGCGATGTGCGCGGTGCGGTTCGGGTCGTACTCGATGGCCGCGACCTTCGCGGGAATCCCGCGCTTGTCGCGCTTGAAGTCGATGTCGCGGTACTTCTGTTTGTGACCGCCGCCGATGAACCGCGACGTGATACGGCCCTTGCTGTTGCGGCCGCCCGTCTTCGGCTTGCCCTTGGTGAGGGCCTTCTCGGGCGTCGTCTTGGTGATGTCCTTGAACGACGCGTGCGACTGGAACCGGATGCCCGGCGAAGTCGGCTTGTATTTGTTGGTAGCCATAGTTTTCTCTTTATCGGCTCGTTGTTACGAGTTCCTCGGGGTTCCTCGGGTTCCTCGGAGTTCCTCAGGTTGAATCCGCCGAGGAACTCCGAGGGACTCCGAGGAACCGAGGAACTGCTTCCTTACACGCCTTCGACGAACTCGGGCGCCTTCTCTCCCGCTTTGAGCCGGACGTAGGCTTTGCGCCAGTCGCGGCGCTTGCCGACGAAGCGGCCCATCCGTTTCATTTTTCCGCGGACGTTGAAGAGGCGGACCTCTTCGACCTTCACCTTGAAGAGCTCTTCGACCGCGTTCTTGACCTGAATCTTGTTCGCGTTGCCGTCCACCTCGAAGGAGATGACGTTCTCCTCCTCGCGGAGGATGGTGCTCTTCTCGGTCACCAGCGGCCGGCGGATGATCTGATTAGCGTTCATTGCTGAGTGCCTCCGTCAGACGATCGAGCGCGGACTGGCTCAGGACGATGTAGCGGCTGTTGACGACGTCGTACACGTTCACGTGCAGGGCGTCGACGAAGTTGAGCTTCGGGTTGTTGCGCGAGGCCAGCACCGCGTTCTTGTTCTCGAGCGAGTCGATGAGCAGCGCCTTCCCGTCGACGCCGATGCCGGCCATCTTCAGGGCGAAGGATTTGGTCTTCGCTTCGTCGACGGCCATGTCGTTGACGATGACGAGCTTCCCTTCCTTCACGCGGCGGGAGAGAGCCGACTTGAGGGCGGCCTTCTTCTCCTTGGTGTTCATCTTGTACGAGTAGTCGCGGGGCTGCGGGCCGAACACCGTACCGCCGTGGCGGTGGATCGGCGGACGGGCGCCGCCCTGACGGGCGCGGCCGGTTCCCTTCTGCCGGAACGGCTTCTTGCCGGAGCCGCTCACTTCGGAGCGGACCTTGGTCTTGTGCGTACCCTGGCGGAGCGACGCAAGGTAGTTGCGCACTGCCTCGTGAACGAGATGCTCCTTGTACGGATAGGCGAAGATCTCGTCCGGCAGCTCCACCGAGCCGACGGTCTTGTTGTCCCAGTTCTTGATGTCAATGGTCGGCATGGTTACTCACCCCGCTTTCCGTTGTTGGAGAAGCGAACGTAGACGAGGCCGTTGCGGCCGCCCGGAACGGCGCCGCGGATGTAGAGCAGGTTGTTCTCGGCATCGACCTTCGCCACGCGGAGGTTCTTGACCGTGACCTGATCGCCGCCCATGCGGCCGCCCATGCGCATGCCCTTCATGACGCGCGACGGAAACGCCGACGCGCCGATGGAGCCGGGCGCGCGGTGGAACATCGAGCCGTGAGACTCGCGTCCGCCGCCGAACCCGTGGCGCTTGACGACGCCCTGGAAGCCCTTGCCCTTCGACTGGCCCACGACGTCGATCGAGTCGCCGGCCTTGAAGATGTCGACCTGCACACGGTCGCCGACGTTCGCGTCGCCGGAGTACGGCACTTCCGCGAGCGTCTTCACGGGCTGCACGCCCGCTTTTTCGAAATGTCCGCGAAGCGCGCTGTTGATGCGGCGGTTCGAGACCTTTTCCACCAGGCCGATCTGAACGGCGTCGTAGCCGTCCTTCTCGCTGGTCTTCTTCTGGACCACGAGGCAGGGGCCGGCCTGGATGACGGTGACAGGGATCAGCGCGCCGTCATCGGCGAACACCTGCGTCATCCCGACCTTCTTGCCAATGATTCCTTCGATTGCCATTTGTCTGGCTTTCACCTTGGAACTGAGTCGCCTCAGTTCTTGTGTGGTCTGCACTGCAGCTCTCAGGTGTTAGCTCTTCGCTCTCAGGAAGAAGTTCC
>CAMPKJ010000012.1 GCA_946887105.1 uncultured Acidobacteriota bacterium | reverse complement strand
ATGGTGGCCTTCGGGAACGGATCCTCTTCGATCGCGGGCGCGGCAGCCGCGGCCTGACGTCCTGAATCGGATTTCCGGGATGCGCTGGCCGCGGTGGGCGCCGGCGAGAACACCGCTTCGGGAGCGGGGAGATCGGCAGCGGGAGCCGGTGGCGTCGACTTCCTGCGCGGCTTGTCGCACTTCTCACAGAGGATTCCCTCCGTGACTTCGCGACCGCACATGAAGCATTTTCGCGCCATACGTTGACGATCCGTGGACCCGGGATCTTACGCCAAGTGAGATAGAGTCTGCCCGATTTGACGATACAGGAGCGCAACCGAATGAAAAACATCGTGGTGATCGGCGGCGGTACCATGGGCAACGGCATCGCCCACACCGCCGCCGCGAGCGGCCTGGACGTCTGGCTCGTCGACGTCAGCGAGCCGATCCTGCAGCGGGCCATTGCCACCATCACCCTCAACCTGCAGCGCGGTGTGGACAAGGGAAAGATGACCGCCGACGAACGCGATGCGGTCCTGGCGCGGATCCGTCCCGTGACCGACATCGAAAGCATCACCGATGCGGACATCGTGATCGAGGCCATCATCGAAGACCTCGGCGCGAAGACGCAGCTCTTCGAACAGCTCGACCGCATCACCAAGCCCGAATGCATCCTGGCCTCGAACACGTCGTCGATCTCGATCACGAAAATCGCCGCGGCCACGGGCCGTCCCGAGAAAGTGATCGGCATGCACTTCATGAATCCGGTGCCGGTGATGACGCTCGTGGAAGTGATCCGCGGCATCGCCACCTCGGATGAAACGTGGCAGCTCGTCGAAGACCTCTCCAAGCGGATGGGCAAGACGCCCATCGAAGTGAACGACTATCCCGGCTTCATCTCCAATCGCGTGTTGATGCCGATGATCAACGAGGCGATCTTCGCGCTGTACGAAGGCGTGGCCACGCGCGAGGCCATCGACGGAGTGATGAAGCTGGGCATGAACCATCCGATGGGCCCGCTCACGCTCGCGGATTTCATCGGCCTCGATGTCTGCCTGGCCATCCTGCGTGTGCTGCAGGACGGTTTCGGCGATCCGAAGTACCGGCCGTGTCCGCTGCTGGTGAAGATGGTCGATGCCGGATGGCTCGGCCGCAAGAGCGGCCGAGGCTTTTACAACTATCGCTGATTCTGCCGGGGATGACATCCCCATCCAACGCTGTTCTAATCCGCACCCAAAATGCTCTGTCAGACCTGCAGCGCGTACAACGACGACGAGCGTGAGTTCTGTTTTCGCTGCCAGAACAAACTGCTCGTACTCTCCGGCGTCACCTCATTCGAAGAAGACGACCTCGAGGACTATGAGGAAGAGGAAGACCTCTCCCTGGATGAGCACCTGCTCGAGCGCGTCTCCGCGATCGAAGAGATCGTGAAGCGTTCCGCGGAAACGATCCGCTCGCTGGTGAGCGCCGTCGAGAAGCACGAGCGCGCCATCTTCATCAATCAGACCGGCCTGCTCTCCGTCAAGGAACTGCTCGAGAAGAAGAACCTGCTCACCTCCGACGAAGTGGTCGAGCTGTGGGAATCGAAGATGGGCGAGCAGATGCTCGCACTCGAAAAGAAGCAGCGTTTCACGGAGCGCAAGGACCGCATGGTGTCGCTGTTCCGCGGCGAGAAACGCGAGCGCTTTCTGCTGCTCGTCGCGGACGCCGAGGCGGCCTTCGACGGGTTCGATCCCGAGCGCGGCGTGAAGCATCTCGAAGAAGCATTCCGCCTCGATCGCGACAATTACGAGCTGTCGTTCTTTCTCGGCGAGATGTTCTTCAATGACGGCAATCTCGATCGCGCGAAGGCCTACCTCGAGCGCACCATCGAAGTGCAGCCCGATCATTTCGACGCCGCCGTTTTCTACGGCGTGCTGCTGCACGAACGGCAGGACATCAAAGGCGCCGAACGCTGGCTGCGCCGCGCCATCCAGATCTCCCAGGAGTCGTTCCTCCCGTACTTCAGCCTCGGCGCGATCTACGCGCGCAAAGGCAAGCTGCTGCGCGCGCAGAAGTTCCTCGAGAAGGCCATCCAGCTGGAGGCCATCCCGCAGGCGTACTTTCTTCTCGGAACGATCTTTTACGAGAAGGGCCAGCTCGAGCGCGCCATCCGTTCGTTCCAGGCCGCGCTGAAGCTCGATCCCGATTACGAGGAAGCGATCTATCACCTCGGCCTCTGCTATCTCGATCGCAACTGGAACCGCAAGGCGATCGACTGCTTCCAGGAGGCGCTGGAGCTCAATCCGAACAAGATGGAGTACCAGCAGGCCGTCAAGATCTACGAGGGCATTTCGGGACACGTGCCGGTCGAAGGCGCGGCCGCGCAGGTCGTGACGCAAGCGGACTTGCTGGCCAGCGAAGGCAAATACGCGGAGGCGCTCGATCACTACCGCCGCGCCGCGCAGGAAGAGCCGGACAACGTCAACATTCTCCTGCCGTACGCGCTGCTCTGCTCGCACCTGGACATGAACGGTGAAGCCATCGCCGTCGCGCGGCGAGTGCTGAAGCACCATCCCGCGGAAGTGGTCGCGGCGGCCGCGTACACCACGCTCGTGGAGGCGCTCCGCGCCGAAGGCAACTTCAAGGACGCGAACGCGGCCCTCGAAGAGATGCTGCGCGACTACACGTCGAATTACGCGAAATCGATCGCGTACTTCGAGAAGGCGTACACGCTCGCCGACATGGAAGAGAATCTCGACGAGGCACTCGAGAGCGCCCAGCTCGCGCTCAAGTACTCGCCGAAGGAGCTCAAGCAGTTTCCGCTGGCGGCACTCGGCTGGGTGCACTTCAAACGCCGCGAGTTCCGCAGCGCGGTCGATTTCCTCTCGAAATCCGCCGACCTCGGACCCACCGCGACGAACCTCATGCACCTCGGCATGGCCCTGCTCGAAAACGGCGAGAAGGACCGCGCCCGCGCCGTCTTCCGCCGCGCCAAGAGTTTCAAGATCAAAGGCGCGGGGCTGGAGGAGAAGATCCTCGAGCAAGTGCGCACCGCGACCAAGCTCATCGACCGCCTGCACGCGCGGCGGCGGAAAGTGGCGAAGGGCTAGTGTGGTGTCTCGCAAATAGCTATGCGTTCTTCGACGCACTGAAGGCGCGCTTGCTTCGGCGCCGCTCCTCGACGATGACACCGCATCGCCTGCGTCGCGCCGGCTCGCCATCGAGCCTCCATCGCGCCGAATCACGCACAGCTATTTGCGAGACACCACACTAGCTACTGACCCGTCTGCCGTTCGCGCTCGCGCTGCTCGGCTTTGTCGATCTCTTTTCGCGAGACGCCCGCCTCGCGCGCCTGCTCGCGCACCTCAGGCGCCTGCACCGCGGGATCTTCGCCGGGCTCGGGCTGCGCGGGACGGTTGGTGTTGTCGACGATTCGTGTTTTTGGCATGGCCTCACCAGCGGAGCTTCACGACGTGCCGCATGAACACACGTCGTTGCAAGCACGCGTCCAGCGTTTCTACACACGCGTCAGCTTCGCGAATCGCGCCACGAACTTCTTCGAGCCGACGCGGTCGAAGTACACCGTCAGCTTCGCGTCGGGCCCGCTTCCTTCCATGGTGAGGATCGTGCCGACGCCGAACTGTTCGTGGCGGACTTTCTGGCCGCGCTTGAGCTCGCCGGATGCGGTTTGCGGTTGTTGCCGCGCCGCCTGAATCGCATTCGGATCGAACTGCACCGGCGCGTTCTGGAAGAACGACAGCACGCCGTTCGCGGAGTCGTGTTTCGGAGCGGCAGGCTTGGCCGCAGGCATCGGCGCGCGGCGCGGCGGCTCCGGACGGCGGTTGTAGCTCTGGTTGTAACCCTGCTGGATCGGCCGCTCGCGCCAGCTCGGCTGCGGCGAGGCATACCGTTGCGAGCTCGCCAGCCGTACCCGCTCGATCGCCTCCTCCGGAATCTCGGTCAGAAACGGCGACGGACTCTGTTCGCGAAAACGGCCGTGGATGCGCCGCTCGTGCGAGTGCGTGCAGAACAGCAGCTCGCGCGCGCGGGTCATGCCGACGTAGCAGAGGCGCCGCTCCTCCTCGAGATCGTCGTTGTGCTCCTGCGAGTTGGAATGGGGCAGGATTCCCTCTTCCATCCCCACCAGAAAGACCACCTTGTACTCGAGCCCCTTCGCGGAGTGCAGCGTCATCAGCGTGACGCCTTTGCCGGTTTCGGCGCGATCGATGTCCGACATCAGCGTGAGCGAGTCGAGGTAATCGGCGAGCGCGGCGTTGGGGTTCTCCTCCGAGTACTCACGCGCGGAGTTCAGCAACTCCTCGAGGTTCTCCATGCGCGACTCGTCCTGCAGATCGCGCGACTCCTGCAGCATGCGCCGGTAGCCGGTGCGCACGAGCACGTATTCGACGAGATCCGGAATCGGATTCGACGCCGCACGCTGCAGGTCGTGCACGATCTCGCGGAACTCGCGCACTGCCTTCGCCGCGCGCGTCGGAAGGAACGACAGATCGCCTTCGATGATCGTCCAGAGCGATACGTTCTGCGCCTCGGCCTGTTCGGACAGCGTCGTCACCGTCGTATCGCCGATGCCGCGTGTCGGAACGTTGATCACGCGCTCGATGGACGGCGTGTCGTGCGGCCGGATGGCCAGCCGGACGAACGAGAGGATGTCCTTGATCTCGGCGCGCTCGTAGAACTTCACGCCGCCGACGACCACATACGGCACGTTCGCGCGCAGCAGCTCTTCTTCAAACGGCCGCGATTGCGCGTTGGTGCGGAACAGCACCGCGAAGTCGGTGAGCTTGTACCTGGACCGCAGCGACGAGATCTTCTCGAGGACGAACTGCGCTTCCTCGCGGTCGTTGCTGGTGGTCACCAGACGCACCGGATCGCCCTTGCCGCCGCTGGTGAAGAGCGTCTTTCCCTTGCGCGCGATGTTGTTCGAGACCACGCCCGTCGCCGCGTCGAGGATGTTTCCGGTGGACCGGTAGTTCTGCTCGAGCTTGATGATGCGCGCGCCCGGAAAATCGCGTTCGAAGTTGAGGATGTTGTTGATGTCCGCGCCGCGGAAGCGATAGATGGACTGGTCTTCATCGCCCACCGCCACGATGTTGCCCTGCTTTCCCGCGAGCAGCTTCACGAGCACGTACTGCGCCTTGTTCGTGTCCTGGTACTCATCGATCAGCAGGTGCTGGAAGCGCTCGTGCAGCTCGTTGCGCACGTCCTCGTGATCCTCGAGCAGCTTCACGTAGTTGCCGATCAGATCATCGAAATCCATCGCGTCGAACTCGCGCAGACGCTTCTGATACTGGCGATAGATCTCGGAGACGCGCGCGCCGAAGAAGTCGTGATTGGTCTTCTCGTACTCGACCGGTCCGATCAGCTCGTTCTTCGCGTGCGAGATGCGGGTCAGCACGGACCGCGGCGGGAACGCTTCGTCGCTGACGTTCAGCTCGCGCATGCAGCGGCGGATCAGCGTCATCTGATCGGACGTGTCGTAGACGGCGAACGATTTCGTGTATCCGAGGCGGTCGGCATAGCGGCGCAGCATGCGCAGGGACGTCGAGTGGAACGTGCCGATCCACGGGCGATACCCGCCGGTTGGCGGCACGAGCTGATCCACGCGATGGAGCATCTCCGCGGCCGCTTTGTTCGTGAACGTGACCGCCAGGATATTGGCCGGGCGGACGTTCATCTCGCCCATCAAATAGGCGATGCGGTAGGTGATGACGCGCGTTTTCCCGGAGCCGGCGCCTGCCAGGACCAGCAGAGGTCCGGTGCCGTGGGTGACCGCTTCGCGCTGCTGGGGATTGAGGCCGGAGAGATCGAGCATGTTGGAGAGCGCATCGTATCAAGCGGGGGAACGCATTCCGCCGCGGCGCTGTTCTGTCGCGGTAACGGAAGGAATCGGGTTAGACTTCCGCCGCTTTCGTCAGGTCCCATTGGAGGCGTCATGTTTGGTCTTGGATTGCCAGAGCTTCTCGTCATTCTCGTGATCGTCGTCGTGATTTTCGGCGCGAGTCGCCTGCCCCAGCTCGGCAAAGGTCTCGGCGAAGGCATCTCCAATTTCCGCGACGGCCTCTCCAAGGGAAACAAGGACGACAAAGCGCTGCCGAAGTCGTCCGATGACCGCCACGCCTGATCTCCTGTTCGCGTGAAGTGGCTCATCACCGGCGCCGGCGGAATGGTCGGCCGCGATCTCTGCGATGCACTCACCGCGCGTGATGAGGAGGTCGTCGCACTCACCCGAAACGACCTCGACATTACCGATTCGCGCCGCGTCAACGACGTCGTCGGCACGCACGCGCCGTCGGTGATCGTGAACTGCGCGGCGTACACGAGTGTCGATCGGGCCGAGAGCGAGGAGAGCCTCGCGAACGCCATCAACGGCTCCGCGGTCGAGCTGTTGGCGTCGGCGGCGAACGCGACCGCGGCGCTGCTCGTGCAGCTTTCGACCGATTTCGTGTTCGACGGCGCCAGTACCGTCCCGTACGAAGTGACGGACGCGACCCGGCCGCTGTCCTCCTACGGCCGCTCGAAGCTCCTCGGCGAAGTGGCCGCCACGCACGCGGCGAAACACCTGGTCGTGCGCACCTCGTGGCTCTTCGGCGTGCATGGTCCGAACTTCGTGGAAGCGATCCGCAATCAGATCCGCAAGGGCACGAATCCACTGCGCGTGGTGTCGGATCAGTGTGGGCGGCCGACGTACACACCGCATCTGGCGGCGGCGATCATCCGCCTCGCGCATGCCGCGGAGCAGTCGGACGTCGCGCGCGGCGTCGTGCATTACGCCGACGCGGACGCGTGCTCGTGGTTCGACTTCGCGCAGGCGATCGTCGAAGAGAGCGGCGCCGGCGTCGCGATCACGCCGGTCACGACGGACGAGTTTCCGCGGCCGGCGGCGCGTCCCGCGTATTCGGTCCTGTCGACGGAACGCTACGAGCGATTGACCGGCGTCGCGCCGGCGTCCTGGCGGGAAGGATTACGAGAATATTTAACCGTTCGCAATTGATGCGTACATTAAGTACTCGATATTGCCTTCCGCTCCCTTGATCGGACTTTCGATCAATCCCTTCACTGCGAAGCCTTCGCCTCGCGCGAACGCGACCACCGACTCGACGGCGGCGGTTCGTTTCGCGTCATCGCGCACGATCCCGCCTTTGCCCACCTCGTGCTTGCCGACCTCGAACTGCGGCTTGATCAGCGCCACCAGCTCGCCGCGCAGAAAACCGGCGACCGCCGGCAGGATCAGCTTCAGCGAGATGAACGACACGTCGATGGAGACGAACTCGATCGGCTCGTCGAAGTTCTCGGGCTGCAGGTAGCGCGCGTTGACCTTCTCGCGATTGACGACGCGCGGATCGTTGCGCAGCGAGGCGTCGAGCTGCCCGTAGCCGACGTCGATCGCGTACACCTTGCTCGCGCCGTGTTTCAGCATCACGTCGGTAAAGCCACCCGTTGATGCGCCAATATCTGCGCACACTTTTCCATCGACATTTATCGCGAACTCTTTCAGTGCATGAGCGAGCTTCATCCCGCCCCGCCCGACCCAGGGATGCTCGAGCTCCGCGATCGCCACCTGGTCATCGGCGGCGACGTTCGCGCCGGCCTTGTCGACGAACTGCCCGTTCACGAGAACGCGCCGGGCCATGATCAGCGACTGCGCCTTCGACCGCGAGTCGACCAGCCCGCGCTCGACCAGGACCACGTCGAGACGCTGCTTTTTCATTGATTGACGAGCGTGAATCCCGCTTGCGCGAAATGATGGTCGTTGGTGAGCACGTGATGGATGCCAAGGCTCTCCATCAAGACCATGCTCATGCAGTCGACGTGTGAGTAGCCCTTGTCCGGCCGCGCGGCGTAGCGATCCAGACCGGCATTGAACAGGTTGCGATCGATCGGGACCACGCGCCACTGTTGCTGAATGTTGCGCACTGCGTCGGCGGCGGCGCGCCGCGCCCTTCCCCCTTCCGCGGAGAAGAACGCCAGCACTTCCGTCAGCACGGCGTCGTGGGTGACGAGGTCGATGCCACTGAACGATGCGCCGAGCCGGCGCGCATGGGCGTGATGCTCGTCATCGCGGTCCAGTGAAGCGATGATCAACCACGTATCGACGAAGAACTTCCGCATCACTTCGCGGCAGCGCGCTGCTTCTTCCCGGAGATGAACTCGTCGATGTGGTCGGAGTCCTTCCCTTTGGCGTGCATTCGTTCGAGGTCTTCGTCGGGAATCTGGTTTCCTACATCCACGAGCATGTCCACCAGCTCGCCGAGCGTCCCGTACTTCTTCTCCCCCACGAACTCCCGCACCCGTTTCGCGATCCCCTCGGCGTGCAGGTCGTGCTGCGCGCGGAGGACGTCCTGCGCGCCGTGATGCACGTACTCATCAGGGATGCCGATGCGGTGGAAGCGGACGTCTTTGATGCCCAGCTCTTCGCAGCGCTCCATGATGGCCGAGCCGTAGCCGCCGGCCAGCGATCCTTCTTCGACGGTAATGACGTTCGAATAGGGCAGGCAGTATTTCGCGATCAATTCATCATCCAAAGGCTTGATGAAACGACCATTGATTACTGTGACGTTAATGTTTTCCTTCGCCAGCGTCTCCGCTGCCTGCAGGGCCGGCCAGACTTCGCTGCCGATGGCGAAGATCGTCGCGGCATCGCCTTCGCGCAGCACTTCGCCCTTGCCGATCGGCAGCGCCTCCAGCTCCGCGTCCAGCTCCACGCCCACGCCGTTGCCGCGCGGGTAGCGGAGGGAGGTCGGGTGACCGCTCTCGAGCGCGGTCTTGACCATGTGCCGCAACTCGTTCTCGTCCTTCGGGGCCATGCAGATCATGTTCGGAAAGACCCGCAGGTAGGCCATGTCGTAGATGCCGTGGTGCGTCGGGCCATCCGCGCCGGCGATGCCGCCGCGGTCGAGCGCGAACACGACCGGCAGGTCCATGATGGCCACGTCGTGGAAGACCTGATCGAACGCGCGCTGCAGGAAGGTCGAGTAGATCGCCACCACCGGCTTCATGCCCTGCGTGGCCATGCCGCCGCTGAACGTCACCGCGTGCTCTTCCGCGATGCCGACGTCGAACATCCGGTCCGGGAAGTTCTTCGCGAACTTGTCCAGGCCCGTCCCCTCCGGCATCGCCGCGGTGATGGCGATGACCTTCGGATCGCTCTTCGCCAGCGCGATCAGCGCGTCCGAGAACGCGGCCGTGTACGTCGGGGGCGGCGTGGGCTTGTTCGACTTCGGCACCTCGCCGGTCAGCACGTCGAACGGATTTACGCCGTGCGACCAGATGGGCTTGTTCTCGGCGGGCGTGTAGCCCTTGCCCTTCTTGGTGATGACGTGGAGGAGCAGCGGCCCGTCGTAGTCGCGGTGCTCTTCGAACAGTTCCAGCAGCAGCGGCAGGTCGTGACCGTCGTACGGCCCGAGGTACTTGAAGCCGAGCTCCTCGAACAGCGTGCCCGGCACGACCATGTTCTTGAGGACCTGCTCCATGTCGTGCGCCAGCCCGTGCAGCTTGCCGCCGATCAGCGGGATGCGGTCCATCACGCCCTTGGCCAGGTCTTTGGCCTGGTTGTAGCGCTGTCCTTTGATGATCTGGTTGAGGTAGCCCGACATCGCGCCGACGTTCGTCGAGATCGACATGTCGTTGTCGTTCAGGACGATCATCAGCTTGCGCTTGAGGTGTCCGGCCTGATTGAGGCCTTCCAGCGCCAGCCCGCCCGAGAGCGCGCCGTCGCCGATGATGGCCACGACGCGGTAATCCTCTTTGCGGAAGTCGCGCGCCACGGCGATGCCGAGCGCGGCCGAGATGGAAGTCGAGGCGTGGCCGGCGTTGAAGACGTCGTACTCCGACTCCTCGCGCTTGCAGAATCCGGAGATCCCATCGTGCTGGCGGATGGTGTGGAACGTCTCCCGCCGGCCGGTGATGAGCTTGTGCGGATAGCTCTGGTGGCCTGTGTCGAACACGATCTGGTCGCGCGGCGTGTCGAACATGTAGTGCAGCGCGAGCGTGAGCTCGACGATGCCGAGGTTGCCGCCGAAATGGCCGCCGATGCGCGACACCACATCGACGATCTGGTCGCGGATCTCCTGCGCCACCTGGGGAAGCTGTTTACGGTCGAGCTTCCGCAGGTCGCGGGGCGTATTGATCGAATCGAGTAGTCTGGGCATCGTGTCCAATCTGGGCGCCTAATGGCGGCGTTCGCAGATGAAACGCGCGATTGGCGCCAGGTAATTCACAGGGCCGGCGATCATACCAGCGTTCTCCAGGGCCTCTCCGAGCAGCCGCTGCACCTCGGCGCGTGCACTGTCCGCGCCGAGCAACGCCGGCCAGGTGAGCTTTCCCTGCTCGATGTCCTTGCCGGCCGTTTTACCTAGTGTCGCAGAGGACTCTTCAATGTCAAGTAGATCGTCGACGATCTGGAACGCCAGACCGAGCGCGTCCGCATACCGTCGCAGCGCCGCGAGCTGGTCATCCGTGGCCCCACCGAGCAGTCCGCCGAGGATGACGGAAGCGGTGAAGAGCTTCCCGGTCTTGTTGCGATGGATGAATTCGAGCTCGCGCAGCAGCGTCGCGTGATCGCTCGTCTCCGCTTCGTGCGAGCGTTCCGCGACGATGTCCGCGACCTGACCGCCGATCATGCCGGTCGAGTCGACAGCGGTCGCGACTTCCGCGATCGCGCGGAGCTGCCGTGCCGGCTCGATGCCCGCGACCGGCCGCGCCAGCCAAGAAAACGCCTCCGTCAGCAGCGCGTCGCCGGTCAGCACGCCCATCGCCTCGCCGTAGACCACGTGCGTGGTCTTGCGCCCGCGGCGGAGGTCGTCGTTGTCGAGCGGCGGCAGATCGTCGTGGACGAGCGAGTAGGTATGGATCAGCTCCAGCGCGCAGAGGTGCATCAGCAGCGGCTCGACGTTCGCGCCGACCGCTTCCGCCGCTGCGATGGCAACGATCGGACGAATGCGCTTTCCTCCGCCGAGAACCGCGTACCGCATCGCCTGGTGAATGACCGGAGGATTCGTGTCCGCGGGAGGCAGATGCAGCTGGAGCGTTGCGTCGACGAGGGCGCGTTTCTCGCGCAGGTAATCCTCGAGCGTCACTCGACGAGTTCCTCGTCCTCGTGCAGCTCCTCATCCTCGAACGGCTCGGTGACCGGCTGTCCCTTCGCGTCGGCCAGGATCAGCTCGATCTTCTTCTCCACTTCCTCGAGCCGCTGATGGCAGAACCGCGAGAGGCGGATCCCTTCTTCGAAGAGCTGCAACGACTCGTCGAGCGGCATCTCCTCGCCTTCCAGCCGCTGCACGATCTTCTCGAGATTCTGGAAGGCTTTTTCGAACTCGTTCGGACGCCGGGTGGCCATGATTGCGCGCGTTATAACAGGTTTGGAGTGCGGTAGCCGCCAGCTACCGCTTTTGTCTGTTCGTCCATTGCGGAGACATACGAATGCGGTAGCTGCGGCTACCGCACTCCAAGGTCCGGCCAGAGACTTTCGACGCCGAGGGTGTGGCGGTCGACGGTGGCCTCGAGCCGGCCGCGCTTGAGCTGCACTTCGATCTGCTCGCCGACTTTCACCTGCGCGGAGTCGAGGATCGGCTTGCGTCCGCGGCGGGTGCGGGAGAACGCGATCGCGTAGCCGCGCGAGAGCACCGAGAGCGGCGAGACCGCCTGGAGCGTGGCGATCGTCGCGCGCAGGCGCTGGCGTTCGCGGACGACGCGCGCGGGATAACGAGCCAGCGGCTCGTTGCACGCCTCGAGACGGCGGCGCAGCGTTTTCGCGCGCGCGTCGAGCAGGCGAAAGAGCGCAACGCGGCGGCGCTCCAGACGCTCGCGCGCCAGCGCCACGCGGCGCACGACGATGCCCAGCCGGTCGGACGAGGCGAGATGGCGCAGCTCGTGACGATAGTTGCGGATGCGCGACTCGACGACGTGGCGCACGCGCCGCGTCATCGTGTCCACCTGCGTGCAGATCTCGCTCTTCGCGCGGATCACGATCTCCGCCGCTGCGGACGGCGTCGGCGCGCGCAGGTCGGCCACGAAGTCGCAGATCGTGAAGTCCGTCTCGTGGCCGACGCCGGAGATGGTCGGGATCTCGCACGCCGCGACCGCGCGCGCGACCACCTCCTCGTTGAACGACCACAGATCCTCGAGCGAGCCTCCACCGCGGCAGATCAGCACCACGTCGTGCAGCTTCCACTTCGACAGATTGCGCAGCGCAGTCGCGATCTCGCGTCCCGCGGTCGGTCCCTGCACGCGCACCGGGTAGATCTGCAGCGAGAGGTTCTCGAACCGGCGCCCGAGGACGTGAAGAATGTCGCGGATGGCGGCGCCGGCGGGACTGGTCACCACCGCGATGCGCTGCGGGAGCATCGGAATCGCTTTCTTGCGCGCCGGATCGAACAGTCCTTCCTCGGCGAGTTTCTTCTTGAGCTGCTCGAACGCCAGCTGCAATGCCCCGATCCCGGCGGGCTCTGCCGCGACCGCGTTCAGCTGGAACTCGCCCTTCTGCTCGTAAATGGTCAGCCGGCCGCGCACGATCAGCTGCAGTCCGTTCTCGATGCGGAAGCGGAGGAAGCGCGCGTGCGTCGTGAACAGCACCACTTTGAGCTGCGCGCGCGCGTCCTTCAGCGTGAAGTAGAGGTGTCCGGCGGCGGAGCGGACGAAGTTCGACACCTCTCCTTCGACCGCGATGTCGTTGAAGCGATAGAGCTGGAGGTTGACCTCGCGGAGGAGGTCGGACACCGAAAGGGTCTGCGCCGTGGCCACGGGTCGCAATGATAGGCCGGGGCAGCTCAGCTGGCTACGAATAACTTAGGCACTGCTCTTGCCTTGCCGAGTACCGACACGGTCGCACGACGCGACCTCAGATCCTCGGAAACGACAAAACTTCAGGAGTCATGACCATGATGAAAAGACTGATGCGCAACACAGCCGCCGCGGCCGGATTCGCGGCACTCCTTCTCGCCGGCGCGTGCGCGTCGACCGACACGGCGACGACCGAGCCTACCGATGACGTCGTGCAGGTCACGCAGAGCGAAGCGGTCGTTCCGGCACCCGGCCCGGCCGTGATCGACAGCGACGGCAACATCTACTCGAGCAGCGCCGCTCCCGGCTCGGGCAACGCCTCCGCCGTCGGCACCAACACGAACGTGAACGCCGTTCCCGACCGCAGCACGGTCGCGGTGAGCGAGAGCACGGTTGCCGTGACCGACACGCCGATCGTCGACACGACCGCGGACACCACGATCATCACGGAGGAAACGACGACGGTGACCACGCCGGAGCCGATGATCTCTTCGTCGCAGGTCGAAACGCAGACCACCACGACCGAGACCACCACCACCGAGACGGAAACGCGCACCCGCTTGCGCAAGGACTGAACTGTTTTTTGAAGGCGGCGGCTGCGGCCGCCGCACTCCAGAATTACGGCGTACGCGACTGGAACCGGCGGTCCGGAACCACTTCCGCATCGTCGCCATCGGTGAGTGGACCCGCGGCGCGCCCTTCGATGAACTGCTGCACGATCGGATTGGGCGAGCGCTGAAACTCTTCCGGCGTCCCTTGCTCGATGATGTGACCCTTGTGCAGCATGGCCACGCGGTCGGCGATCTTGAAGGCCACCTTCATGTCGTGCGTGATCGTGACCGTGGTCGTCCCGAGCTTCACGTCCATCTCCTCGATCAGGTCCGCGATGACGTCGCTGATCACCGGATCGAGACCGGTGGTCGGCTCGTCGAACAGCAGGATCTCCGGCTTGAGTGAGATGGCGCGCGCGAATCCGACCCGCCGCCGCATGCCGCCGGAAAGCTCCGAGGGGCGTTTCTTCTCCACGTTCGGCAGGTGAACGTCTTCCAGGCATTCCTCGACGCGCGCGCGGATCTCCGCCTCGCTCATCTTCGTGTGCCGGCGCAACGGAAAGGCGATGTTCTCGAAGACCGACATCGAGTCGAACAGCGCCCCTTCCTGGAAGGACATGCCGAAGCGGCGCCGGAACTCGTTCAGCTCCACATCCTTCATCTGCGTGATGTCGTGACCGTCGATCACCACCTCGCCGCGGTCGGGTCTGAGCAATCCGATGACGTGCTTGAGCGTCACGCTCTTGCCGGTGCCGGATCCGCCGACGATCACCAGCGACTCGCCCTGCTCCACGCTGATGGACATGTCGCGCAGTACCTGACGGCCGCCGAACGATTTGTCGATGTGGCGCAGCTCGATGATCGGCATCAGAAGAGGATCTTGGTCAGGAAGAAGTCGGTGAGCAGGATGATCAGCGACGCCGAGACCACCGCGTACGTCGTGGCGCGGCCCACGCCTTCCGCGCCGCCGGTCGTGTAGTAACCGCGCACACAGCCGGTGAGGGTGAGGATCAGACCGAACACGCCGGCCTTGATCAGACCGCTCCAGACATCGCTGAGCTGCAGGAACTGAAAGGTGTTCTGTTTGTAGACCACCGGGTTCGTCTTGAGCAGCTTCACCGCCACGAGATAGCCGCCGTAGATGCCGAGCGCATCGCCGAGGATCACCAGGAACGGGAGCATGACGATGCCGGCGATCACGCGCGGCACGAAGAGATACTGGATCGGCTCCGTCGCCAGCGCCTTGAGCGCGTCGAGCTGTTCGGTCACGCGCATCGTGCCGATCTCCGCCGCCATCGACGACCCCACGCGTCCCGCCACCATCAGCCCGCAGAGCACGGGCGAGAGCTCGCGCAACATCGCCAGCGAGACCACGCTGGCCACGAACTGCTCCGCGTGTACGCGCTGGAATCCGCTGAACGTCTGCAGGCCCAGCACCATGCCGGTGAACATGGTGGTGAGGAAGACCACCGGAATCGAGTCGACGCCGACGCGCACCATCTGCCGGAACCATTCGCCGAAGTCGTACGGGCGGCGGAAGGACCAGGTGAACGTCCGCCAGAGCGCGTCGAACCACAACCCGGTCTGTTCGAACAGGCGGATGAACGTGCGGCCGATGCGGTCGAGGATCGTGATCATGCTTCAGCTGCGGTCAATGCGCGGAACGCGCGCGCTGACTCCGCAGAACACTTCGTAGGAGATCGTATCAAGTTTCCTCGCCAGCTCTTCGACGGCGATTTCGTCGTGGCCCTGGCGTCCGAGCAGGATCACTTCGTCTCCGACCTCCGCGTCCGGGATGTCGGTGACGTCGATGGTGGTGAGATCCATCGACACGCGCCCGACCACCGGCGCACGTTTTCCGCGCACGAGCACTTCGCCGCGATTGGAGAAGCCGCGGCGGTACCCGTCCGCGTAGCCAACCGGGAGCGTCGCGATGCGCGACGCACGCGTCGTGACGAACGTCGTGCCGTAGCCGATGGCGTGACCGGGAGGCAACTCCTTCAGCCGTCCGATGGCGGTGCGCCAGCGCATGACCGGCTCGAGCCTGCGAAGGGACCCCTCATCCGCCTGCGGCACCTTCTCCCCTCTGCGGAGGGGAGAAGGCCACTCGTCTCCCGGGTAGCCTTCTCCCCTCGTAAGGGGAGAAAGTGCCCGAAGGGCGGATGAGGGGTTGTCATGAACGCCATCGAGAGGCTCCGCCCCATACAACGCGATCCCGACGCGCGCGAAATCGCCGGGCGTCATGCCGCGCACCGTGGCCGCGCTGTTCGCGACGTGATGGCGCGGCGCCGCAACACCCGCTTCACGCAGCGTCTCCACCAGCGTGTCGAAACGCGCGATCTGATCGTTCGTGAAGGGGGCGCCGGCATCTCCGGCGTTCGCGAGATGCGTGTACAGCGCGTCGAGCCGCAATCGCGGCGCGGAACGAAGCAGTTCGACGACATGCGGCAGCTCGCTCTCGACCACACCCATCCGTCCCATGCCCGAGTCGAGCTTGAGATGGATGGACACATCCCGCTCCCGCGCAATCCGCACCACGTGCTCCAGCTCCTCGGGACCGGGGACGCCGAGCGTCACGTCATGCTTGAGTGCGATCCGCACCTGGCGCTCGCTGAGCGGCCCGAGGATGAGGATCGGCAGCGTGATGCCGGCTTCGCGCAGCTCGAGCGCTTCTTCGAGCAACGCCACGCCGATCATCGCCACGTGCTCCGGCGTGCAACGCCGCGCCAGCTCAACCGCGCCGTGTCCGTACGCGTTCGCCTTCAACATCGCGATCAGCTTCGTGCCCGCCGGAAGCCGCGACGCGAGCGCGCGCACGTTGCGCTCGAATGCGCCGCGGTCGATTTCGGCCCAGGTCGGACGAATATCAGGAGGAGAAGACATTCAGGTTCTGGCCATTCATCGGCCGCGATCGGTCTGATGCAAGAAAGAGGATCGCTTCGGCGACCTCGTCCGCGGTCATGTCCGCCGGCGCACCGCCGCTGACCGCCGCCCACATCGGCGTGTCCACCGAGCCGGGGCTCACGGCGTTGACGCGCACGCCGCGCGACTTCACCTCCACCGCCAGCGCCTCCGTCATCGAGATCACCGCGCCTTTGCTCGCGCAGTAGGCGACGAAGCCGGGAAACTTCTCCGGCCCGACGATGCCCGAGATCGAGGCGACGTTCACGATCGCACCGGCGCCGCGCGCGAGCATCGACGGCAACGCGCGCCTGCAGGCGTAGTAGATCCCGTGTACGTTCACGTCGAACGTGCGCTGCCAGAGTTCCGGCGGCGTCTCGACGAACGTCCGCGGCTCGATCATCCCGGCGGCATTGATCAGAATCTCACACGGTCCGAAGCGCGATTCCGTCTCCGCGAACAGCCGTTCGATCGCCGCCGGATCGGCGATGTCGCCGAGCACCGTTCCCGCCGAACGCGAGAACGCGACCACGCGCGCGCCGCGTTCTTCGAGCAAATCCGCCGTTCTTTTGCCGATGCCCGACGAGGCGCCGGTGACGATCGCGACTTTTCGATCGAATTCACTCATAATCCGGCGCAGGCTACCCCACTTTCGGCAACGAGGAGATTTGTATGCCTCAGACTGTCAACGACATCCTGCAACTGTTCCTGCGCTGGGCGCACGTGGTCGCCGGCATCATCTGGATCGGCCATCTCTACTTCTTCAACTGGGTCAACGCTCACTTCGCCAAAACGCTCGACGGTCCGACGAAGAAGGTCGTCGTCCCCGAGCTCATGCCGCGCGCTCTGTACTGGTTCCGCTGGGGCGCGCTCTGGACCTGGCTGACCGGCATCCTGCTCGGCGGCCTGATCTACTACCACTCCAAGATCGTGTTCGAAGATCCGACTGATCCGGGCAACAACCCCTGGCTCTGGCTGGCGATCGTCCTGGTGATCCTGATCGTCGGCTTCCTGATCTACAACGCGGTCATGAAGTCGGTGAAGAACGTGCTCGCCGCGAACACGATCGTGCTGGTGCTGTTCGCCGCGGTCTATCTGTTCCTCGAATACGTCGGCAAGTTCGGCGGACGTTCGCTGTACATCCACGCGGGCCTGATCCTCGGCACGATGATGGCGCTGAACGTCTGGATGGTGATCTGGCCGTATCAGCAGAAGATCATCAGGGCCACGAAGGAAGGGACGGCCCCCGATGCCGCGATGGTCGCGCAGGCCGGCCTCCGTTCGCGCCACAACACGTTCATGTCCGTGCCGCTGGTCTTCACCATGATCAGCAATCACTACCCGACCATGTACGGCAACCGCTATCGCGACGTCTGCCTCCTCGGCGTGATCGTGCTCGGATTCGCGGTGGTGCGCTGGCTCTACGGCAAGTCCGCGAAGGTCTCCGGGTTCTGAGTTGAGGCTGCTGCAAGTCGACGCGTTCACATCGCAGGCATTCCGCGGCAATCCCGCCGCGGTCTGCCTGCTGGACGAGGAACGCGACGCGCGATGGATGCAGGACGTGGCCGCGGAGATGAATCTCTCCGAGACCGCGTTCCTGCTTCCGCGCGGTTCTGATTTCTCGCTGCGCTGGTTCACGCCTGCCACCGAGGTCGCGCTGTGCGGTCATGCCACGCTGGCGAGCGCGCATGCGCTGTGGGAAGAAAAGATTCTCGCGCCGGCCGACGTCGCGCGCTTTCACACGAAGAGCGGTTTGTTGACCGCCGCGCGTCACGGCGATCGCATCGAGCTCGATTTCCCGGCCACGCCCGAAGCGCGTTCCGAACCACCCGAAGGGCTGCTCGAATCGCTCGGCGTCAGCGATCCCGTCTACGTAGGCCGCAACAGGTTCGACTATCTGGTCGAGGTCGCGTCCGAGGCGGTCGTGCGCGATCTGAATCCCGATCATGCCCGGCTGCGGAAGATCGAAGTGCGCGGCGTGATCGTCACCAGCCGCGCCGCCGAAACGAATGCCGACTTCGTGTCGCGATTCTTCGCGCCAGGGTCCGGCGTCGACGAGGATCCGGTCACCGGCTCCGCCCACTGCTGTCTCACTCCCTACTGGTCCGCACGCCTCGGCAAAGAGGAGATGACCGCGTATCAGGCCTCTCCGCGCGGCGGCTACGTTTACGTGCAGCTTGCCGGCGATCGCGTGAAGCTGCGCGGCCACGCGGTGACCGTGCTGCGCGGTGAGCTCGGCGTATGAACATCCGCGAGATGCTCGAGCGGATCGAGTACGAGACGCTCGTTCCGCGCGCCGCGCGGAGTGCCGAGACGCGCGGACGCGATCGCGAGGAGCCGGAAGACGACATCCGCCCGTCGTACCAGCGCGACCGCGACCGCATCATCCACTGCAAGGCGTTCCGCCGCCTGAAGCACAAGACGCAGGTCTTTCTCGCGCCTGAAGGCGATCACTACCGGACGCGGCTCACGCACGTGCTCGAGGTCACGCAGATCGCGCGCACCATCGCGAAGTCGCTGCGCCTCAACGAGGTGCTCACCGAGGCGATGGGACTCGGTCACGACCTCGGGCATTCCGCGTTCGGTCACGCTGGCGAAGCCGCGCTCAACAAGCTCGTGCGCGGCGGATTCGATCACTACCGCCAGTCGGTGCGCGTGGTCGAGAAACTCGAAGACCTCAACCTGACCGTGGAAGTGCGCGATGGCATTCTCAAGCACTCCAAAGGCGAGAAGGGCGAGCTCCTGCGCAAGCGCGCCAAGGCCCGCGCGCTGACGCTCGAAGGCGACATCGTGCGCATCTCCGACATCATCGCCTACGTGAATCACGACATCGACGACGGCATCCGCGCCGGCCTGATCCGCGAGGACGACATCCCGAAAGACATCCGCACCACTCTCGGCACGAAGGGCAGCGATCGCATCGACCGCATGGTGCGCGACGTCATCAGCTCGACGCTGGCCACCGATTACGACGCGATCTCCATGAGCGCGGAAGTCGAGCAGGCGCTCGACGCGCTGCGCAAATACATGTTCGAGAACATGTATCTCATCCCGGCCGTGCGGGGAGAGTTCGAAAAGGCCCAGAAGATCCTGACCGCGCTTTTCGAATACGTGGTCGCGCATCCGGAAAAGTATCTGGACATGAGCTCGGACGAGCCGGTGGAGCGCCTGGCCATCGACTTCATCGCCGGCATGACCGACCGCTACGCGCTCAATCTGTACGCGGAGCTGTTTCTGCCGCGTCCCTGGGTGTCCTGAGCTACTTCTTTTTCGCCGGCTTCTTCGGCGCGACGTTCAGGAGATCGCGCAGGTCCTTGCCGGCCTTGAAGCGCACGTTCTTCGACGCGGGGATCTTGATCGGTTCCTTCGTGCGCGGATTGCGGCCTTCGCGCGCTTTCCGTTCGGTGACGTGAAAACTGCCCAGTCCGGGGACCGCGCAGCGCTCGCCGCTCCGGCACGCATCGGCGATGTACGACACGAACGCGTCGAACGCGGCGGCCGCTTCTTTCTTGGAGATTCCTGCCTGCTCGGCAATGGCATTGATGACGTCGGCCTTACCCGGCATTGCGACTCCTCCGAATCCTCTGGTGGGAACCCGGACAATCTAGGTACACGCTGCTCGAAAGTCAACGCAGGCGATGCAATGCGTCGAGATATCCGTGCACGAGGGAGATCACCTGTGCGTGACTCCACGTGAGCGGCGCGACCGACAACGGCTCGCCGCCGTGCGGATCGACCTGCTCCGGGAGAATCAACGACGGCGTCGCACGCGCGCGCGCCCAGCGCACCAGATCGAGCGCACGCTGCAATCCCTCGGCATCGGTTGCTTTGGCAATGACGTGCTCGGCCAGCCACAGTGTCGACAGAATCCACGGATTGCCGGTCACGCGCTGTTCTTCGTCATAGATGCGGTGATACGCGTCGTTCTCATAACGCGCCACGCCGCCGGTGTCCGTGTGCACCCACAATTTCTCGCGAATGGCGCGCATCGTTCCTTCCACCATTGCACTGGAGGGAGGGAACACGCCGAAGTAGAACGTCGCGAACGCGGAGGAATCGACGGCCGGATCGAGCTCCAGTGCATCGCCGTTCACGATCAGGCCGCGCGCGAAACGCCCCTCTTCCTCGAGCCAGAGGTGCCGTTTCATCGCCTCGCGCAGGTCCGCCGCCGCCTTTTGATAGGTGGCGCGGCGTTCCTGTTCATTGAAGAGATTGGCCAGTTCCGCGGCGGCATTCAATCCCGCCCATACGGCCGCGCACGTGAACGTAAAGACGCCGAAACGCTCCTCCCATAAGTCGAAGCTCGGCAGTGGAAGATGGGTTTCGGGATCGCGGAAACGCACCAGAAAATCGGCGGCGGAAACGACCAGCCGCGCATAGACGTCGCGCAATAACTCCAGATCGCGCGTGCGCTCGTAATGACGCGCCAGCAGCCAGATCACCAGCGCGGTCTCGTCTTCCTGAATCGGCAATTGCGGCTTGCCGTCGCGCACCCACGGCTGCCACAGCGGTGCCGGCGAGCCGTCCGGATTGTATTTGTGCAGGAAATACCCGTCGTCGCGGATGACGTCGTTCGCCATCAGTAGAAAGCGCCGCGTCACTTCAGGAAACCCGGCGCGATCCATGGCATCGCACACGAACGCCCCATCGCGCATCCAGACGTACGAGTAATGATCGTTGTGACCCCACACGATGTCGGAGTCGTTCGCCGCCAATACGCCTCCGCGGCGATCGCACTGTGTGGCGATGACCAGGAGGGAGCGGCGATAGAAGTCGAGGATCTCGTCCGGCAGATCGGTGAGGCTCAATCCCGGCTTGTTGACCCACGTATACCAATGCGACCCGCTGCGCGCGAGCAGGTGCGCCGGCCCTTCTTCGCGCACGCGCGCGTCGAGCGCACGCACTTCCGCATCGGTCTTTCCCGCGCAAATCCAATGAAACGTCGTGGCGCTGCCGTTTGCCTCGAGATGTAAAGGAATGGCGATCGTGGCGTCTACCGCTCCCTGCGCGATGGCCTGCATCGACAAAGTGCCATCGTCCGTATCCGCCCACGTTCCCCGGCCACACGCGTATTCGGTCACGCCGCCATCGCAATTGACGAGCATGCAGCGCCGGGCCTTGTATTGCACGATTCCGCCCGATTGCGGATCGAACATGACCGTGTCGCCGATGCGGTTCCCATACAAGCCGAACTCGTGATGGAGGAAGAGCTTGATATCGCGCGCCTCGGCGCGCTGATTGCGCACCACGATCTTGCGCAGATAGACCGACGCATCGGGATCGACGGTGTCGTAACAGCGGATGCGCAATCCGATGGCGTCGTTCTGTAACTGAACGTCGGTCACCAGCGTGTCGCGCAGATACTCCAGCGTGCGCTGCCACGGCACGTCGTCTGTCGCGTGCAGCGCGTCATCTGCCCAGACGCCGAAACGGAATCGCGCCGCCGCATGGTTCTCCATCCCGACGTGCGGAAAGTAGAAATCGGCCAGCCGGTAATGGCTGTCGAACGCGACGAGCAGCGACCCGTTCCCGATCGGCAGGTTGCGAGGCATGCGGCGCAGGAGTCTATGTCAAGACGAACGCGGTGAATCCGTCCGCGCCCGATTCGGGAGTGAGGCGCAGCACGCCGTCTTCGACCCAACGTCGCGCGCCTTCGGGTACGAACGGCGTGATGTCGGCGCGTGGGTAGCCTTCGACGATGGCGTCGTTCTCTTCCGGCTCCAGCGAGCACGTCGAATAGACGACGTACTTTCTCGCGAGCGCCCTGGCATTGCGCAGCAGTTCTTTCTGCAGCGACGCGAATGCGGCCAGGTCCATCTCGCGCAGTCGCCATTTCAGCTCCGGACTCTTGCGGATCGTGCCGGTGGCGCTGCACGGCGCATCGAGCAGCACGACGTCGAACTGACGCGCGAACGGCGCCTGACGTCCGTCGCTGACGAGCATCGGAATCTGCCGGCTGCGTAGCGGCGCGAGGCGCGCGATCGAGACGTCGTTCGCGATCACGCGCGCGCCGAGGTGACCCATGTAGATGGACTTGCCGCCGGGAGCGGCGGCGAGATCGAGAACCTCGTCACCGGCAGCGCGCGCAATCGCGGCGACGACGGCGCTTCCTTCATCCATCGGGTGAAACTCGGCGCGATCGAGCTCCGCGCTCGAGCCGCGCAACTTGTACACGTCGGGCACGAGCGTCGAAGGAACCGCTTCGGGCGGAACGGCGCCGTGCAACGACACGACGTCGGGATACGACAGCTCCTGATTCGCCACCGCGATCCGCGCCGCGCGCGCCGCGCCATACGTGCGCGTCCAGCGTTCGATGAGCCACGGCGGATGCGCGGTGCGCGAAGGCAGGTCCGGCGGCTCCGGCGGTTTCGCACGCGTGGCGCTGCGAAGGATGGCGTTCACGAACCCGCGCGCGCGTTTCGGCGCGAGGTCGACCGTCTCCGAGACCGCGGCATACGGCGCGACGTCCATGTACAGCAGTTGATAGAGACCGACGCGCAGCACCTCGACGACCTGGGCGTCGAGCTGGCGGATGGAGCGCTTCGCGAGCACGCCGATGGCGTGGTCGAGCCGCGAGCGCCACCGCAGTACGCCGAGAACGAGCGTGCGCACGAAGCCCGACTCGCCGATCAGCAGCAGCGATGCGTAGAGGTTCTCGCGCTCGATGCGCTGCAGCAGATGCAGCGCGCGCTGGCGTTCCGTCGCATTCACGGCACGCGCGACCCCACGCGCCAGCCCAGCCCGCGCGCGACCGCGCCCGCCGGAGTGCGCGGCTTGCCGGGACGCTGCATCTCCAGAACGCGAATCGCACCGTCACGCGCCGCGATCACGACCTCGTCATCGATCGACAGAATCGTGCGCGGCTCGCCTTCCGCATCGGCGCGGCGGATCTCCGTCAGCTTGATGGTCTCGCCGCCGCTCTGCACGAAAATGCCCGGCCACGGATCGAAGGCGCGGAAGCGGTCGTAGACGGCCTTCGCGCTCTCGTCGAAACGCACCTCGCCTTCAGATTTCTCGATCTTCGCCGCGTGCGTCGCGCGCTCGTGGTCCTGCGGCGTCTCGACCGCGACTCCGCGCTCGACGTCGCGCAGCACGTTCAACAACGCCTCCGCGCCGAGCGTCGAAAGCCGCGCCGCGAGCGCGGGCGTGCGCTCATCGGGATCGATCTCCGTCATCTCGATGGCGAACATCGGCCCGTGATCGAGTTGCTCGTCCACGCGCATGATGGTCACGCCGGTCATGCGGTCGCCAGCCTCGATCGCGCGCTGGATGGGCGCCGCGCCGCGCCACCGCGGCAACACCGACGCGTGGACGTTCAGAAATCCATGCGCCGGAATCTCGAGCAACGCGGCCGGAAGGATCTTGCCGTACGCGATCACGACGCCGAGATCGGGCTTGCAGCTCGCGATCTCCGCCAGAACCTCTTCGTTGCGGATGCGCTGCGGCTGCAATACCGGCAAGCCCAGCTCTCGCGCGCGCACCGCGACCGGCGGCGCATGCATCTTCATCCCGCGGCCGGCGGGCTTGTCCGGCTGCGCGATGGCGAGCACGACCTCGTGCTCCCGCGCCACTGCATCGAGCGCCGGCACGGCGAAGTCGGGCGTTCCGAGAAAGACGACGCGCATTCGCGGCGCATTGTATGGAGTGCGGTGGCCGCAGCCACCGCTTTTCGTCGGGCCGCGCGGTGGCTGTGGCCACCGGGTGGAAATGCGGCAGCTGCGGCTGTCGCAATCCAAAACTCACGTCGTCGTCGTGACTGGTGGTGTATCCGGCAAGGTCGTGGTGGTCGGTTGCGGCGGAGGCGCGACCGGCTGGTTTGGCGCGTTCGGGCCTTCGACGCCGGTGCTCGGCTCGGGTGGGGCCTGGCCGCTTGCGCCCATCGACGGCGTTGCGGTTTCGGACTGAGGCGCCGCGGTCACGTCGGGCGGGGCGTTCTGGTAATCGCGCGGAACGGGCTCGCCGCGGCAGGCGGTCAGCAGCAGGATCGCGGCTACAATCGATGCTCGCATGATGACCGCGATGCGCTTCACCAAACGTGCCATGGTTCTGCTCGTTCTCGCCCTGCCGCTGCTCGCGCAGACGGATGAAGGCGATCGCCAGTACGCGGCCCGCGCGACCGGTGCGCGCGGCGGACGCGCGGTGGCAGCCCCGATCGACGCCGCGATCGCGGCCTACCAGCGCGCCATCGCGCAGAATCCGAACGATCTCGAAGCGCACGCGAAACTGCTGCGCGCCTATCGCTTCAAAGGCGCGTACGTCGCGTCGAACAACGAAGAGAAAAAGAAGGTCTACGCCGTCGCGAAAACGGCCGGCCAGACCGCCCTCGCCGTCGTGAAGCGCCAGCTCGCCGCGCGCGGCGTGAAGGCCGACGCGCCGGAGAAGAACGTTGCCGCCGCCGCCCGCGCGATCCCCGGCGCCGCCTCGGTGTATCTCTGGGATGCGATCAACTGGGGCGAGTGGGCGCTGGCGTACGGGAAGATGGCGGCGGCGCGGCAGGGCGCGGCGGACACGATCCGCCGCGAGGCCACCATCGCGCACCTCGCCGATCCCGCACTCGAGATGGGCGCGCCCGCGCGCGTGCTGGGCCGCCTGCACGATCAGACACCGCGCATTCCGTTCATCACCGGCTGGGCGTCCTCGAAGGAAGCGGTGAGGTTCCTCCAGGAATCGCTGAAACACGATCCGGCGAACAAGATCACGCTCGTCTTTCTGGCCGAGGCGCTGGTGTCGAACGACTCGCGCGCGAAGCCGCGTGCGGTCCAACTGCTGCGCACGGCCGCCGACGCACCACTGCATCCGGACTATGTCGTCGAAGATGCGGCCGCGGTCGAAGACGCGCGGGCATTGCTCAGGAAGTGGGGCGCGTAACCGCCGCGATGCGGTCGCCGGCCGCGAACGTCTCCACGCGATCGAACGACAACCCGTCCGCGCGCTCTTCGATGAGCTGCAACGGAACCTGCCGCAGCGTGACGATCGCGCCCAGCCGCTGCTTCCACGCCGCTTCCTTCGCACACCAGAAGTGCAGGATGCGATGCGGAAGCGTGCAGCCCTTCATCTGATCGGTTTCCTCGGGCGAGAGAAACAGATGCGCCCCGCGCTCATCGAGCTCGCGCACCACCTGCACGTCGATGCCGACCGGCGCGCGGTCGATGGCCGCGCCCGCGTAGACACCCGAGTGCGTGAGCGAGACGTACCAGTCCGTACGCGCGCCGTCGACGATCAGGAACGGCCGGTCGATCGTGATGGAGCGCGGATCGTCTGCGAGTCCGAGCTCGACGGCCAGCTGTTTCGCGGCCAGGCGGCTGTGCAGCCACTCCTCGCGGCGTGAGGCGAGCTTGAACGCATTCGCGATCGCGAGCTCTGCGTCCGTGAACGCCTCCGTCATCCCGAGCGTGAGTCGAGGGACCTGGGAGGATGTGTGGCACGAGGCATGAGCAAGTCGCCGCCCTCCGCCCAGGTCGCTCGACTCACGCTCGGGATGACCCGCGATGATCAGAAAGCGCTTCATTGCTGCTGCGCCGGAATGGCGGCGATGAACTCGGAATCGCCGCCATACTCGACCACGGTCGCGAACGCGACGCCGGTGCCGGCGATCACCGTCACGCGCACGGTCATCGTTTCGTCGAGCCGGATGCCGAGCTCCTTCTCGATGTCGTTCACCAGCCAGACCTGATCCTCCGGCACGCCCGACTCGACGCTGCCGCCGATGGACGCGCCGCTGCGCGTGCGCGCGGAGACGCGGAACGTCGCCGGGATCGTGCCGATATTCACCACGCCGACGTTCACGCGCCGCGGCTCCAGCGGCGACGACGGCGGCGACGGGATGCCGACGATGGCCAGCTCCGCGCTCTCGGTCGACGCGGTCGCGGCGTCGCGGCGCGTGAGCGGTTCTTCGACGGACGCACTGGCCTGATGCGCGACGTCGGAGGTCTTGACCACCGCCACCGGCGCGCGGCCCTCGCGGTGCTCGACCCACAACGTGCCCAGGCTGTTCTCGTTCGCGAAGAGCGTACGGATCACGTTCTCCCAGCGCAGCGTCTGCCGCGGCGCGAGCGTCAACCGGCGGTCCGTCCCGCGCTCGCCGGTCACGTAGCGCAGTGCCAGGCGCAGCGGATCGCGATAGGGATTGTGCAGCGTCAGGTCCGATTGCCAGAACGCGCCGTTCATCCCGTAAACGGTGCCGACGGCGGGGAAGACCATTCGTTCGAGGCGACTGTTGACCAGCTCCTCCTGCGCGGGCAGGCGGATCCTGCGCAGGTACTCGTTCAGCGCGCGCGGACGCGCATCGCGACGCCGCGTCCACAGCTCGACGCCGCGCACGGAGCGGTAGAAGTGATACGTGTCGTCGAGATACGCCGACACCGCCTGCGCGCGCAGGTCGTTCGTCACGCCGTCGAACTGATCGAAGAGCTCCGGCGAGCGGCGGATCACGACCTTCGGCCGCGCTCGCTCGAGCGCCTGAATCGTCTCCGCCTGAAACGCACGCGGCGAGAGGATCGGGATCTGGTAGAAGCGGGTCGGGTTCGGGCGATCGGCAAAGAAGTAGAACGCCGGTTGATTGGAGAAGTCGAAGATCGGCTCGCCGCTGCGCGTGAGCTCGCGAATGTTCCGCGTCACGTCCGTGATCCGCCACTGCACCTCCTCGGCATGCGGCTCGCGGTCGACGCGCAGCACGCGGCCGGAGTAGCGGATGAACTCGTGCAGCCGTCCGTTCACGAGGTCGGGAATCCAGAACAGCACCGCGATCACCGGCACGACCGCCACCGCGATCGCAACCACGAACGCGCGTGTGCCTTCGCCGCCGCCGCGCCAGGTCTCGCGCAGCATGCGCACGACCAGCACCGCGAGCAGCACCAGCAGCGGTCCGATCAGAAACGCGGCGAAGTATTGATGGGTGAAGGACGCGCGGCCGAACGCGGTTCGTTGCGCCACCGCCGCGAAGACGGTCAGCACCAGCAGCGCGAAATCGAACATGTCGGTGCGGCGGCGCAGCCAGCGGTCGATCGAGTAGATCGCGGCCACGGCGATCGTGAGCGGGCTGACGATCAGATGGAACTTCTCCCACAGCACGAAGTCGGCGAGCGTGTGCAGGTTGAGGTTCCTGCGGAATGTCGACACGAGGTCGGGGAAGGGCAGCGACCACACCGCATCGATGATGCCCGGGATGGTCACGAACGACGTGACGATGAAATCGTCGAGCGCGCCGTGCATCGCGAGAAAGATCGCAAACGGTGCGGCACCGAGCGCGGTGCCGAGGAGGAAGAAGACCGCCGCCTGCGCGGGCGCGAGTCCGTCCCAGGTCACGCGCCGCGATGCGATCCAGAGCAGCAGCGACGCCGCCAGCGCGCCTGCGATCGTGTAAAGACCGATCTCATAACTGAAGAACAGCGCCACGCCCGCGAACGCGCCGCTCAGCACCGCCGCGACCCGGCTGCGCCGCTGCAGCGCGTGCCAGAACAGCGCCACCGCGGCCACCTGGAAGAGCGTGCGGTTGTTCTCGGCGGTGGTCCACGAGCCCATCGCCACGCACAGCAACGCCAGCGGCACGGAGCGGAAGACGGCCACGCCGAGGAACCAGATCGCGACGCCGAGAAACGAGCCGAGGATGACCGTGCGCGTGACCGCCACCTCGAGCGAACGGCCGAAGAGCTGCATCAGCCACGCATCGAGCTGCCCGTCTTCGAGCATGCCGTGCAGCGCGAAGACATCGCGGAACGGCACCTTGCCGCGCAGGTAATCGGACGCCGGTCCGATCGACTCGCCGCGATGGAAGAGATCGATCCACTGCGAGAGCTGCGCGGTCGACGCGTAGCTGAAGAGATAGATGAGCGCCGGGATGATCAGATACGTGGCCAGCTTCCACGCCGCGCCCGGCGACAGCGGTTTGCGGATGCGCAACGCGAGCAGCGCGATCAGCAACAGCGCGATGACGTTGATCAGGCGCGGACGAGGCAGCGGCACCCAGATCGCGGCGAGGAAGGGCAGCAGCACCAGCGGCAACGCCGCGATGGTGATGCGCCGGAACATGTCCTCCGCGCGGCCGCTGAACTGCAGCTCATACGTCCGCGCGATCAGGATCGCGGCACCCCAGAAAATCGCCAGAAACATCGCCACGAAGACCACTTCGAGAAACAACGTGGGGATGTGCGCGATGCGCCGTCCGGTGACGAGATAGCGGTAGAACAACCACGCCAGCGCCTCGCTGAACAGCAGCGCGTGATACGGGCCGAGCTCCGGCCGGAAGAGATCGCGAATCCAGCGATGGCGCCTCGTGAACGTCAGCGCGCGTGGGCCGGTCAGCGACAGCGCGATCGGCAGCAACAGGATCCAGCCGGCCTTGCCGGTGGTCAGATAGAAGAGCGGCGCGAGCAGATACGGGACGGTGAAGAGCACGCGCTCGCTGACGGTCTGCAGCTTCCGCGCGGCGCGGCCGAGGATGTGATGCAGCCAGACCGTGAGCGGCGGGACGAGTGCGAAAAACAGCGCGGCGCTGACGTAATCGCGCAGCTTCGAATAGCGCGCGATCGTGACCGCGCCGATGGCCACGGGCGAAGTCGGCGGAAAGGACTTGAACAGCAGCGTGATCGAGAGAAAAACGCCGGCCGCGAGGCAGAACGCGGCCATCCAGACCAGCGCGCCCGAAATGCGCTCATAGAGCCTGTGCGGTGCCTCGCTCACGCGCGGGCGAGTGTAGCAGCGGTCTCCAGCAGGCTTCGGACGGCGGGATCGTCCGGCGCACGCGCGAGCAGCCAGTCGAACGGATCGCATCGGCGGGCGCGAAACCGCTCGCGCCACGAATACCATGCGCTCTCCTCGAAGAGATTCGCGCGCGTCTGCTGTTGCGACAGCAGCGCGAGGCGAAGCAGACGCAGATGATGGTGCGTCAGCGGGTTTGGATTGCGTGGTTCGCAGCGAACGGTTCTGGATCCCGCCAACGGATCGCCTTCCACATCATTCGCAGCGTCCGTCCGCGGCGGCAACGCGCGGCTCACGGCGTTCACGCGCGAGCCCTTCTTGCGCGCCGCCATCAGCACGAAATCGCACGGAATCCGCCCGCTGTCGACGAGCATCGCCTCGATCGCGCACAGCATCTGCAGCAGGGAGCGCTCGCGCGGAACGTCGAAGCGGAAGTTCTGCACGATGTCGTACAGCAGGTGCTGCAGGATCGTGCCGCCGATGTTCTTCCGCTCGCGCACATCGAACACCCGCTCCGTCCACGCCACCAGTTCCTCCGCCCGCACCGCCTCGGTCGGATCATTCGCGATCATCTCTTCGACCGACGGCCGCGCGCGCGAATCGTAAGGACGCCGCAACTCCTCCGGCAACGCGCGCAGCAACGCGTCGATCATCGCCGAGACGTCATCGCTGTACTGAAAGCGATTCGGCCCGGCGTACTCATTGACGATCAACGTCGCATCCGGCCGCATGCAGCGCTCGATCTGCGCGTACGCATGTTCGAGGTTATCGACGTGATGCAGCACCGAGTGCGCGATCACCACGTCGTACGCATCGCGCGGCAGCTCATCGCGCTCGAGATCGACGACGCCGTACTCGATCTTGGGGATGTCGCATCCCAGCTCCCGCGCCCGCGCCACCGCGTCCGCCGCGAAGTCGACGGCGTCGATCCGCGCCACGAACGGCCATTCTGCGATCGCCCGCTCCAGCCAACCCTCGCCGCACCCGAGCACCAGCACGCGCAGGTCCTGGCCCGCGAACCAGCGATGCGCCCACGACGAAAGCCAGTCGCGCGCGGGATCGCCGGTGGCCCGCTCGTTCAGGTGCATCAGCACCGCGGTGTTGGCCATCCAGTTCGCGTGCGCGAGACGCTCGGTGTAGGCGGCGTCGTTCCAGACCGTCATGAGCGTGCGACGAGCGCGTCGTGCAGGTCCTGGATCGTGGCGTTTTTCGCGACCACGTCGGGCTCTTTGCCGAACCTGCGGATCGCGGCGCTGGTGGCGTCGCCGATCGACGCGATGGTGGCGTGTTGCAGGACGCGCGTGCGTTCGCCGGGAGTGAGCCTGGCGAAAAAGTTGTCGACGGTGGAGGCGCTGGTGAACGTCACGGCGTCGATGGCGTCGTCTGCGATGAGCGCACGCAGCGCGTCGAGATCGACGCCGCCGGTGATGTTGCGATAGGCGATCGCGAGATCGACTTCACCTCCGCGCCGGCGCAACTCGTGGAGCAACTCGTCGCTGCCGGATTCGGCGCGGATGACGGCGGTGCGCACGCCGCGCTGGTCTTCGGCGAGCAGCGGAAGGAGCTCGGTGGAGATGAAACGCTGCGGCACGACGTCGGGAGCGATCCCGCGCGCGCGCAAGTCCGCGGCCGTCGTTTGTCCGACCGCCGCGATCTTCGTTCCGGCCAACGCGCGCACGTCTTTTCCTTTCGCGAACAGCCGCTCGAAGAAGAACGCCACGCCATTCGCCGACGTGAACACCAGCCAGTCGTACCGGCCATCGATGGCGCGGTCGAGCGAGTCGTATGAGGCCGGCGGCGCGATCTCGATGGTCGGGAACTGCAGCACCTGCGCGCCGGAGTCTTCGAGCAGCCGCTTCAATTCCGAGGCTTGTTCGCGCGCGCGGGTGACGACGATGCGCTGGCCGAAGAGCGGGCGTGTTTCGAACCAGTCGATGCTGTCGCGCAGCTTGACGACGTCGCCGACCACGATCAGCGCGGGCGTCTCGAGCTGCTCCGCCGCGACGCGCGATTCGATGTCCGCGAGCGTCCCCGAAACGGTGCGCTGATCGGCGCGCGTGGCCTTCGAGATCACGGCGCAGCCGCGCGTTGCCGGCATGCCGTGCGCGGTCAGATTGCGGACGATCGCGCCGAGGTTCGCGAAGCCCATCATGAAGACGATGGTGCCGTCGAGCTGTGCCAGTGCGGCCCACTGAATGCCGGTCGAGCCGGAGTCGGCCTCGTGTCCGGTCACGAGCGTGACGGAGGTCGAGTAGTCGCGATGCGTGACCGGAATGCCGGCGTAGCCGGGGCCTGCGATCGCGGACGAGATCCCGGGCACGATCTCGAACGGAACCCCGGCGGCCACCAGCTCCTCCGCTTCCTCGCCGCCGCGGCCGAACACGAACGGATCGCCACCCTTCAATCGCACCACGCGTTTGCCGTGCTTTGCTTCAGCGATGAGCAGCTGGTTGATCTGGTCCTGCGGCAGCGCATGTGCGCCGGCGCGTTTGCCGACGTACACGACCTGCGCGCGTTTCGGAATCATCGCCGCGATGTCGTTCGAGACCAGCGCATCGAGCGCGACGACGTCGGCGCCGGCGATCAGCTCCGCCGCACGCAGCGTCAGCAGGCGCGCATCGCCCGGTCCCGCGCCGACCAGATAGACCTTACCAATCAATGGGATCTCTCCGATCTGTCATCCCGAGCGTCAGTCGAGGGACCCGGCGGGAAGGGCGGTGCGAGGCGCAGGTTTGGTGCCGCCCGGCCGCTCAGGTCCCTCGCTCGACGCTCGGGATGACAAACGGACCGGGTCACAGCAGACGCTCCGCACCTCGTTCGATGAGCTGCCGGTAGACATCGTCGACGTTCGTGCCGCGCGCGCGGATGCCGGCCACGAACGCGCGCAGCTCGCCGGACGACCAGTGCGCGGCGACGGCCGAGTAGCAGTCGAGCCGCGTGCCGAACTTCTGCAGCAGCGCGCGCTCGTTGAGCGCCGCGCGCTCACTCTCTTCGTGATTGATCGCGCGCACGGCTTCTCCTGCAAGCTGGTTGGATGCGAGACATTCGATGGCGACGATGCCCTGGCCGGCGGCGGGGATCATCTCGTCGATCGAAAAATACGACGTGATCTCCCGCGCGCGCCCGAGACGCGTGAGGCCGGCGGCGGCGAGCACGAGGCCCGCGTACTCGCCGTCGCGCGCCTTGCGCAGGCGCGTGTCGACGTTGCCGCGGATCTCGGCGGCGCGCAGGTGCGGAAAGAGGCGCGCCAGCTGCGCACGGCGGCGGGGAGCGCTCGTGCCGATGATCGCAGCGTCGGGCATGTCCTCGATCGGCCGGCCGTCGACGTGCACCCACGCGTCACGCGGATCGGCGCGCTCGAGGAACGCGGCCAGCGTGAAGTGCTCCGGGATCAGCGACGGCACATCCTTGAGACTGTGCACGGCGACGTCGATTTCCTGGCGCTCGAGCGCTTCCTCGAGCTCCTTGATGAACAGACCCTTGCCGCCGATGGCCGCGAGCGAAACGTCCTGGCGCTTGTCGCCGGTAGTCTTCACGATGGCGATCTCCGCCTCGTGACCGGCCAGCGCCAGGCGCCGCTGCACCTCGCTGGCCTGCCAGAGCGCGAGCTGGCTGCCGCGCGTTCCGATCCGTAGCCGCGTCATCGGAGTCCGAAGATCTTCCGGATCGTGCGCCGCAGCGACTCGCGCTCCTGCGGCTCTTCGGAAGCCTCTTTCAGTTCGAGGATCGGATAGTGGAGGATCTTGTTGACCAGCTGCGACGAGAACATCTCCACCGCGGCGCGCTGCTCGGCGGTCATCGGTCCCATCTTGCGCAGGCACTTTTCGAGCTCGGCGGCGCGGATGTCGTCGAGGCGTTGTTGCAGCTCGAGAATGGTCGGCACCGCGTCCTGCGCGACGAGGCGCTTGCGGAACGCCTCCACTTCGCGCTGCACGATCTGTTCGGCATCGAGCGCCTTGGCCTGGCGCCTTTCGAAGTTCGCGTCGGCGACCTGCTGCAGGTCGTCGACGTTGTACAGATACGCGCCGTCGATCTCCGCAACCGCCGGATGGATGTTGCGCGGCACGGAGAGATCGATCAGGAAGAGGTTGCGTTTGCGGCGCGTCTCGAGCGCGCGCGCGGCGTGATGCGGTTCGATGATGAAGTGCGGCGCCGCGGTCGAGGCGATGACGATGTCGCAGCGCGTGAGGTGCTCGTCGAACGACTCGAAGTTCACCGCCGCTCCGCCGAAGCGCTGCGCCAGCTCGACCGCGCGCTCGTAGGAACGGTTGGCGACGAACACCTGCTTCACCTGCTGGCTGTGCAGATGCTCGGCGGTGAGCTCGCCCATCTCGCCGGTGCCGAGGAGCAGCACCTGCAGTCCGCGCAGATCGCCGAAGATCTTCTTCGCCAGCTCGACCGCGGCGTACGGCACCGACACCGCGCTCTCGCCGATGCCGGTGTCGGTGCGCACCTTCTTGGCCACGCGCAGCGTGTTTTCATAGAGCTGAAGGAGCAGCGTGTCGAGCGCGTCGAGGTGCTGCGCCGCGACGAACGCCTTCTTGAACTGGCCGGCGATCTGCGGCTCGCCGACGATCATCGAGTCGAGACCGGAGGCGACGCGGAAGAGATGCTTCACGACGTCGCCGTGACGGATGACGTAGAGATGCTTCTCGAGCTCCGTCCGCACGCTGTTCGCGCGCTGCGCCATCCATTCGACGATCTGCGCGATCACGTCCTCATCGTTCGTGGAGACGACGGCCTCGACGCGATTGCACGTGGAAAGCACCGCCGCGCCTTCGACGCCTTCGATGGAACGAAGCGAGAGCGTGGTCTCCTCCAGCTTCGCATCGGAAACGCTCAGCCGCTCGCGCACGTCCACCGGTGCGGTGCGGTGATTGAGGCCGACCAGGATCAGCATGGCCGCACCGTCATACGTCGATGCCCAGCATGGCCACCAGAATGGCCACGAACGCGCCGGCCGAGACGAACAGCATCCGCTTCCGGCGATAGGTGTTGTTCACGTACGACTGCAGCAGCACCGCGAACAGCACCCACGCCGTCACCGCGCCGATCTGCTTCACGCGCAGGTCCATGAACCCGGCGTGCGTGCGATACGACCACAACACGCCCGCGATCAGTCCGAGCGTGTAGATGCTGAAGCCGATCGCCAACGCGCGGTAGCTGAGCGTCTTGCAGACGTCGAGACTGGGGATCCAGTCCCACAGCGGCCCGCGCGTCTTGCGTTTCAGCGCGCGGTCCTGGAGCAGCGCGAGCAGGCCGAACGCGAGTCCGATCAGCAGTCCCGCCACGCCGACGGTCGAGAGCAGCAGGTGCGTGGTGAAGAGGTTCGAGCGCAGGCCCGGATCGAGCACTTTGAACTGCTCGCCGATCACCGCCGAGACGGTGAGCATCAGCAGCACCAGCGGATAGACGAAGAACGAGGCCGCGTAGACGCGGTAGCGGATCCAGAGCGCGAGCTCGATGGCGAAGACCAGCCAGGCCACGAAGCTGAGGGACTCGGGGAGGTTGGTGATCGGCGGATGTCCCGTGGCCGCGCAGATGGTTCCGATCCAGATGGTATGCGCGACGAAGCCGGCGATCATCAGGATCAGTCCGGTGTGCTGGAGCCGCTTCTCACGCACGAACAACGACAGCAGCGCCGCCAGCGTGCCGAGGGCGTAGCAGCCCAGGGCCAGGTAGAGCGTGTCGGAGAGGGCGAGGTTCATGGTGTGAAGTCAGGGCGCCGTCAGCTGTTTGCTGAACACGACTTTGTCGTCTTCGATTCTGTAGAAATCCTTGATGCGCGAGATCTCGCGATATCCGGCGCGCTGATAGAAGCGGATGGTCGGCGCGTAGCTGCGTTTCGACGACGTCTCGATGAGCAGCATGCGCCCCGACTGGCGCCGCACTTCGTTCTCCACGAATCGCAACAGCACCTGCCCGAAGCCCTGTCCCTGCTGCTTCGGATCGACCGCGATCCAGTACAAATCGTACACGCCCTCGGTGAGCGGCGTCGGCGCAAAACAGACATACCCCTGCACCATGCGATTCGGCCCGCTCTCCGGCTCCTCGAGAACGTAGACCGAGTACTCGCGCGTCTCCGGAAGGTCGAGCGTCAGATCGACGAGCTCCATCGCCCACCCGACCTCCTGCCGCGTGAAGCGCGCCGTGGCCACGAGAATCTCGCGGATGCGTTCGCGATCGGACGGCGCCGCGGGGCGGATGTTCATGGGCCCAACGCCTTCTCTACGCCGACCGTCGTTGCCGCGCACTCTGCACAAACGCCGCGAACAGATGCACGGAATCATGCGGCACCCACGCCGTCACGATGACTCCTTCGTCGTTGTTGCGCGTTTCGTGGACCTCGGCGACTTCGTGCAGTTTCGCGAGCAGGCGGGATTCGGCGTGCGGGATCTCGAGATGCAGGAGCTCGCCGCCGGCGCGTTCGCGATCGCGGATCAGCTCGATCAGCTTGTCGATGTTCTCTCCGGTCAGCGCGGAGACGACCACGGAGTTGCGGCGGCGGACGTCGAAGTGCTCGTCGACGCGATCCGCTTTGTTGTAGACGTCGATCACCTTCGCGAGATCGACGCCGAGCTCGGTCAGGACCTGCTCGCCGATCTCGCGCTGCTCGCCGTGCTGCGGATGGCTGGCGTCGATCACGTGCAGGACCAGATCGGCCGAGACCGCCTCCTCCATCGTGGAGCGGAACGAGGCCACCAGATGGTGCGGCAGTTTGCGGATGAAGCCGACCGTGTCGATGACCACGGTCTCGCGCGGCATCTCGGCGGCGAGCTTCTGCGACTTCGAGTCGAGCGTGGCGAAGAGCTGATCGACGGCCACGGCTTCGCCGCGCGTGAGGCGGTTGAACATGGTCGACTTGCCGGCGTTCGTGTAGCCGACCAGCGCCACCGTGAACGCCGCGCCGCGCGCCTTGCGCTGCGTGTCGCGCTGCTTCTCGATCTTCTGCAGCTCTTCCTTCAGGCGCGCGATGCGTGTGCGCACGATGCGGCGGTCGAGCTCGAGCTGCGTTTCACCGACCCCGCGGCGCGCGCCGCCGCCGGAGCCGCCCGTACCGCTGCTGCCGCCCTGCCGCTCCAGGTGCGACCAGGCGCGCTTGAGGCGCGGAAGCATGTACTCCATCTGCGCGAGCTCGACCTGCGTACGCGCTTCCCGCGTCCGCGCGCGGCGATCGAAGATGTCCAGGATCAAGCCGCTGCGATCGATCACGCGGATCTCCGGCCCCATGAGCTTCTCGAGATTGCGCACCTGCGCGGGCGTGAGGTCGTCGTCGAAGATGATCAGCTGGGCGCCGTGTTCTTTGGCGAGCTGATGGATCTCCTCCGCCTTTCCCTTGCCGACGTACAGGGCCGGATCGGGCGCGTTGCGCTTGCTGAGCAGCGTGGAGGCGACGTGCGCTCCCGCGCTTTCGATCAGCTTCACGAGCTCCTGGAGATGCTCCTCGGCGGTGCTCCTGGTGACTTCCGGAAGGATCAACCCGACGGCGATGACGTTTTCCATCTTTGCGTTGTGCGCAACAACTATACAGGGAGGGGTGTTTCCGCGCGCGTCGTATGATTCGCGCCCATGTACGTCCTCTACGAGGTTCTTCTCTACCTCGTACTCCTCCTGGCTCTGCCGTACTTTCTGCTCACGGGCGTGCTGCGCGGGAAGTACCTGAGGAACTTTCCGGAGCGGCTGGGCTTCTACAAATCGCGCGCCGAGGAGCATGACCTCTGGATTCACGCCGTGTCGGTCGGCGAGGCGCTCGCTGCCCAGCCGGTGGTGGCGAAGATCCGTGAACTGCGGCCGCAGACGTCGATCGTCTTCACGACCACGACGCTGACGGGACAGGCGCAGGCGCGGCGGCTCTATCCCGACGCGACCGTCACGTACTTTCCGTTCGACTTCGCGTTTTCCGTACGGCGCTTTCTCGATCATCACCGCCCGCGCGTCTTCGCAACGCTGGAGACCGAGATCTGGCCGAACGTGACCCGCATCGCGCGCCAACGCGGCCTGCGGCTGATTCTGGCCAACGGGCGCATCTCGGATCGCTCGCTGCCGCGGTACCGCGCGTTCCGGATGGTGGTGGGCAGCGTCTTGCGGAAGTACGACCGGATCCTGGCGCGCGAGGACACGGATCGCGACCGCTTCGTGGCCATCGGCGCGCCTTCGGACATCGTGGAGATCAGCGGCAACGTGAAGTTCGACTATGAGCCGGACCAGGCGCCGTTGGAGATCGGGCCGGTGCTGGAGACGCTGTTCGCGGGACGGAAAGTGGTCGTGCTCGGCTCGACCATGGAAGGCGAAGACGAGATGCTGCTCCCGCAAGTGGAGCGCGTGCTGGCCGAGCACGATGCGTTCGTGGTGATCGCGCCGCGCAAGCCGGAGCGTTTCGAGCTGGTGGCCGCCCTGCTGGCCACCTCGCCGGTCCGCTTCGTGCGGCGTACGGAGCTCGATGCCGACCGGCCCGTCCCACAGGCCGACGTGCTGCTCCTCGACACGTTCGGCGAGCTGGCGCGCATCTATCGCTATGCCGCCGTGGCGTTCATCGGCGGCACGCTCGTTCCGAAGGGCGGCCACAATCCGATCGAGCCGGCGGCGTCAGGCGTGCCGGTCTGCTTCGGGCCGTCGATGTCGAACTTCCGCGAGATCGCGCAGGTCTTCCTCCGCAATGACGCCGCGGCGGAGGTGCGCGACGCCGGCGAGGTGCTCGAGTTCGTCGGCACGATGCTCGACAACACCAACCTGCGCAATCAATGGGGCGAGCGCGCGCGCAAGACCGTGCTGCAAAACCGCGGCGCGTCCGAGAGGACGGCGCGCCGGATCGTCGAGTTGATGGCGTGACGCTGCTGCTGAAGCCTTTCGAACTGCTCTACCGCGCCATCAACCGCGCCCGCCGCGCTCTCTATCGCGCCGGCGTGCTGCGCGCGAAACGGCTGCACCGGCCGGTGATCTCGATCGGCAACATCGCCGCGGGAGGAGCGGGAAAGACTCCGGCCGTGATCGCCGTTTGCCGCGATCTCGCGAAACACGGGCTGCGCGTGGCCGTGCTGACACGCGGCTATGGACGCGGCGATCGATCGTATACAGGAATCGTTGCGTCAAATGACGCCGCTAAATATGGCGATGAGCCAGTACTCATTAAATATTCGACTAATGCCGACGTATTCGTTGGTTCAAATCGTTACGAAAATGCGGCCGGTTATGATTGCGATGTATTCGTGCTGGACGACGGCTTTCAGCACCTGCAGCTGCATCGCGATTTCGATCTGGTGATCGACACGCCGGCGCGCTTCTACCGCGAAGGGCGCTCCGCGCTGCAGCACGCCCACGCGGTCGTGCCACGCCGGCTCCGCCAGCACATCCCGGAAGAGTTGCGCGGCAAGCCGCTGTTTGCGTTTGCCGGGCTGGCCGACGACGAGCAGTTCTTCGCCTCGCTGCGCGATGCCGGACTCGACCTCGCCGGAACCAGAGGCTTTCCCGACCATCATCGCTACACTCCCGCGGACCTCGCGCGACTCCAGCGCGACGCGAACGGGGCCACGCTCGTCACAACAGAGAAAGATGCCGTCAAGATCGATGTCCCTGTGGCCGTCATCGGCGCCGAGTTCGTGATGCCGCAAGACGTGCTCGACCAGATCGCGCAGGTCGCGGGCGCCGCGACACCGCCTCCCGAACGCCGCCGCAGGAAACGCAAGAGCGCGTTCGTGCAGCGCGTCGAGTACATCGCGTACCGGCTCGTGGCGCGTGCGGTGAGCTCGATGGACGAAGAGCGCCTGCGCCGCTGGGGCGCACGCCTCGGCACATTCGCTTCGAAGATCCTGCGCGGCCGCGACCGTCTGGCCATGCGCAATCTCCGCCGCACGTTTCCCGATCGCGACGCCGCTTCGCTGCGCGCCGTCCTCGACGAATGCTGGCGGCACTTCGGCCGGGAGATGCTGGTCTACGTGCGCGTCCAGAACCTCTCGCTCGAAGAGATCGCCGAGCGCTGCGACTTCGTCAACGGCCATCTGATCGACGAAGGCATCGCCCGCGGCAAGGGCACGATCATGATCAGCGCGCACTGGGGCAGCTGGGAAGTGGGCGGCCTGGCGCTGATGGCGCGCGTCGACGACGTCCGCACCGTGGCCCGTCCGCTCGACAACGAGCTGCTCGAGCGCGACCTGCAGAAGCTGCGCGAGAAGACCGGCGCCGAGATCGTCGACCGCCGCCGCGCCGCTCGCATCCTCTTGCGCGGGCTGGCGGAGAACGCCGTGCTGGTCCTGCTCACCGATCAGGCCGTGCAGCCGCGCGAAGGCATTCTGGTGCCCTTTCTCGACCGTCCCGCGTGGACCACTCCGACGCCCGCCAAGATGGCCATCCGGGCTGGCGCGACGATTGTGTTCGCTTTTTGCATCCCGGACGGCCTCAGGTATCGCATCGAGTGCATCTCGTCGATCGATGCCTCCCATTTTGCGGATGACGAAAACGGCGCGGAGAGGCTGACCCGGCACATGAACGACGTGATCTCGCGCTGGATTGCCGGCCGTCCCGAGCTCTGGCTCTGGATGCACGATCGCTGGAAAGGGACGGGAGAATCCCAACACCATGATGTGTGAAACGGTAGTGATCGGCCTCAACTGGGTTGGGGACAACGTTCTCGCTCTCCCTACGTTCAAAGCGCTGCAGCACCGCTTCCGGGCCGAGGGCGGGATCGCTGTTGCGGCTCCCGCAAACGTGGCCACGCTGCTCGAGACCACCGGCGTGTTCAAGCAGGTGGTGGCCTGGAAGAGCAGTACGCGACAGCGAATCGCCTCCCTGCGTGCCGGCGGATTCCGCCGCGCGATCATCCTGCCGAACTCCTTCCGCGCGGCCGCGGTGACGTTCGCCGCCGGCATCGACGAGCGCTGGGGCTATCCGAGCGACTGGCGCGGCTTGCTGCTCACGCATCCGGTGGCCCGTCCCGAAAAACGCGGCCATCAGCTCGATGACTACACCAACCTCCTGACCGCCCTCGGCGCCACGCGCGTCGTCGACGACCTCCCCACCATCAAACTTCCCCAGTCCGTGCACGAACGCGGACGGCGGCGCCTCCTGAACATCGGCATGCACCTCGACCGGCCGGTGATCGGCATTCATCCCGGCGGTCTGTACGGACGCGCCAAACACTGGGGCGACGCCGCATACGTTGACGTCATCAAACGGCTGCGCCGCGACGGATTCGACGTCGTGCTGCTCACCAGTCCGCGCGAGAAGGATCAGGCCGAGCACATCGCCACGACGTGCAACGGAGTGCCGATGGTGGGACACGACGGCGACGTGCTCGAGCTCGCGGCGGCGATCTCGCAGTGCGCGGCGGTGATCACGAATGACAGCGGCCCGCTGCACGTCGCCACCGCGCTGGCCGTGCCGTCGGTCTCGATCTTCGGCCCGACCGATCCGGAGCGCACCGTCATTCCTGGCGCAACGCGCGTCGTCCGCCGCACGCTGGCCTGCCAGCCGTGCTACCAGCGCGAATGTCCGCTCGGACACCACCGCTGCATGGCCGAGGTGTCGGTGGATGAGGTGTTCACCGCGGCGGTGGGGATGTTCGAGGCCATCGAACGTCCGGCGGCCGACGTTTCCGAGCCGCACGTCCGCCTATAATCGGCTCGATGGCGCGCGCGGCCGCGGAAGAGGAAAAGCTCTACAAGATCGGTGAGGTCTGCAAGATGGCAGACCTCCAGCCGTACGTCCTGCGCTATTGGGAGACCGAGTTCCCGCAGCTCTCGCCGAACAAGAGCGGCGGCGGCCAGCGCCTCTACACGAAACGCGAGCTCGAGGTCATCCTGCGCATCAAGGAGCTGCTCTACAAGGAAGGCTTCACGATCGCCGGCGCGAAGAAAAAGCTGGAGACCGACGCGCTCGAAGTCGCCCCGCCCGCGGCCGCGACCTCCGAACCGCAACCGCGAGGATCGCTCGACAAAGTGAAACGCGAACTGCGCGAGCTGCTGGAGATGTTGAAGGTCTAGCCGCCGAATTCTTTCGGCGTGCGCGGCGCGTGCGGCGCCTGCGTGTCGAGCGACTCGCGATAGCGGATGCAGCCGCGCATGAACTGCGGCCACTCCGGT
>CAMPKJ010000011.1 GCA_946887105.1 uncultured Acidobacteriota bacterium | reverse complement strand
CAGGGATGGCTGGCGTTCGTGGCGCTCGCGCCGCTGCTGGTTGCGATCGTGCGCCGCGCGCGCACGCGTCACGCCTTCCTCCTCGGCTGGGCCGCGCACACGACGTCGTGGCTGGTGATGGTGCCGTGGGTGATCCGGGTGATGTCGCATTACGGCGGACTGCCATACGCGGCCGGCGTGGCGATCTTCATCGCCATGTCGCTCTATCTCGGGCTGTACGGCGCGCTGTTCGCGGCACTCGTGCACCGGCTCCGGCTGGGCAAGACGTTTCTGCCGTGGCTGCTTGTGCCTCTGACGTGGGCTGCGATCGAATACGCGCGCACGTACCTGTTGTCCGGCTTTCCGTGGAACCTCGTCGCGACGGCGCTGGTCGACTACGCGAGCCTCATCCAGATCGATCGCTTCGCCGGACCATATCTCGTCGGTGCGCTGGTCCTGTATCCGGCGACCGTGGCGGCGTGGTGGATCACGCAGCGTCCTCCCGGCTTCGCGCGCGTGTTCGTGGTGGGCTCGCTCGGCATCGTGATGCTGGTGTGGTGGGGAACGGGGCTCGTGGCGTCGAAGCTCAACGCGCGTCCCAACGCCTCCGCACCGGTCACCGCCGCGTTGCTGCAGCCGAACATCACCCAGCAGATGCGCTGGGACGAGTCGAACGTCATCACCATCTACCAGCGCATGATGGCCATGACGGAAGACGCGGCGCGCAACGGCGCGAAGATCGTGATCTGGCCGGAGTCGACGGTACCGCTCTCGTATACGGAGACCGACTTCTTCCGTGCCTCGATCGAAGAGCTTTCGCAGCGTCACGGCATCGACATCATCCTCGGCTCGGTGGCGACCGACCCGGCGCGGCCGAACCGTTTGTGGAACTCGGCGTTCCTGGTCAGCAACGGCACGACCATCGGCCATTACGACAAGATCCGTCTGGTGCCGTTCGGCGAATACGTGCCGATGCGGCGGGTGCTGTTCTTCGCGGAGAAGCTCGTGCGCGCGGTGGGGGAGTTCGAGTTCGGCACGAACGAAAACCCGCTCGCCGGAAAGCTCGCGTACGGCCCAGCCATCTGCTACGAGATCGTCTATCCGCAGATCACGCGCACGCAGGTGCGCAACGGCGCGAGCGTGATCGTGACCATCACCAACGACGCGTGGTACGACGGCACGTCCGCGCCGGCGCAGCACCTCGCGCAGGCCCGTCTGCGCGCGATCGAAGACGACCGCTATCTGCTCCGCGCCGCCACGACCGGCATCTCCGCGTTCGTCGATCCCACCGGCCGCATGCTCGAATCGATCCCGATGGGTCGCGACGGGATCATCTACGCGAAGTTCCAGGAGCGGAAGACCATCACGCCGTACGTCCGTTTCGGCGATTGGTTTGCGTGGATGGCGTGCGCCGTGGTACTGATCGGTGTCGTCAATCGACGAGTTCCTCGGTCCCGCGGAGTTCCTCGGAGTTCCTCGGGGAGCGGCTCCACTCCGAGGGACTCCGAGGAACCACGAACTCCGAGGAACTGACTACGACATGAACGACACCACCCTCGAAAAAATCGACGAGCTCCGCGGCCGCCTGAGCCTCGTCCGGAGCTATCTTTGACCTCGCTTCCGCGAGAAGGGCGCTCGACGAGATCGAGCGCGAGATGTCTCAGCCCGGATTCTGGGACAAACAGGAACAGGCGCAGGAAGTAGGGCGCAAGCGCGCCCGCGTCGAGAAGCGCATCGCTTCCGGCGAGTCCATCGAGTCGAAAGCCGAAGAGCTGGACGTCCTGCTCGAGCTGCGCCGCGAAGGCGAGAACGTCGACGCGGAGATCGAAACGCTCCTCGAACAGCTCGAGCGCGACATCAACGCCATCGAGCTGACCATGAAGCTCTCCGGCGAGCACGATCTGCGCGACTGCATCATGAACATCCACGCAGGCGCAGGCGGCACCGAGTCGCAGGACTGGGCGGAGATGCTCCTGCGCATGTATCTCCGCTACTGCGAGAAAAAAGGGTGGTCGACCGAGCTGCTCGAAGTCTCCGCCGGTGAAGAGGCGGGCATCAAGAGCGCCACCATCATGATCGCCGGCGAATACGCGTACGGCTACCTGAAGGCGGAGAACGGTGTACACCGATTGGTGCGCATCTCGCCGTTCGATGCCGCCAAGCGTCGCCACACGTCCTTCGCATCCGTGTTCGTGATTCCGGATATCGACGATACGATCCACATCGAGATCAACGACAAGGACCTGCGCGTCGACACGTACCGTTCGTCGGGTGCCGGCGGGCAGCACGTCAACGTCACCGACTCCGCGATCCGCATCACGCACATGCCCACCGGCATCGTGGTGACCTGCCAGAACGAGCGCAGCCAGCACAAGAACCGCGACACGGCCATGAAGCTGCTGCGCGCGCGCCTCTACAACCTGGAGCTCGAGAAGAGAAAAGAAGAGCAGGCCAAGATCGAAGGCGAGAAGAAGGACATCGGCTTCGGCAGCCAGATCCGCTCGTACGTCCTGCAGCCGTATCAGCTGGTGAAGGACCTGCGCACGCAGTACGAGACCGGCGATCCCGCTCGTGTGCTCGACGGCGATCTGGACGGGTTCATCGAGGCCTATCTCTCGGCGCAGGCGCGGACCTCGGCCGACTAGCATGAAGCTCGCGGTCCTCACGCCGTTGCCTCCCGCGCGCAGCGGCGTCGCGCATTATTCGTCGCTGGTGCTGCCTGGCTTGGCCAAACGCGCCGAGGTGCGAGGCTTCGATTCGCTGGACGGCTATCGCCGGGCGGATTTCGACGCGGCGATCTATCAGCTCGGCAACAATCCGCATCACGAGCCGATGTACCGGGAGGCGATGCGCGAGCCGGGCGTGATCGTGCTGCACGATCTCGTGCTGCATCATCTGATCGTGGAGATGACGCTGGCGCGGGGCGACGTCGACGGATACATCGCGACGATGCAGGCCAATCACGGGCCGGCGGGCGCGGCCTGGGCGCGCGGGCGTGCGGAAGGGATGCACACCGAGATGGCCAATTTCCTGATGCCGGCGTCGATCGAGATCGCACGCCGCTCGAAGGCGGTCATCGTGCACAACGAATACGCGCGCACGCGGCTGCAATCGTTCGGCGTCGAAACGCCGGTTCACGTGGTGGCGCATCCGTACGTTCCGGAAACGCGGACGTTCGATCGCGACGCGTTGCGCGCGACGCTCGGTTTCACGCCCGGGACGCGCGTGATCGGTTTCTTCGGATTCCTGACCTCGGCGAAGCGTGCCGAGATCGTGCTGGAGGCGTTTCGGATCGCGCGGGAACGTTCACCGCGGCTGGCGCTGCTGATCGTCGGCGAGCCCGCTCCGAACATCGACGTGAGCACGCTGCAGCGCGAGGGAATCGTCATGACCGGCTACGTCGCGGATGACGACTTCCCGATGTACTACGCCGTCGCCGATCGTTTCGTGAACCTGCGGTATCCGTCGGCAGGGGAGAGCAGCGGCACGCTGATCCGCGCGCTCGATGCGGGCAAGCCGGTCGCGGTGAGCGACTACGCACAATTCGCGGAGCTGCCGGACGATTGCGTGGTGAAGATTCCCCTCGGCGACGACGAAGTCGAACGCGTCGCGGAGTTCTTCACGCGCGACTGGCCCGATCCGTCGCGCGCGCAGAGGCGATGGCTCGAAGAACATGCAACGCTGGAGAGAACGGTCGATGGCTACCTTGCCGCTCTTTCCTGAGCTCGAGCTGCTCGACGCACGCGTCGACGCGGGCGAGGTCATCGTCACGCTGAAGAACATCGGCGCGTTCACGATCTGCACGCGCACGTACGGACAGCCGGAGTATCGCCTGATCGCGAAACTGTTCGACGGCGACGCGCAGGTCCACGATCGCTGGCTGGGGTTGCCGCGCGATCTCGCGCCGGGGCAGACGGCGACGCTCGCATTGCCGTGGCGTGCCTCCGGCAGGACGCTGCGGCTGTATCACGCGCTGCAGGACGTGCCGATGCTCGAGCCGGAGCCGTTCGCCGAGGTGCGCGATGTTCGATGACGCGGCGCTGACTCGGCTGCGGGAGATCCTCGCGCAGCGTCCGGCCATCGAGATCGACGCGCCGAAACAGCGCCGCGCGTGTGTGCTGATCCCGCTCATCCGCACCGATGGCGGCTGGTCGATCCTCTTCACCAAACGCTCCGAGAACCTCACCGCGCACAAGGGACAGATCGCGTTTCCGGGCGGCGCGGTCGAGCCGGGAGAAGCGTTCGAGCAGGCCGCGGTGCGCGAGGCCTACGAGGAAGTGGGCATTCCGCCGGCTCACGTCGAGCTGATCGGCCGCCTCGACGACGTCATCACCGGCAGCGGTTTTCTGGTGGCGCCGTTCGCGGGCGTCATTCACGAGCCGTTCGACGTCGTCATCCAGGAAGCGGAGGTCGTCGAAGTCTTCCAGGTGCCGGTCGATGCGCTGCTGAACGGCACGAATCCCGACGTGCGGTACGTCGCGTACCGCGAGAAACAATATCCGGCTTATTTCTACCGGCACGATCAGTACGAGATCTGGGGACTGACCGGACGGATCCTGAAGGCGTTTCTCGATCTGGTGTGGCTGGCGGTCTGATTACTTCGCCAGCAGCTTGTCCACGTAGTCCGCGAGCGGCTTGCCATCAGCGCCCGCATCCACCAGCGAGCCGTTGATCAGATAGCTCGGCGTGGCGCGGATGTCGTTCGTGAGCGCGGTGCCGGCGGCGTTCAGGATCTCGTTCTTGATCTCCGCGGAGGCGAGGTCGGCGTCGTATTTCGCGAGATCGAGCTCGTTGTCGCTCGCGAATCCGCGCGCCCAGTCCCAGAAGGAGAACGGATTCAGGTTGCCCTGGTTCGCGTAGACCTGCTTCTTGTACTCCCAGAACAGCTCCGGCTTCTGGCGATGGACCGCGCGGCCCGCGAGCGCGGCGCCGAACGCCCAGTTGTGACCGCTGAGCGGCAGGTCGTAGCGGACGTAGCGCACCTTGTCCCCGTGCCTGGCCAGAATCGGATCGATCCAGCCGGACGCGCGCTGGCAGGAGGGGCACTGGAAATCGGAGAACTCGACGATCGTCACCGCCGCGTTCGCAGGGCCTTTCGCCGGCGCATTGGCGACGAACGCGTCGAAGACCTTCGAGCGCGAGGCGCGCACGTCTTCACCGCGCGGACGGAAGCGCCCGAAAAAGAAGACCTGACCCTCCGCGTCGACGAAGCCGGCCAGCGGCAGCTTGCCGTTCGTGGTGGCCTGATGCAGCGTGACCGGAAAAAGGCCATCCGCGTTGCGCGTGCGATCGACGGTGGCAGTCATGGTCTCGTGCATGTTGCGCCAGGTGAAGTTCTTCAACTTCTCCTCGATCGTGCTGCCATCCTCACGCGACAGCGGCCACGGGTTTCCGACGAAGACCGCCTCGGAAGGGGTGAGCACCGCCGCGAACGCGCTGTCGCATGAATGGCTGGGGCTCTCGACCGTGACCATCGCGCCTTTGAAGCGCGCCGGCAGTTTCACCGACAGCTCGTCGTACTTCACCGTGCCGTCGGCGCAGACCGGCATCAGGTCGCGCACGGCGGCATCGAGCTTCGGGTCGACGTCGATCGCGAACGCGGGCGCGCAGAGGAAGAGCGTGAGGGCGAGCGTGAGGAGGATTTTCACGCCCGAAGGAACGGGCGGGAGCGGGCGGGACATTCCGTGAAGGGTGAAAGTGTGAAGGGTGAAACGGGTTCGGGCGATTTCACCCTTCACCCTTCACCCCTCACTCTTCAATTGTTCGGCGGCGCCTGGCTGATGTTCTCGATAGTCTGGCCGACCTTGCCTTCTTTGTTGGTCGAGACGGAGATGTCGCCGAGCGACACGATGCCGACGAGCTCGTCGTTGTTGTTCACGACGGCCACGCGCCGGACTTCCGCGTTGTTCATCAGCTCGAGCGCGTCATTGACGGAAGCATCGTCCCGGACGCTGCGGACGTGCTTGGTCATGAGCTCCGAGGCGGTCGCGCTGTCGAGGTTCTTCCCCTCGGCGAGACCGCGTACCACGATGTCGCGATCGGTGATGAGGCCGATGATCTTGCGCCCATCGACCACCGGAACGACGCCTGTGTCCCGGTCCTTCATGATCCGGGCAACGTCGCGCAGGCTGTCCCGCTCGCTCACGCACTCGGGATCGGCCGTCATCACGTCACGGATCTGCCGTACATTCTGATTCGCCATTTCGATTGATCCTCCTTCTCGAAAAAGGAGAGCAATCAGCGCGCCCGGTCAGAATGAAATGCGCAAGCCGCCGGTGGCGGTCATGTAGCGCGACTGGAACTCCGAATTCGTCCAGTGATACGCGCCCTCGAGGATGATTCCGTAGCGCCGGGAGAGCGGGAAATCGACGTTCACGCCGCCGTTGACGCCGTAGTTGGTGCTGGAGAAATCGGATGCGGAGTGGTGGTAGAAGCCGATCCCGGCGAAGAGGCCGGTGCGGCCGTAGGGCTCGGAGAAGCGGTACTCGACGTTGATCCCGGCGTGCTGCACTTCGCCGTCCTCATCGCGGCGGAAGGGCTTGTTCTGGCCTTCCACTTCATACGGCACCGCGACCTGCGTTTCGATGCGGCCGCCTTTGACCTTGAGGTAGACCTCGGGCTCGAGCTGCATGGCCCAGTACAACTCGAAGACGCTGTTGGAGAACGAGAACGTGCTGTCGGCGAAGACGACGTCTTCCTCGCGTGGAGCGCCGTCGACAAAGCGCATGCTGCCGCCGGCCATGATGCCGAACTCGGTCGTCTGCGCGACCGCGGGGAGCGCGCCGAGGACGAGCGTCAGCGCGAGAAAAAGGGAGGTCCGTTTCATGGCCGGCACTATACGGGATGGATTCTGGTTGTTCAAAGTGACTCTCCTTACAATGGGCAGGTGCAGAGCAGGCTCCGCGGCGCCTTGTCGATAGTTGGACGCGAGGCGCTGCGAATCGTTCTGCCCTCCTGGTGCGCCGCCTGCGAAAAGGAACTGCCGTGGCGGGAGCGGAGGGCGTCGTGTTGTGCCGAGTGTTGGGACTCGCTGGCACGGATCGACGGGGTGAAGTGTTGGTCGTGTGCGTTGCCGATTGGGGCGCTGGGCGTTGGGCGTGAGGCGTTCGGCAGTTTGCGCGCTGGCGATGACTCGACTCGAGACGACAACGCGCAAACGCCTACCGCCCAACGCCTAACGCCTACCTGTTTCGACTGCCTCACCACCCCCCTCCCGGTCGACTGGTGCGACGCGTGGGGCACGTACAAAGGAGCGCTCGAACGCCTCCTGCATGCGCTCAAGTTCAAACGCCATGACTTTCTCGGCGATGTGTTGTCGTCGCTGCTCGAGGAAACGTTGCGTGCGCGGGGCGATCTCGCGTTCGATGCCATCGTGGCCGTGCCGATGCCGCGCGCGCGCGAACGGCGGCGCGGATACAACCAGGCCGAGCTTCTCGGGCGCGCGCTGTCACGTCGCCTCGGCATCCGTTGTGATATGACGCTGCTGGCGCGCGGAGAGGCGCGCGCTGCGCAGTCGACGTTGCCCAAACGCAGCCGGGCCGGCAACGTCCGCGGCGCCTTCACCGCATCCGCCCTCGTGAAAGAGAAATCCATACTCCTCGTCGACGACATCTGCACCACCGGCGAAACGATCCGGGCCTGCGCATCCGCTCTGCGCGATGCCGGAGCGGCGCGCGTCTGTGCCATGGCCGTCGCGAAAGCGAGCTGAATCACCGCATGTTCCGAGCGTTCTTCATCGCCCTCTCTGAAAGCCGCGGCCTGCGCAACTTCGCCGAGCAGTCGCGCATCGGCCAGCGTCTTTCCCACCGCTTCGTGGCCGGCATGACTGTCGACGAGGCGCTGGCCGCCACCGCCGAAGTGAACCAGCTCGGCATGTCGGTCAGCGTCGACAACCTCGGCGAGAACGTCACCAATCTCGAAGAGGCCAGGCACAGCGCCGAGCTCTATCACGAGATGCTCGATGCGCTGGTCGCGCGCAAGCTCGACGCGAACGTCAGTCTCAAGCTCACGCACATGGGCCTCGACCTCGACGAGAAGCTCGCACGAGAGATCGTCGGCGGCGTGGTCGCGCACGCGGCCAAACTCGACAACTTCGTGCGCATCGACATGGAAGGCTCGCCCTACACGCAGAAGACTCTGGACATGGTGTACGAGCTCCACCGCATGCCCGGCCATGCCGGACACGTCGGCGCCGTGATCCAGGCCTATCTCCATCGCAGCGAAGACGATTGCCGCGAGCTGTGCGCGCAGGGGATCCGCATCCGGCTCTGCAAGGGCGCGTACAAGGAGCCGGCCGAGATCGCGTTCCAGGACAAGGCGGACGTCGATGCGAACTTCGTCAAGCTGATGAAGATCCTGCTCGCGAGCGGCGTGTACCACGGCATCGCCACGCACGATCCGGCCATGATCGACGCCACGATTGCATTCGCGCGCAGCGAGAACATCCCGCCCAGCGCGTTCGAGTTCCAGATGCTCTACGGCGTCCGCCGCGACCTGCAGCAGCAGCTCGTCCGCGACGGCTGGGGCATGCGCGTCTACATTCCCTTCGGGACGGAGTGGTATCCGTATCTGATGCGCCGCCTGGCCGAACGGCCGGCGAACGCGATCTTCATCCTCAAGAATCTGTTCCGGAAGTGAGAGTCGCAACGTCGCAAGGTCTCAAAGTCGCAAAGATGTGACAGCCGCCTTCTTTGAGACTTTGAGACTCTGCGACTTTGAGACGCTCTATGCGACTGACTGCCGTTTTCGCCACGCTGCTCCTCACCGCCATTCCCGCGTTCGCCGGCGCCGTCGAAGAAGTGCGCCAGGCCGAGATCGCATTCGCGAAGGCGTTCGCCGATCGCGATGCCGCGAAGTTCTTTGCGTTCGTCGCCGACGACGCGACGTTTCTCTCCGGCCTGAGCACGGCGACGGGGAAGAAGCAGGTGGTCGAGAGCTGGACGCGCTATTTCAACGGACCGGCGCCATTCGTCTGGGGACCGGATCGCGTCTCCGTCTCCGCGGACGGCACGCTCGGACTCTCGACCGGCCCGATTTACGTGCAGGGACAACACGCCGGAGATTACATCTCGACGTGGCGCAAGACGGATGGTGCCTGGAAGGTCGTGTTCGACTCCAACGGTCCCGGCGCCGCGCCGCTCGCGGAGAACGCGCTCCCGGTCGAGGAAGGATTCATCCCGACGCCGGACGGCGTTCAGCTGCACTACCGCAAGGTGGGCCGCGGGCCGGTGACGATGATCGTGCCGCTCGGCTTGGTGTTGTACGACGCGATGAAGCAGTTCGCCGACGTCGCCACCGTGATCACGTACGACCTGCGCAGCCGCGGACGCTCCTCGCGCGCGCAGGACGTCAACACGTTGACCATCGATCAGGATGTGAGGGACCTGGAGACCGTCCGAGCACACTTCAAAGTCGAGCAGTTCGTACCGGTCGGCTATTCGTACCTCGGTAAGATGGTGGTGATGTACGCCGCCGCGCATCCCGATCGCGTACGCCGCATCGTGCAGATGGGACCGGTCGCGAATCAGGAGCCGCCGCGCAAGCCGCAGCAGGTGGTCGAGGACTTCGGCGCGCCCGCCGCGGATCTGCAGCGCTGGCAGCAGCTGCGCGCGGAAGGCGCGATCGAGAGGATCCCCAAAGAGTTCTGCCTCGCGCAGTGGCAGGTGATGCGCTACTACATGGCCGGCGATCCGAAGAACGCGCCCGGCGTGAAGTTCGAGGAGATGTGCTCGCTCGAAAACGAATGGCCGGTGCACCTGAACGCGACGTTCGCCAGCATTCTCCCGAGCATCAACAAGGCCGTGCTCACGGATGAACAGCTGAAGAAGGTCACCATGCCGTCGCTGATCATCCACGGCACGAAGGACCGCAATGCCTCGTACGAAGGCGGCCGGTCGTGGCTGGCGTCGCTCCCCGACGCGCGCATCGTCACCATTCCCGGCGCCGCGCACGCGATGTGGGTCGACGATCCGGTGACGACGTTCGCCGCGATCCGCCACTTCCTGCGTGGAGAGTGGCCGCTGGGCAGCGACTGAGAGTCGCAAAGTCGCAAAGTCGCAAAGAGCGTGACGGCGCGTGCTTTGCGACTTTGACACTTTGCGACTTTGACACTTTGCGACTTTGCGACTCCTATTGGCCGCTCACGTCCCACTTCGGCCGCTCTTTCCAGCGGTCGTGCATCCACACCCACTGCTCCGGCACGCGCCGGATCTGCTCCTCGATCTCGCGCGTGATGCGCGCGGCCAGGGCGGTGGGATCGTCGTCGCGCTTGCACTGGAAGGGCTCGAGGATGCGGATGTGATGCGTTCCGTCGGGGCGGCGCTCCTGCAGCGCGGTCACCACCCACGCCTCCGTGCGGATGGCGAACTTCACCGGGCCGACCGGCGTGAGGGCGGGACGTCCGAAGAACGGCACCTTCACGCTCTCGGTGCGCATGTTCTGGTCGAGCAGAAAGGCCAGGATGCCGCCGCGGCGGACGGCGTTGATCATCTGGCGCGGCGCGGCGGGCGAGCCGCGGTCGATGGTCTGCACGCCCACGCGCGCGCGGAACTCGGTGATGTAGCGGCCCATCTCCGGCTCGTCGCGCTCGCGCTGCAGCACGGACGTCGGACGCGAAAAGAGGCCGATGGCGATGGAGAGCCATTCCCAGTTTCCGACGTGCGCGGTGAAGAACACCACGCCGCGGCCTTCGTCGATCAGCTGCAGCATCGCCTCCGTTCCTTCGAAGGTGGTGGTGCGATCGCGCGTGGCCAGGTCCATGTTCCAGAGCCACGCGATCTCGAAGAGCGACATGCCGAAATGCCGGAACATGGCCCGGATGGTGTCGCGGCGCTTCTGCTCGGCCCATTCCGGAAAGGCGATGGCGATGTTGCGCAGCGCCTTGCGCCGCTCGCGGCGTACGACATGCCAGGCCAGTGTGCCGAGGAGGCGTCCCATCGCGCGGCCGGCGCATCCCCCTGCGCGCCGGCCGATGGCGGTGACGACCACGAGCGCGCGATAGAGGATGCGCGATCTAAATGCTCGAAGCCTCGGACTTGCCAATGGTGAGCTCCCGCACGAGATTGTCCCATTCGCCGCGCTCGCGGAGCAGGCGCTCGACCAGCTCGCGAAACGCGCCCCGCCCGCCCGCGGCGGCGAGCTTCCACGTCGCCGCGGCCAGCACTTCCGGCGCGGCGTCGGACGGCGCGGCGGAGATGCCGGCGTGCGTCATCGCGGCCAGGTCTGGCAGGTCGTCGCCGGCGTAGAGGATCTGCGACAACGGCACGTTCAGCGCGCGCGAGAGGCGCTCCAGTTCCACGAACTTGTTCGCCGCGCCCTGGTGCACCTCGGTGATGCCGAGCTCGCGCGCGCGTCGTTCTAAAGCGTGCGACCGGCGGCTGGTGAGCAGCGCCACCACGATGCCGGATCGCTGCGCGAGCTTCACCGCCAACCCGTCGCGGACGTTGAACTCCTTGATCTCGATGCGATCGCCCGCGTAGATGATGCGCCCGTCGGTCCAGACGCCGTCGACGTCGGAGACGATCAGACGGATGTCGGACGCGTGCGCCATTGCGCGCGCATCGTAACCCAGCGGGGACGACGGGAGGCCCTTCGTCGTCCTCTCTGCGCTATCGTTGGTTGCGGAAGGGGAGAGCAGCGATGCAACTCGGGAAAGACTCCTGTGCCTGCGGCCACATCATCGACCAGCACGACGGAGGACGCGGCGGGCCGTGCGCTTCGTGCGCGTGCTCGGCCGGCGAGCCGCCCACCGCGTTTCAGGTCGGCGTCATTCACGCGATGCACGAAGTGACCATCGCGCTGATGCGGCTGACGAAAGAGGTCCAGCTGGCGCGCGGAGGCGGGACGCAACACCAGGGATGACCGGAGAGTTCCTCGGAGTGCCTCGGGTTCCTCGGTGCCTCGGGTGATTGGCCGAGGAACTCCGAGGAACGCCGAGGAACCGAGGAACTTCGTCGTCTACTGCTTCACGAACGCCTTCTCATCGATGGCCGGATTGATCTCCACGTTCGACACGCGGGCTTCGCCGGCTTTCTGGCCGTTGCGTGTGATGGTCGCGAACGTCGGCAGGTTCAGCGCGCCGAACTGCTTCCATTCGCTGTAATCGGTGGTCGTCTCACCCTGCTGCGTGTTGCGCACGACGCGCACGAGCCGGCCGGTGGACGGCTCGACGTACCAGCGCACCACGCCGCTCTCCGGAGAGATCTCCAGGATGCGCGTCTCCACGTCGCCGATCTTCTCCGTTCCGCCGGCGCTGAACGTGTACTTCGGATTGGAGGCGCTGTGCAGGATGTGGAAGAAGTCCGACTTCATGTCCACGAGCGCGGCATCGCGGCGCGAGGCGGGCAGGTCCTGCGCGCCCATCGGCGTATTCGCATACGCCACGCCGGGCGCGATCACGGTGGTGATCTGGCCCATCGGCAGCGTCATCTCCTGCCGCATCGAATCGGGATAACGGATGATGGTCGTCCCTTCCGCCTGCATCGAGCCCTGCGGCGTGATCATGTTCATGGTCATCGCCGTGCGCGAGCTCTGCACCGCGTCGATGGCCGCCTTGCCGCCCACGAACTGCATCACTTTCTCGAACAGCGCCGTCCCCTCGGCATTGCTGCCCGAGGGCGCGGCGGAGCGCGTCGCGGAGCCGGGCTCGGGGATGGTGATGTCGATGGCCTGCACGGTGCCGAGCGTGGAGAGCGGCTTCTCGAAGTCCTTTTGATTGCCGACCACGAGCACCGCCAGCTGATCGGGATGCACGTACTTCTTGGCGACGCGCTCCACGTCCGCCGCCGTGACCTTCTCGATCATCGACGGGTACTTCACGAAGTAATCGCGCGGAAAGCCGTAGAACTCGAGCAGCGCCTGCTGATTGAGCGCCTTCTCGCGCGTATCCATGGTGAAGACGAACGCGTTGAGGATCGACTCCCTGGCCAGTCCGAGCTCCGTCTCGGTCACCGGCGCGGTCATGAGCCGCGTCGCCTCGGCCTTCATGGCGTCGATGCCTTCCAGCGTGGTGCTGCTTTTGGTGGCCATCTGCACGCGGAACAGGCCGGGGTAATCCCACGGTGCGCTCACGCCGCCGAAGACCCCGTACGTCAGACCCTTCTCGGAGCGCAGCTTCTGCATCAGCCGTCCCGAGAAGCCGCCGCTGAAGACTTCGTTCATGATCGCGACCGCGTAGTAGTCGGGATTGCTGCGGTCGATGCCCGGATGGACCATGGCGATGTTCGACTGCGTGACGTCGTCCTTCTGGATGAAGTAGACGCCCGGCTTCGCGCCGTTGATCGGATTGGCCGGCTTGGCGACCTGCGGACCGCGCGGCCACGATGCGAACGTATCGCGCAGGCGCTTCTCGAGCTTCGCGGAATCGAAGTCGCCGATGAAGGCCAGGATGATGTTGTTCGGATGGACGGTGCGGCGGTGGAACGCGAGCAGGTCGTCGCGCGTGATCGAGGCGATGGTGGCGTACTCCGGCTGCTGTGCGTACGGCGAATCGGCGCCGTACCCGAGCTTCTGCGATTCGCGTCCTACGATGCTGCCCGGATCGTCGTTGCGGCGCGAGATACCGGTGTTGGCCTGCGTCTTCGCCAGATCGATCTTGTCCTGGCGGAACTCCGGCTTGCGCAGGAGCTCGACCCACATCGGGAAGACGGTGTCGAAGTCGCTCTTCAGCACGTCGAGCGAGACGGTGGCGCTTTCGGTGCCGCCGCCGGTCTCGACGCGTGCCGCGCGCGCGTCGAGAAACTCGTCGAGCTGATCGCCGGTCTGCGCCGCGGTCCCGCCGGTGCGCCACGCCTGGCCGTAGATGCCCATCAGTCCGGCCTTCTCCGCCGGCACGTCGCGCGCGCCGCCGCGGATGGTGGCGCGGCCCTTGATGAGCGGCAGCTCGTGATCCTCCTGGAGGAAGATCACCATGCCGTTCGGCAGCGCGATCCGCTGCGGCTGCACGGTGTCGAACTTGCGCAGCGGCGGCGTCTTGATCTCCTGAACGCTGGTGACCTGCGCGGCGAGACTGGTCGCCAGCAGCATCAGAATCGAGATGATGGAAAGTCGTTTCATCGTGCGCCTCCCTTCGGCGCGTCGTTCTTCGGCATCGACTCGAGCTTGGCCACGGTGCGGTTGTTCTGCGTGAACGTGGCCGCGGCCACGCGCTTCACGTCGTCGGCCGTCACTTTGTCGAGCTTCTCGATCTCGCGGAACATCTCCCGCCAGTCGCCGTACAGCGTCTGGTAACTGGCCAGGTTCAGCGCCAGGCCGCTGTTGTTCGCCAGGCCGCGCACGAGGCCGGCCTTCACGCGCGTCTTCACCGACTGCAGCTCGTCCGCCGGGACGTCTTCGGTCTTCAGGCGCTCGATCTCCGCATGGATCGCATCCGCGATCTCATCCGGGGTGTGCCCCGGCGTAGTGACGCCGAAGAACGTGAACAGGCTCGGATATTTTTCGCCGGGATACCCGCTGAATCCCGAGGCCTGGGCGGCGATCTTCTTGTCCCGCACGAGCGATTTGTAGAGCCGCGACGTGCGGCCGCTGGACATGAGCATGGAGATGACTTCGTACGCGGCGTTGTCGGCATGCGTGGCCGCGGGGCGGTGATACCCCTCGACGTAGATCGGTTGCGAGGCCTCGCGCAATGTGACCACGCGCTCGGCGATCTGCGCCGGCTCCACCGTGCGCAGCGGCTCCGGCTTCGGCGCCTTCGGCAGACGGCCGAAGTACCGCTCGATCACCGGCCACGCTTCGGCCGGCTTCACGTCGCCGACGATGGCGATGACCATGTTCGACGGCACGTAGTGCTTCTTCGCGAACTCCGCGGCGTCGCTGGCGGTGAAGCTGCGCAGGTCCGACGGCCAGCCGACGGTGGGGAAGCCGTACGGATGGGCCATGAACGCGGTGGTGGTGTACTGCTCGAGCAGGCGTCCGAACGGATTGCTCTCCGTGCGCATGCGCCGTTCTTCGAAGACCACGTCGCGCTCTTTGTAGAACTGGCGGAAGACCGGGTTGCGGAAGCGCTCCGATTCCAGGAACGCCCACAGCTCGAAGCGGTTGGACGGCATGGAGAAGAAGTAGCCGGTCATGTCGTACGACGTGAAGGCGTTCATGCCCACGCCGCCGGCGCGATCGACGACCTCGGAAAACTCATCGCCTTTCGCGAATGCATCCGCCACGGCGATGGCGTCCTTCCACGCCTGTTCGAGCTGCCTGACCTTCTCCTCGTCGCGCGCGGTCTCGGCGCGGCGGGCCAGGTCGTACTCCCGGTACGCCTTTTCGACTTTCGCGAGCGCCTGGCGCTCTGCTTCCCAGTCGGTGGTGCCGATGCGGTCCGAGCCTTTGAAGGCCATGTGCTCGAACATGTGCGCGAGGCCGGTGATCCCCGGGACCTCCTGCGCGGAGCCGGTGTTGATCATGGTGGCGTACGAGAACACCGGTGCGTCGCTTCTTTCCAGAATGATGACCGTCAGGCCGTTGTCGAGCGTCCGCATCGCGGTGCGCTTCTCGAACGAGGCGAGATCCTGCGCCGGCGCGATGCCGGCGACGAGCATCAGCAGGACGGTCAGCAATGCGAGTCTGCTGTGAACTGCTCTCATCGAATTCCTCCTTGAATGGTGTGGGTGCTGCGAGGCGGGTATTGTATGGGGCATGCGCAACAGCACTGCAACGACTGCGGAGGAGTTTCTGGCCGAGCTTCCCGACGATCGCCGCGAGATGATGCGGAAAGTGCTCCAGCTCGTCCGCCGGAAGATGCCGAAGGGATACCAGAAGATCATGTACTGCGGGATGCCGACCTGGATCATCCCTCTCGAAAAATATCCCAAGACCCACAACGGCCAGCCCCTCGGCTACCTGGCGATGGCCGCGCAGAAGGGCCATTGCGCGCTCTACATGATGGGCGTGTACATGGACCCGGAACAGGACGCCAGACTGCGCGCCTCGTATGAGGCGGCGGGGAAGAAGATCGACATGGGCAAGTCGTGCCTGCGCTTCAGGAAACTGGAGGACCTCGAGCTCGACGCCGTGGCGAAGGCGATCGCCAGCACGCCGCCGAAGCGCTACATCGAGCTGTACGAAGCCGTGCAGGCCAGGACCAACCCATCGCCGAAGAAGAAAAAAACATCGTCGAAGAAGAAGAGCGCGTGAGCGCATTCCACGTCGCGATCATCGGCGCGGGCGCGAGCGGGACGCTGACGGCTGTGCAGTTCGCGCGGCTCGCTCCTCCCGGCGCGCGCGGCGCGTTGATCGACGCAGGCGCGCGCGCCGCACGCGGACTGGCCTACGGAACGCCGTACGGAGCGCATCTGCTGAACGTGCCCGCGGCGCGCATGAGCGCGCTGCCGGATGATCCCGAACACTTCCTGCGCTGGCTGCGCGCACGCGTTGCGGATGCGGGACCAGGGACGTTCGCGCCGCGTGCGATGTACGGCGATTACCTGGCGTCGTTGCTCGCCGCGGACGAGACGCACTCGCGCGTGACCCGTGTTGGCGGAACGGCGATCGGACTCACTCGCGGCACAACCTGGACCGTGCACCTCCACGACGGCCGCACGATCGACGCGCGATCCGTGGTCCTGGCCCTCGGCAATCTGCCGCCATCCGATCCGCTGCATCTCGAGGATCCGCCGGCCGAGTACGTGCGCGATCCGTGGGCGCCCGGCGCGGCGATCGGACTCGCTCCCGATGCGCCGGTATTGCTCATCGGCAGCGGCTTGACCGCGATCGACGTCGCCGTGGCGTTGCGGCATGAGGGACATCGCGGCACGATCACCATGTTGTCGCGTCACGGACGCCTGCCGCAGGCGCACGCGCCGGTCACCCCGCGTCCGCTCGCGTCTGTACCGTTCTCATCTCCGCGCGGCGCGCTGCGATGGGTGCGCGAGCAGATCGAGCACGGCGCGGAGTGGCGTGCGGTCGTCGATAGCCTCCGCCCGCACACCGTCGCGATCTGGCAAGCCTGGTCGCTCGCACAGCGCGGCGCGTTTCTGCGTCACCTCAAGAATCTGTGGGATGTCCACCGCCATCGCGCCGCGCCGGAAGTGCTCGCGCAGCTGGACGCGGACGTGCTGCGCGGACGCGTGGTGTCCCTGCGCGCGGGCGTCGTCGAGACCACCGCCGGCACGCGCGAAGTTGCCCGCGTGATCAACTGCACCGGCCCCGCGTGCGACTACGCGCGGCTCGACCTCCCGCTGGTCGTGCAGATGCGCCGCGCCGGATGGCTGGTCCCCGATCCGCTCCGCCTCGGCATCGAGACCGCTGACGACGGCCGCCTGATCGGCGCCGACGGTCAACCTGTTGACGATCTCTACACCCTCGGCCCGCTGCGACGCCCGGCGCTGTGGGAGTCGACCGCCATTCCGGAGATTCGCGAGCAGGCGCGGGAACTGGCGCGAACGCTGACAGCTACGGCACATTTCCCGGCGGGAAGCCGAAGCTCATCCGGATCGCCGAGTACTCCGGATCCACCGCCCCCGTCCGCGTGCGAATCGTGAGCGGCGGTTCGACGAACGCCTCGTACGTCGCCGGCACATCGTCGGCGCGCGACGCGGCGAAGAGCGTGATCAGCGGCGTGTCGCCTTCGCGGAACACGATGTCGCGGCGGCGGATCAGTTTCAGGCGCGCCTCGGTGACCGCGGTCAGTGCGCGATCCATCTGCGCGGCCGGAAAGACGAACGCGAACAATCCGCCCGGCGCGAGAATCCGCCGCGCCGCCTGCGCGTAATCGGCCACCGATCCCCGCACCTCGATCCGCGCAGGGATCGCCTGCGCGTGATCCGCGGCCATCGCGGTGCCGGGAGGAAAGTACGGCGGCGAGCCGGTCACGAGATCGAACGGCGCCTCGTGCTCGAGCACTGACGCATCGCGCAGGTCGCCGTGATAGAGCGTGAAGCGCGACGTGAGGCCGTTGTACTGCATGGTCTTGCGCGCCAGGCGGATGGACATCTCCTGCGCCTCCACCGTGCAGAAGGTCGCGCCCGGAAGGCGCCATGCGGAGATCAGCGCCACCGATCCGATGCCGGACCCGAGGTCGGCGGCGCGGTCGACGCGCGGCGCGTGCGCGGTGCCGTACCACGCCGTCAGCACGTCATCGGTCGAGTAGCGATGCCCCTTCGCATACTGAAAGATCCGGAAATGCCCGCAGATGAAGTCGAGCGTCTCGTTCTCCTCCAACTCCACGCCGCCCGGCGGAATGGGGCCAGGTCTTCTCCAGCCGCGGTAGAAATTCGGGTCGGACATATCGCGTAGAGTAATCGCTGATGGCAAGCTCCAAACTGGTCTGGACCTCCGACCCCGAAGAAGCGAAGCGCCTGCGCGACGCCGGCAAGCTCGAGACGCCGGTGGACATCGACGCCGCGAAGCAGACCATCCGCGTGGCGCTCGACAAGAAGCGCCGCGCCGGGAAGATCGTCACCGTCGCGACCGGCTTCCAGCACACCGCCGAAATGCTCGCGTCGGTTGCACAGACGCTGAAGAAGAAATGCGGCAGCGGCGGCACGGCCAAGGATGGCGAGATCGAGATCCAGGGCGATCACGCCGCGAGGGTGAAGGCGGAACTGGAGAAGCTCGGCTATCGCGTGAAATGACCGTCGGCAACCGGCGACTCCTTTGCAATGCGTGTCTGTCGAAGGAGCGCCGCATGTCGAACCGCACGAACAAGTCGATTGCAGACACAGAGGCAGCAAAGACGCATCACGTTGACGAGCCGAGCCATCCGGGACACGCAAAGCGTCACAGTGGTTTTGGACCGGAAGCGCGTGACGAACGGGGGCGTGCGCTGGAGCGTGAAGCGAAGCAGAACGCCAAGAAGAAATAGCCGCGCCGGTCATCGCGTGAACTGACCGCGGGCGTGCATCTTCCAGTCGCGCCACTTCAGCTTCACGTCCGCCCAGCGATGCGACGGTGGTTCGTATCCGTATGCGCGCCAGCGTCCCGGCGGTACCGCTCCCTTCGCTTCGACGTGACGCGCGAACGCCTCGACCCACGCATCGAACCCGGCGAACGTGGCCGCGTCGATGTTCGATGATTGGTTGTCGCTGTACGGCTTGCCCTCACCGAACTCCGCATAGCGCCAGAGTGCATCCGGCACCTCGATGCCGCTGTAGCGGCATTGCCAGACCAGCGGAGCGTAGGCATCGCGTTCGTTCGTGAACGGCTCCTGCTCCGGATCGAACCACTCCTTGTGCCGCAGCTTCTTCGGACGCCCGTCGTCGTCGAGCTCGTCGCTACCACCGTCGCCGTAGAGAAAAAATCCGGCCGTGCGTCCCTCCAGATGATTGACGCTCAGCTCCTGCCATTGCTCGCTGTGCTCCAGCTGCATGGCCAGCTCCGGATTCTTGTGCTCGATCAGCTCCTCGCGCGGATTGCCGCCGTTGGCGCACACCAGGCGGTCGAACATCGCCTTCAGATTCGTGGACGGTCCGTACCAGTTCACCGGACCGATGATCGCCCACGCATCGGCGAGATCGAGGCGCGCGTAGAGGTCGAGGTTCCACATCAGATCGGGCTCGTCCTTGTCGTTCCTCTCGTAGCAGTTGCACGGCCAGACGCACAGAGCCATGGACGTCGAGACGCATGCGTTGCACGGCTGGATGCGCGGCTCGCCGTAGATGTTGCCGAGGTCGACTTCATCGATCTCGAAGCGCGACTGCAGAGACTGCGACATGCGCAGCATGAATGCGCGAGCCTTGCTGTCGAGCCCGGGACAATTGTGCTCGCGCCGCTGCGATCCGGCGATGAGGAGAATGCGAGGCATGCAGCGGGGCTCGCAATTGAAATACCACTCTCGACAGGATGTTATTTAATAGCGAGTCGAGTCCGACAAAGATCAAATACGAGTGAAGGGGTGAGAGAACTGGAAGTGATCGGAAACGGGTGTGTCATGGCCATCGGCGGTAACGAGGACAAGCGTGCAGCACGCACGTCGATCCTGGCCGCGTTCGTCGAACGAGCGGGAGGAGCGGATGCGCGCATCGTCATCGTTCCGTCCGCTTCGGTCGCTCCGCGCGAGCGAGCCCAGCGCTACACGAAGATCTTCTCGCGCTTCGGCGTCGGTGAGATCCGTGCGGTGCATCCCGAGACCGGTGTCACTTCTGATGACCTCGCCGCCATTCGCAACGCCACCGGCATCTTCGTGACCGGCGGCGATCAGGTCCGCCTGATGGAAGCGCTGCGCGCCGCGAACTGCGTCGAGCCGATCCTGCTGGCGGTGCGCAAAGGCGCCGTGTACGCGGGCACGAGCGCGGGTGCGTCAGCGGTGAGCGAGCGCATGATCGCCGGCTCGACGCGCAAGAAGGGTGCGGACGTGGTCGAGTACGACCAGGGTCTCGGCCTGATCCCCAACGCGATCGTCGATCAGCACTTCGGTCAGCGCCGCCGCCTGTCGCGCCTCATTCACGCGACGAACGCGCACGCGCTCACGGGCATCGGCATCGACGAGAACACGGCCATCGTCTGGAACCGCGACGGCATCGTGACGGTGGAAGGGGCGGGGGAGGTCACGATCGTCGATCCCGATCACCGGCTGGATACGAATGCGAAGGCGTACCGCCTGCAGGTGCTGAAAACAGGCGCGAAGTTCGTCGCGGACTAAGCGAGCACCCGCTTCAGCTCCAGCGTCTTCGCGTCGAGCAGCAACAGATCCGCGCGTTTTCCTTCCGCGATCTCGCCGGCGTCGTGCAGTTTGAGCACGCGCGCCGGATTCCGCGTCGCCAGCGCGAACGCCTCCTCGAGCGTGAACACCTTCGACGCGCGCACGATCTGTTCGAGGAGGGCGCCGGCCCGTCCGATCGGCGCGTCCGTCGACACGGTGAGCATCGAGCGATCTCCGTCGTAGCGTCGCAGCCAATCCTCGAGATCTTCATCGACGACGTCCAGATCGATCGTCACTCCATGCTTCGTCAGCTCGACCGCCTCGGCGAACAGCTCCGGATTGCGATTCACGTGCGTCGGATGCAGCGCCGCGGCGGGAATGCCCATTTCCAGCATCTCCCGCACGATCGCGAGCCGCGACGGCAGCTCGCCCGTGTGCATGTGCAGCACGCCCGCCTTGCCGGTCAACGTTCCGGCGACGTAGCAATCGCTCGCGAGCCGCGCCAGCGCCCGCGCATCGAAATGCGCGCCGCGTCGATCCGCGATGGCCACTTCGCCGGCGCCGATGATCTCCTCGATCAGCACGATGTCATCGCGCACGCTTCCGGTCAGCGAGCGCGCATCGTAGCCGCCCGTCCACATGCGCGCGTTCAATCCTTCAGCGCGCAACGCCTTCACCTTCGCCAGTAGCGACGGCAGCGTTTTCGTGGTCGTGTCGGTGCCGAGCAGACCGACGACGGTGGTCGTCCCCGCGGCGCGCAACTCCGTTGCGGTGATGCCTGGCGTTGCGGACGCGAATCCTTTCTCGCCGCTGCCGCCGATCAGATGGATGTGGCCGTCGATCAGTCCCGGCACGACGATGCAGCCGGTGGCGTCGATCACTACCGGATCGAGCGCGCGCAGGTCGCTCGCGGAAACGTCGCCGATCTTCTCGATGCGGTCGCCGGCGATGACGATGTTCGTCTTGCCGCGCGGCGCCGGCGTGTAGACCTCGCCGTTCTCAATGATCTGCATGGTCGTTCTGTCTGCGCAGCTCTTCGACGTAACGGGCCGCGATCTCCGGCTTGTCGGCGATATAGACGATCAGATCGCCCGATTCCGCCTCGCCGACCGCGAGCGAGATGGCATCGAACTCCGCGTGCCGGTGCGAGATCTTCGACTCATCCAGACCGCCCGCGATCAAGCCCTCGCGCAGCACGCCGGCCACTTCGCCCGGCTGCCGTCCGCGCAGATCGAAGTCATCGCGCAGGATCACGCGATCGAAATTGCTGCCCACGATGCGCGCCGCTTCGCGGATGTCTTCGTCGCGGCGATCGCCCGGCAAACCGAGCACGCACACGAGTCGATTCCGTTTCAGCGATCGCGCCAGCTCGCTCATGGCCGCGAGGCCGTGCGGGTTGTGCGCGTAGTCGATCATCACGCGGAAGCCGTCGAACTCGACGAAGTTGAGGCGGCCCGGCGTGGTCGTGGCGGACTGGAAGAACGACTGCAGCCCCGAGATGATGTCGGTGATGTGAATCTGCGTCGCGAACGCGGCCAGCACCGCGGAGAGCGCGTTGGCGAGATTGAAGCGCGCCTTGCCGCCGAACGAGATCGGCACCTGGCGTTCCTCGCACAGCGTCACGCGCAGGCCGTTCTCGTACAGCATCAGCCAGCCGTTCTCCAGCGTCGCGCCGAGGCCGTTCGCGGCGACGTGCTCGCGAAACGTGGCGTTCCCGGGATCGAGCGAAAAGTAGGCGAGCCTGCAATCCGCATACTCCTGCATGAGCGGCGTCATCGCATCCTCGGCGTTGAGGATCGCGTAGCCGTCGCGTTTCACGCGCTCGACCGTGACCGCCTTCACGCGCGCCAGATCTTCGACCGTGTGTACGTCGCGCAGCCCGAGGTGATCGGCGGCGATGTTGGTGATGATCGCGGCGTCGGACCAGTCGTAGCCGACGCCCGCGCGCAGGATGCCGCCGCGCGCGGTCTCGAGCACCGCGAAGTCGACCGCCGGATCGCGCAGCACCACCTGCGCGCTGTTCGGGCCGGTGGTATCGCCCTTCTGCACGAGCTGATTGCGGATGTAGATCCCGTCGCTCGTGGTCAGGCCGACCGTCTTGCCGGCCATCTTGGCGATGTGCGCGCAAAGCCGTGCCGTGGTGGTCTTGCCGTTCGTGCCGCTGATGGTGATGACCGGAATGCGCGACGGCACGCCGGGCGGGAAGAGCATGTCCACGACCGCCTCGCCGACCGGCCGCGACTTTCCTTCCGTCGGCGCGAGGTGCATGCGGAAGCCCGGCGCCGCGTTGACTTCGACGATTCCACCGCCGTTCTCCGCGATCGGCGTCTCGACGTCCGGCGCCACGACGTCGATGCCGGCGATGTCGAGGCCGACCAGCTCCGAGATCCGTTCCGCCAGTTCGATGTTGGCCGGATGCACGCGATCGGTGACGTCGATCGACGTTCCGCCCGTCGAGAGATTGGCGGTGGTCTTCAGCGGCACCATCTGCCCGCGCTCGGGAACGCTGTCGACGGTGAGATGCCGCAGTGCGAGCAGCCGCTCCGTCGCGCTGTCGATCTTGATCTTCGTCAGCACTTTCTCGTGACCTTCGCCGCGGCGCGGATCTTCATTCGCGAGATCCACGAGCTGCGCGATGGTGTGCGAGCCGTCGCCGGTCACGTGCGCGGGAACGCGCTGCGCGGCAGCGACGAATTTGTGATCGATCACCAGCAGGCGGAAGTCGTGTCCTTCGAGAAAGCGCTCCACCACCACGCTGGTGCGGTACTGCTTCGCATCCTCGAACGCGATGCGCAGCTCTTCCTCGTCATGAATGTTCGTGACGATGCCGCGGCCGTGCGACGCATCCAGCGGCTTGACCACCACCGGCCATCCGATGCGCCGCGCGATCCGTATGGCCGTGTCGAGATGCCGCGTCGAGTCGCCGTTCGGAACGGGCACGCCGTGAAAGCCGAGGATGGTCTTGGTGATGTCCTTGTCGCCGGCGATCTCCACGCCCATGTACTTGGTCGTCGAGGCGATGGTGGCCTGGATCTTTTTCGCCTTGCTGCCGTAGCCGAGCTGCACGAGGTTGAGATCGTCGAGGCGGATGTAGGGGATGCCGCGTTTCACGGCCGCGTCGACGATCGAGCGCGTCGACGGTCCGAGCGAGTTGCGCTCGTAGAGGCGGCGCAGCTCGGCGATCCGATCGAGAACGTCAAACGGCTCGCCCGCGATCAGCGTCTCGATCAGCTCGATGGCCGTCTCGCCGGCCAGGATGCCGGTCTCGCGCTCTTCGCATTCGTAGACGACGTTGTAAACGCCGACGGGGCCGGCCGATCGCGCGCGGCCGAAGCCCACTTCGATGCCGGCCAGACCCTGCAGCTCGAGCGCGACGTGCTCCATCACGTGTCCGAGCCACGTGCCGTCCTCGAGCCGGGTGAAAAATCCACCGCGCACGCCCTCGGAGCAGCGATGCTCGATCAGCGACGGGATCAGTGCCTTCAGCCGGTCCGTGAAGCCTTCGATCGTGCTGGTGGGGCGCTCTTCGAACGCGCCGATGTCGATCTTCCACTTGATGCACGGGCGATGTGCGTAGAGGTTGGGACCCATCAATGCGAGGCGCTCGAGCACCTCGATACGAAAACGTTTTGGTTCGGTCATGTGGAGCCGCGATACTCTCACGACGGAGGAAAGAATGCCCAGCTACTACATGTCCGAGGACCTGGCGCGATTCGGGGAAATCTCGAAGGCCAATCCGAAAGGATGGGACGCGTTCCTGAACTGGTATCAGGCCACGATGGCGCCCGGTGCACTCGATGAAAAGACGAAGAAACTGATCGCGCTCGCGGTGGCGTATGCGATCCAGGAGCCGTATTGCATCGACTCGTATTCGTCGGCCTGCAGCGACGCGGGACTCTCGCCGGAAGAGATGGCGGAGGCGGTCGGCGTGGCGGCGGTGATCCGCGGCGGCGGGACCATCGCGCACTGGGCGCAGTCGTGCAACGCCATCGCGCGCAAGGACGTCTGAGATGCGGGTGCTCGTGATCGGCGCGGGGCCGATGGGGATCGCGGCCGCAATCGGCGCGGCGGATCGCGGCGCCGAGGTGACGGTGCTCGAACGGGGAGAGGTGGGCGCGTCGCTGCGGACGTGGGGACCGACGCGGTTCTTCTCGCCGCTGCACATGAACGTCTCGCCGCGCATGCTCGAGTTGTTGGGCGACGCGATGCTCGATCCGCAGGCGCTGCTCACCGGTCCCGAGTATGTCGATCGCGTGCTGCTGCCGCTGGTCGAGCGCGAGCCGTTGCGCGGGCGCGTGCGCACCGGACATGCGGTGGTCGCGGTCGGACGCAAGGGACTGACGCGCACTGATTACGCGGGCCATCCGCTGCGCGCGGAGCGGCCGTTCCGCATCCTGTGCGAGAACGATGCGACGTTCGAAGCGGACGTCGTTCTGGATGCCAGCGGCGGGATGCTGCTGCCGCGGCCGATGGGTGTCGGCGGACTGCCGCCGCGCGGCGAGACGCGGCTGGCGCGGCGTCCGATCCGTACGCTCGGCGAGCTCGACGCGCAACTCGAGCAGCTTCGCGGCAAGCGCGTCCTGCTCCTCGGCGACGGTCACTCCGCGGCAAATGCCATCGGAGCGCTGGCGGCGCTGGCGAACGAGTCGCCGTCGACGCGCGTCGTCTGGGCCACGCGCGCGGCCAATCGCCGTCCGTGCGAAGAGGTGCCGCACGATCCGCTGCCGGAGCGCGCGGCCGTCGTCGATTTCGCGAACGCGCTGGCGGAGAATCCGCCGGAGTTCCTGCGTGTGGAACGGCGCGCGATGATCGATGCCGTCGTGCAAAACAACGGTCACGTCGACATCACCCTCACCGGCGGACGAACCGTGCAGGTCGACGCCATCGCGGCATTCACCGGCTATCGCCCCGACGGCAGTTTTCTGTCCGAGCTGACGGTCGAGACCTCGCCGGTGACGGAGGGAGGAGCGCGCCTCTATCGCGCCATCTCCTGCATCACCGATTGCCTGTCCGTGCCGGCCGTGAGCCCCGAGGACCTGCAGTCGGGCGAGCCCGGCTTCTACTTCATCGGCTCGCGGAGTTACGGCCGCTCGAATGGATTTTTGCTGCGGTCGGGATTGATGCAGTTGGAGACGATACTGGACACGATATGAGGAGAGTCGCAAAGTCTCAAAGTCGCACAGTCTCAAAGGACGTGTTGGCAACCTCTTTGAGACTTTGAGACTTTGCGACTTTGCGACTCCGGACAACCAATGCACGACGCCCCCGCCCCCACACTCACCCCGCGCGCCCTCGACACCCTCTGGTTCCAGGTGGCGGGGACGATCTGCAACATCGAGTGCACGCATTGCTTCATCTCCTGCTCGCCGCGCAATCACTCGCACGAGATGATGTCGCTGGCGGACGTGCAGGCGCGGCTCGATGAGGCGCGCGCACTGGGCGTGCGGGAGTACTACTTCACCGGCGGCGAGCCGTTCATGAATCGCGACATGCTGCCGATCCTCGCCGCGACGTTGCAGCAGGGGCCGGCCACGGTGCTGACGAACGGCATGCTGCTGCGTCCCGAGGTGTGCAGACAGCTGCGCGAATTGTTCGATGTGAGCGACTACTCGCTCGACCTGCGCGTCAGTCTGGACGGCTTCGATCGCCAGTCGCACGATGCCATTCGCGGAAAAGGCGTGTGGGACCGCGTGATGATCGGCCTGCGCAATCTCGCGGACGCCGGACTCAATCCCGTCATCACCGTCACCACCGCGGCGGAAGGCGTGGCCGGCGCGGAAGGGCGCACGCGCTTTCTCGAGTTGATCCGCACCTTCGGCTTCGAGCGTCCGCGATTGAAAGTGCTGTCGCTGTTTCGCATCGGCGCGGAGGAGCAACGGACCCGCGCGTACGAAGACTGGGAGCGCCTGACCGGATTCACGTTGACGGACGACGATGCGGACAAGCTGCAATGCTCGTCCTGCCGCATGGCCACGAGCAAAGGGGTGTACGTCTGCCCGATCCTGATCGAAGAGCCGGAGGCGCGGATGGGCGACACGCTGGCGGAGACGCTGCGCGCGTTTCCGCTGAAGTACGGCGCGTGTCACACGTGCTGGGTCGACGGCGTCACCTGCACCACGTGACATGCGCTACGCATTCATCGGCGGCATTTACTCGAATTACCACGCGCTCGTCGCCACGCTCGACGACATCGCCCGGCGCAACGTCGACCGCATCTATTTCCTCGGCGACCTGGGCGCGTTCGGACCATATCCCGATCGCGTTCCGGAGTTGCTGATCGCGCGCGGCGTCGAGGGCATTCAAGGCAACTACGAAGAGTCGCTGTCGACGCGCGCCGCCGATTGTCATTGCGGCTACACCGATCCGCGCGATAACCATTACGCGCAGATCTCCTACGACTACACGTTCGAGCACACCAGCGACGCGCACAAAGAGTGGATGGGGACGCTGCCGCGCGAGATTCGTTTCACCGCGGGCGGCCGGCGATTCCTGCTCGTGCACGGCTCGCCGCGGCGCATCAACGAATTCCTCTGGCGCTCGACCTCGCCGGAGCCGTTTCTCGAGAAGCTCTGCGCCGATCACGACGCCGACGTCATCGTCTGCACGCACACCGGGCTGCACTGGCACAAGGCGCTGGCGCGTGGACGCCACGTGATCAACGCCGGCGTGATCGGACGTCCGGCAAACGATGGACGGACGAACGTCTGGTACACCATCGCCGACGTGCGCGACGGTGCGCTGGCCGTCGAATTCGTGCCGGTGCACTACGACCATCAGCGGCTCGCTGATGAAATGCGCCACGAACGCCTGCCGGAGGAGTTCGTCGAGACGATCCTGACGGGATGGTGGACGACGTGTCTGGAGATCCTGCCGCCGAAAGAGCGTGCGGCGGGGCGGCACTAGACGCGAGTTCCTCGGCGTGCCTCGGCGTTCCTCGGTTCCTCGGGTGAAGGGGAAGACTCCTCCGAGGAACCCGAGGCACTCCGAGGCACTCCGAGGAACAGCTTCAGTGGTGCACGGCGCAGGCCGCCGCGACTTCCTGCTGCAGCTTGGCGATGTCGAACGGCTTGCGCAGCAGCGCGCGCGTGTGGCGGATCTGCGGGCTGTTCCGGTACAGGCGCTCCGACGCGCCGGTGATGACGATGGTCCGCTCCAGCATCGCCGGATCGGCCACGGAGAGATGGCGCAACACGTCGAAGCCGTTCATGCGGGGGAGCATCAGATCGAGCACGACCGCGTCGAACTTCGTCGAGTCGAGCAGAGCCACCGCGGCCTGGCCGTCGCCGGCGACTTGCGAGGAGACGCCCCCGCGGGCGAGGATGGCGATCAGCAGCTTCTGGATCTGTTCGTCATCTTCGATGATGAGTACTTCAGCAGCTGCTGCTTCCATGGAGAACCCCTTGCGGTCGATGAAAACAGTGTACTCCTGTTTGCAGGAGGCGCAATGAGATTGAATGACGGAAGAATGTAGGGCACACTCATTGCGTCAACCATTTGCGATGTCAGAACTTAGCGACTCTCCGTCCGTCGTCTCCCGATGGCACGAGCTGTCGCGCGAAGCCGAGATGCTGCTGCGCCGGAACGAGGAATTGATGGCGCAGCGCGTGGCGCTGTACCACCGTCACGTCGATCTGTTCCGCGACTTCGTGAACACTGTGCAGCTCTTCGTGCACGATGTCGGCACCTTCGCGCATCACATCGACGAGACTTCCACAGGGACGGTGGAGTCATCGCGGCGCAGCAGGTAACGGCGGATCACCTCGACGTGCGCGCGCGCGTCGCGCTCCTTGCGCTCGAAGCGTTCCGCCATCCACGGATGTCCGCGCTTCCGCTCCCCGTCCGCGAGACGGCGCGACAGCAGCACCGTCTCCTCGAGCGTCTTCACGGCCGACCAGAGCGCTTCCTCCAGCACGTCCTGCTGCGCGCCGAGCATCGTCTCGGGAGCGAACGCGTGACCGACACGACAGCGGAAGCGGGTGAATTCGTCCTTGCCGATCATCCACAACACGCCGCCGCAATCGGGGCAGGAGAAGGGTGACGGCTCCCCCGGACGGTCGGGTTCGTCGAGAGCATCGGCGTCGAGCTCGGCCATGCGCACCTCCAGCTTCATGTCTCTCGAAACCGGCGCTGTCGCGCCGGGAGACGGACTGCTGAGCAGCGTCGCGAGCAATTCGCCCATCGCGCGGACGCGTACGATGTGATCGACGGCCACGTTCTCGATGGCGCTCTGCGGCATGCTCGGATACAGCGCCTCCTCCGGAGGCTGCACGATGGCGATTCCGCCGCGCTCTTTGATCGCCCAGAGGCCGGCGGTGCCGTCGTCGAGCGTGCCGCTCAGGATGATTCCGATCGCACGCGGTCCGAACTCCATCGCCGCGCTGCGGAAGAGCGGATCGATGGCGGGACGATGGCGGTTCTCGCGAGGTCCGCGCACCACTCGCAGCGTGCCGTCGGCATGGATGAGCAGATGCCGGTCGGGCGGCGCGATGTAGATCGTGCCGTTCTCCCACTTCTGCATGTGCTCGGCATGGACGGCGGGGAGAAGCGAGTCGCGGCTGATGATCTGCGCGAGGAGACTCGGTGCATCAGGCGGGATATGCAATACGATACAGACGGGAGCGGCAAAGTCCCGCGGCAGCGTGCCGGCGAATTGCATGAGCGCCTCGACGCCGCCCGCCGATGCGCCGACCACCACAACGCGTTGATCTGATGACACAATCTCTCCGGGCTCCCGGTGCGAGCAAGAGATGAGCCGCGTTGCCCCAACCGGACACGACGAGCCACCGCCGTCATTTCCGATCGCCGGCATCGGCGCCTCCGCCGGCGGCATCGATCCGTTTCGCGAGATCCTGCGCGGACTCGGCGAGCATCCCGGCCTGGCGATCCTGTTCATCCTGCATCAGGAGAAGAGCCACGAGAGCCATCTGGCCGAGGTGATCGAGCGCGCCACGCCGATGCCGGTGGTCGTTGCGACCGACGGAACGGTGATCGAGCGCGATCGCGTCTACATCGTTCCTCCATCGGTGGCGGTGACGCTTGCGAAGGGAACGATGAGCCTGGCGGAGCGTCCTCCGAATACGCTGCCGATCGATGCCGCGCTCCGCTCGCTGGCCGAGGATCAGGGCGACCGCGCCATCGGCGTGATCCTCTCCGGCTCGGGCGCCGATGGATCGGCCGGCATCGCGGCGATCAAGGGCGAGGGCGGAATCACCATCGCGCAGGACCGCAACGCGGCCTTTCCCCAGATGCCGCAAGCGGCCATCGCCCTCGGCGCGGTCGATTACGTACTCGCGCCGGACGCCATCGCCAAAGAGCTCCTGAGCATCGCGCAACATCTGGCCACGGCGGACGCCGGAACGCATCCGCTGAAACCGGAGCTCGATGAGGTCTTTCGTCTGATGCAGGCGGGGCATGACGTCGACTTCCGGCTGTACAAGCAGAGCACGGTCGAGCGGCGGATCCGGCGGCGCATGGCGGTACACAGGGCCGGCACGCTCTCGCAATACGTGCAGATCCTGCGCGATCGACCCGCCGAGGTCGAGCAGCTCTATCGCGAGATCCTCATTCGCGTGACCGGCTTCTTTCGCGATCCGGAGGTGTTCGCCGCTCTGGAGCGCAACGTCGTGCCGGCCGTCATGCGCGGCCGCGACGACGGGAGCCCGGTGCGCGTCTGGGTGCCCGGTTGCGCGACCGGCGAAGAGGCGTACTCGCTGGCCATCCTGATGCTCGAGGCGGCGGACCAGCTCAGTTTCCATCGTCCCGTGCAGGTCTTCGGCACCGACCTCAGCGAAGAAGCGGTGGAGCGCTCGCGCGCCGGAACCTATCCGGAAAGCATCAGCGTCGACGTGTCACCGGAGCGCCTGCGCCGCTTTTTCACGAGAGTCGAAGGGGGATATCGCGTGGTGCGGCGCGTGCGCGACTCCTGCGTCTTCGCAAAGGCGAACCTCGTCAGCGATCCGCCGTTCTCCCGCCTCGACCTGGTGAGCTGCCGGAACGTCATGATCTATCTCGGGGCGGAGCTGCAGCGAAAGGTGATGTCGATCTTTCACTATTCGCTCCTGCCGGATGGCTATCTCCTGCTCGGCAGTTCCGAGACGATCGGCAATCATGGCAACCTGTTCTCGGTCGTCGACCGGAAGCACAAGATCTATCAGAAGAAGGCCGTTCCGAGTCGCCTGGGAGTGCACTTCGACGTGGTGACGCCTCAGCTCCCATTGGGAAAGGTGCGTATGGAAGAACAGACCGTCAGTCCGCCGAACATCCTGCGCGAAGCGGACCGCGTGGTGCTGACGCGGTTTTCACCGCCCGGCGTGGTCATCAACGAAGATCTCGAAGTGCTGCAGTTCCGCGGGCGCACGTCGCTGTATCTCGAGCCGCCCACCGGCGTGGCCAGCTTCAACCTCCTGAAGATGGCGCGTGAAGGACTGCTGGCGGATCTGCGCAGCGCGATCCTGGCCTCGCGCAAGAAGAACGAGCCGGTGCGCGCCGAAGGAGTGCGCGTCAAGACCAACGACCACACCACGCTGGTCAATCTCGAAGTGATCCCGTTCTTCTCGCCGTCGAAAGAGCGCTTCCAGCTCGTGCTCTTCGAGGCCGTGCCGGACGCGCAGCCGAAGCGCCGCGGCAGAAAAAAAGCGGTCGCGCCGGAGCCGGAGCCCGATCCACGCGGCGCGGCCCGCCTCAAACGCGAGCTCGAGGCCACGCGCGAATACCTGCAGTCGATCATCGAAGAGCAGGAGGCGATGAACGAGGAGCTCCGCTCGGCCAATGAGGAGATCCAGTCGAGCAACGAGGAGCTGCAGAGCACGAACGAAGAGCTCGAGACCGCCAAGGAAGAGCTGCAGTCATCGAACGAAGAGCTGACCACGCTCAACGAAGAGCTGGAGAACCGCAATCAGGAGCTCGGCTCGATCCACAACGACCTCGTGAACCTGCTGGCCTCGGTCGATCTGCCGATCGTCATGCTCGACAGCGCGTTGCGCATCCGCCGCTTCAACCCGAGCGCCCAGCGCGTGTTGAACCTGATCCCCGCGGATGTCGGACGCCCCATCAACGATCTGAAGCTGACGCTGGTGGTCAAAGAGCTCGAGCACATGATCGTCGACGTCATCGACACGCTGGAAGTGCGGGAGCTGGAAGTGGTCGATCGCAACGAGAACGCATGTCTGCTGCGCATCCGGCCGTACCGGACCATCGACAACAAGATCGACGGCGCGGTGCTGGTGCTGATCGACAGGCCGTCAGGGGATTAGCGGCGCTTCACGTGCTTGCGGATCGAGTCGAGCTCCTCGCGGAGAAAGTCGACCTGCGCGAGCAGCTCTTCGACCTGCTGATTGACCTGCTGCATCTCGGCGCCACGACGCTTGCCGCGGTGCGAGCGCCGCTCCTCGGCCAGCTGCTTCCAGAGCTCGAGACGCTCGCGCGAGCCGAGCGCGGCGATGCGGCGGGCCAGCGGATCGCCGCCGTTGCCGTTGCCGTCATCGCCCAGGAGCTGCTGCGGCGAAACCTGCAGCACCGCGGCAATGGAAAGAAAGAGTCCGAGCTCGAGCGACTGCTTGTCCGTCTCGATGCGAGACAGGGTGGCCACGCTGATCTCCGCCTTCGCCGCGACGTCGGCCAGAGAGCGGTTCTGGGCAAGCCGGGCTTCACGAAGTCGTTCTCCGATCATGAATGGCATGGTACGCGAATCCTTCCCGCACGCGCGCAATTCCGACACTCGCATGCTGGCTCTCTCTCTCTCTCGAGCGTAAGCAACCCGATGCTTCATTCATTCCTGCCAAATGTTTGCACGGGGTGCAAACCGCCGGCATGACCGCCAGCACGCTAAACTCATTTGATGCGATTCGTAGCGGGAGACGTCGGCGGAACGAAGACGCTGTTGTGCTGCGTCGAAGCGGACGGCACCTACGTCAAGAAGACGCGATACGAAAGCACCGCCTGGGCTGCGTTCGACGATGTTCTGCGTGAGTTTCTCTCGGAAGGGATCCCCGGGCCGGTCGACGCGGCGTGTTTTGCCGTGGCCGGCCCCGTCTTGAACCGGCGCGCATCCGTGACGAATGTCGGCTGGATTACCGAGGAATCGGCGCTCTCGACCGCGTTCGCATTCGGGCGGGTCTCGCTGATCAACGACTTCTACGCGGTCGGCCTCGGCGTTCCGCTGCTCCAGCCCGCCGATCTCGTCTGCATTCAGGAGGGAGACCGCGACCGCGCCGCGCCCATGGCCATCCTCGGCGCCGGAACCGGACTCGGCGAAGCGCTGGTGGTGAACGTCGGCGGCGTGCATCACGTCATCCCCGGCGAGGGAGGGCATGCGGATTTTTCGCCGCAGGACGAGGAGCAGGCGCGGCTTTTCCTCTACCTGCAACAGCGGTATGGGCACGTCAGCACCGAGCGGGTGGTATCGGGGATGGGGCTCGTCAACATCTTTACCTTTCTCGGCGGCGAGGAGATCGCGGCCGCCGACATCGCCGAGCGCGCGGACGCCGGCGATCCGCTGGCGATGCGTGCGTCGCGGATCTTCGTCGACGCCTATGGTGCCGAGGCGGGGGACGTCGCCATTTCCACCCTCGCGCGCGGCGGCGTCTATCTCGCCGGCGGCATCGCCGCAAAGAACATCTCCTGGTTCACGGGCGGCGCCTTCGTCGACGCCTTCACGCGCAAGGGCCGCTTCACGGACGTAATGCGCACCATCCCCGTCGACGTGATCGTGAACGAGGAGGTCGGGCTCCTCGGCGCGATCGAAGGCGCCAGGCGAACGATGGAATCGCCCCGAACCCTCTTCGGTTGAGGCGCACGCAACGTAAGGGAGCAACACAACATGGGTCTTTCTGTCGGCATCGTCGGTTTGCCGAACGTAGGGAAATCGACGATCTTCAATGCTCTGACCGCGGCGGGTGCGCAGAGCGCCAACTATCCGTTCTGCACCATCGAGCCGAATGTCGGCATCGTGCCGGTCGTCGACGCGCGCCTGACCAGGCTGGCCGCACTCGCGGACAGCAAGCAGACCATCTTCACCGATCTCAAAGTGGTCGACATCGCCGGCCTGGTGCGCGGCGCGAGCAAGGGCGAAGGACTCGGCAATCAGTTTCTGGCGAACATCCGTGAGACCGAGGCCATCCTGCACGTGGTGCGCTGCTTCGACGATCCGAACGTGGTGCACGTCGAGGGGAGCGTCGATCCGGAGCGCGACATCGAAGTGATCGAGACCGAGCTGTTGCTGGCCGATCTCGACGCGCTCTCGAAGCGCAGTGACCGCGTCGGACGCATGGCGCGTGTCGGGCAGAAGGAGTACATCGCCCAGGCCGAGGCGCTGACGAAGGCCATCGCGGCGGTGGAGAAGGGCATTCCGCTGCGCGCCGCCGGATTGAGCGAGCAGGAACAGGAAGCGCTCGCGGAGCTGAGCCTGATCACCATGAAGCCGGTGCTCTACGTCGCGAACGTGGCCGAGAACGAGCTCGGAAAAGAATCGCCCCTGCTGCAGAAAGTGCGCAAGGTCGCGGCGGAAAAGGGCGGCGAGGTGGTGGTCATCTGCGGCGAGCTCGAAGCGCAGATCTCCCAACTGCCGGAAGGCGAACGCGATGAGTTCCTGCACGACATGGGACTCCAGGAGCCTGGCCTGAACGTCCTCGTGCGCGCGGCCTACAAACTGCTCGACCTCGAAACGTTCTTCACCATCGGCCCGAAAGAAGCACGCGCCTGGACCATCCACCGCGGCTCGAAAGCGCCGCAGGCGGCGGGAAAGATCCACAGCGACTTCGAGCGCGGCTTCATCCGCGCCGAGACCATCGCCTACGACGACTACGTCACCTTCGCCGGCGAGCAGGGCGCAAAAGCGGCCGGGAAGATGCGCAGTGAAGGGAAGGAGTACCTCGTGCAGGACGGGGATGTGATTCTGTTCCGGTTCAATGTGTGAGGACTGCAGTCGCAAAGTCTCAAAGTCGCAAAGTCTCAAAGTCGCAAAGAGGGCGGCCAGCACGATCTTTCGACTTTGAGACTTTGCGACTTTGAGACTCGCCACGGCCCCCCATGCACTTCGCCGTCCCATCCTCCGAACGCCTGCCCATCCGCGGGGACTTCGACGTCCCCGAGGAGCCGCGTGCGCTGGTGGTGGTGGTCCATGGGTTCAAGGGATTCAAGGACTGGGGGTTCTTTCCCTGGCTCGCGCAGCGGCTGATGCAGCATCGGCTGGCGGTGTGCCGCTTCAACATGTCGCGATGCGGGATCGGCGATGATCCGGAGTCGTTCGATCGTCTCGATCTCTTCGAGCACGACACGTATTCGATCGAGCTCGCGGACCTGCGCGTGGCCGTGCAGCACGCACAGCAGCAGTTCCCCGATCTGCCGACGCTCCTCCTCGGGCATTCGCGAGGCGGCGGCGTGGCCATCCTCGGCGCCGCGGACGTTCCCCGTCTCAGCGGCGTGATCGCGTGGAGTCCGATCTCGCGGTGTGACAACTGGGATGCCGCCACGCGCCGTGACTGGCAGGAGCGCGGCGTGACCGAGGTCGTGAATCAGCGCACGAAGCAGGTCATGCGCATCTCGCGCGATGTGCTGGACGACTACGAGGCCAACCGCGAGCGGCTGGACATCGTCCGCGCCGCCGAGACGCTGCGCGCGCCGCTGCTGGTCATCCACGGCGGCCGTGACGAGAGCGTGCCGGTCGAGTCAGGACGCCTGCTGGCCTCGCGCGCCGCCGACGCCTCGCTGCTCGAGATCGCCAGCGCCAGCCACACCTTCAACGCCATCCATCCGCTGGTACACGTGCCGTTCGAGCTGGTCCTGGCGGCGGAAGCGAGCGCGCATTTCGCCGTCGCGCATACCTAGCCTACTCGCTCGAGCACTTCTCCACCGCCGCCAGCAACTCCGGGAGATCGAAGGGTTTCCGCAGGACGCTCTTCACCAGCGGGGAGGTGATCGACTGCAGGTCGCGCTCGCCCGCCGCGGACACGATCACGATGCAGGGCGCGCCGGCGTCATCGTGATCGCGGAGGTAATCGACCAGTTCGAAGCCGCTCATCACCGGCATCATCAGATCGAGCACGACGGTACGGAACGGGCGCGTCCGCAGTTTCGCGAGCGCCTCGCTGCCGTTTCCGGCCTGAGCCACGTCGAAGTTCGCGCGCAGCAGCACGCGCGTGATCAGAGTACGGATGGCGTCGTCATCGTCGACGACGAGCACGGAGCGTTCGTCAGGCATGTGGGTCGGCGATTCTATACAGACTTCGGTTCGGGTCTACAATGACATGGGTTCTCATCCACACATCCGGAATTCGCCATGAAGCTGATCGGCCGGCATTTTGGGCACATCCGCGTCACCCAGGTCGTCGGACAGGGCGGCATGGGAGACGTCTACGGCGGATATGACGAGAAGCTGGAGCGCAAGGTCGCGCTGAAGGTGCTCAACGACGACCAGCGCCTCGATGCCGAAGCGCGCGAGCGTTTGTTGCGCGAGGCGCGTGCGCTCTCGAAGCTCGACCATCCCAACATCTGCCGCATCCACGACTACATCGAGACGCCCGACGTCGATCTGCTCGTGCTCGAATACATCGACGGCAAGACCCTGCACGACGCGATGCAGCACGGGTTGCCGCATCAGGAAAAGCTGCGCATCGCCATCGCCATCGCCGACGTGCTGGTGCAGGCGCACCGCGCCGGCATCGTGCACCGCGATCTCAAGCCGGAGAACGTGATGCTGACGAGCTCCGGCGAGGTGAAGGTGCTCGACTTCGGACTGGCGCGCTGGCTCCATCGCAAGGGAAAGTCGTCGGACCGGCACATCGCCATCCGCACCGGCAACATGCGCGCGGTGGGCGACGTCGCGGAAACGTCGCCGCTCGCCTTCGATCCCGCTCCCGCATCGCGGCGCGATTTCCACGCCACCGCGGTCGGCATCACCCTCGGCACGCCGCTGTTCATGAGTCCCGAGCAGGCCCGCGGCGAGACGCTCACGCCGGCCAGCGACATGTTCTCGTTCGGCCTCCTGCTGCAGTCGCTCTTCACGGGCGAAGATCCTCATCCGCCCGAGCTCACGGCACGCGAAGTGATCCTGCGCGTCGCGCGCGGCGAGACGCTGCCGGTCAAAGGCGCGCCGGGCGACGTCACGGCCTTCATCAATCGCCTCAAGCAACTCGCGCCCGCCGATCGTCCGACCGCCGTGGAAGCGGCCGAGCGTCTGCGTTTCCTCGACGCGAAACCGCAACGCATCGCCCGCAACGCGATCGTCGCGGCCATCGTCCTGATCGCCCTGCTCGGCGTGTGGCGATACACCGTCGATTTGAAACGGGAACGAACGGCCGCGCTCAAGGCGGAAGGCGAGGCAAGAACGGGCCGCGCGCAAGTCGAGAATCTGCTCGAGTTCATGCTCGGCGATCTGCGGAAGAAGCTCGAGCCGGTAGGCCGGCTGGACATCCTCGATGACGTCGGCAAGCGCACGCTCGAATACGTCGAGTCGATGCACCCCGAGGTTATGACGGCGGACGAACTGACCCGCAACGCCAAGGCGCTGACGCAGCTCGGCGAAGTGCGCATGGCGCAGGGGAATCTCCCCGAAGCGGTGAAGATGTTCGAGCGTGCGTTGACCTTTGCACGGGTCGGCGCGACTCACGATCCGAACCATCGCGAAGTGCAGATGGCCTACGGTACCTCGCACTATTACCTCGGCGCCGCGGCGCAAAAGAGCGGCGACCTGCCGCGCGCGCTCACACACATGCGGTCGTACATGGTCGTCGCCGAGAAGCACGCACGCCTCCAGCCGTCCGACGCCAACTGGCAGCTCGAGCGCGCGTACGGACATGCGAACGTCGGCTCGGTGCTGGAGATGCAGGGCAACCTTCGCGAAGCGCTCGGTCACTATCGCACCAGCTACGAGATCAAGAACGCGGGGCTGGAACGCAATCCGGCGGATGTCAGCGCCCGCGCGGAACTGGCCCGCTCGCTCAACAAACTCGGCCGCGTGCAACAGGCGCTCGGCGATCTGTCCGGCGCGCGTACGCGATTCGAGAACGAGGTGACCACCTATCGCCAGCTCGTGCAGTCCGATCCGAAGCAGACGCAGTGGAAGCAGCGCCTCGGCGCCAGCCTCGCGTATCTCGCCGGCGTACGGTCGTTCGTTGGGGACTACGCGGGAGCGCTGCTCTGTGCGGAAGAGGCGCTGCTCATCGACCGCGAGCTCGCCTTGCGCGATCCCGGCAATGTCGACTGGCAACGGAACCATGCGGTGGCGCTCTGGCGCGTGGCCGAGCTCCATCGCCTGCGCGGCGACGTTTCCCGCGCGCTCCCGCTTCTCGACGAGGCGGACACTCTCATGCGCGCGATCCTGCCGAAAGCTCCCGGGCGGATGTGGGAGCTGGAGCTGGCAGGCATCGATACGACCTACGCGCAGGCATTCGAGGCCGCGAACCAGCGCCATCGCGCACAGGCACTCCTGGCCGCGACGCTGAAATCGCTCGAATCGATCCGCATCGCGGAGGCACAGGCGCGCCGCGCCGACGCGTGGTTCAACCTCGGCGAGATCCATCGCGCCAACGGCGATAAGAGACAAGCGGTCACGGCATGGGAAAACGCGCAGGCCGCATTCGCCGACGCCGGCACCATCACCGAACCGCGACGCCTCGGCGTGAAGTTGCGCGTCCTGGCGCGCCTGCACCACTTCGACGAAGGGCGGCCGATCCGCGCACACCTGCGCGCCATCGGATATCAGGACCATGATCTCGAGCAGGTCTGCAGAGATGAGGGCTGTTGAGAGAGAAGGAGAGAGAGATGGAGACGTATAGCGAAGCCATTGCACCACCGAGGAGTGAGGGAGGTCTGATGCAGCAGAACAGCGCCAGACAGAACTACGACGTGTTCGTGAACGTGAGCGAGCCCGAGCCGCGCGTGGTGTTGCTCAGCATCAATCCGGAACGCGTGCTGTTGAACGGCAGGAACGGCGACACGATCACCTGGACGCTGAGCGGATCAGGCGGTGAATTCCAGACCGTGGACGACATCCAGTTCCTGACCAACGGAGGAAAGAACCGTTTCCAGTTGAAGTTCGTCTCTGCGACGCAGATCGCCGGAGTCGTGATCGGCAGCGAGGAGAATCAGACCGTCTACACGTACTACGTCACGGTGCATTTCCCGGCGTACGACGTCGCACTGCGGGTCGACCCCGAGATCGATAACCCGCCGCCGCCTCCGACCTGAAATGAAAACGCCGCCCGAAAGGGCGGCGTTTTCATTTGGCGTTCATTCTGCGTTTTCGTCGCCGTTCACGAGGTGCTTGCCGCGATTGCCCGGCAGCGCATCGTGCTGGCGTCCGGCACCGCCACGACGGCGGCGCCGCCTGCGCGGTGCGCCCGACGCTGCTTCCGATGACAAGGGCATGATCTCGGTATCGTCATCCTCGTCGGCGTCCGCGCGCGCGGCGGGAGGCGGTGGAGGCTGCGGCTTCTTTTCCGCCGGTGCGCCGGCGCGTTCGTTGAGCTTCTCCTCATCGAGCAGCCACACCCACTGCGTCTCCGGCTGCTTTTCCGGCTGCTTTTCCGGCTGCTTTGCGGGAGGCGTCGCACCCGGATCGCGCCGCGGCTCGCGCGGGCCACGCTGCGGCTGCGGGCGTTCCGTGCGCCGCGCCGTATCGGGCGGCAGCGACAAGCCGGCCGGATTGGCCGTCAACGCTGCCGGACGGCGCGCGCGGTGCGTGTCCGGCGCCTCCAGTTTCTTGACGCGAATCAGCACGTCCTCGGTCAGGCGGCGATTCACTGCGATCAGATCCGCCAGCAGCGCGATCAGCCACGTGTGGAAGCCGGTGATCAGAAACACCGCCGCCAGGATCAGCGACTGGATGTGACCGCCGCGATCGCCCTGCGCGTAGAACCAGAGGAACCGCGCGCCGATGATGAAGCCGAGGAGCATCAGCAGCGAGCCGATGGCAAAGAACGTCTTCAGCGGGCGGTACAGCGTGTAGACCCGGAAGATCGTGGCCATCGACTTGCGCAGGTACGTGCCGATGCCGCTGTAGAGCCGCGACGGCCGCGTCGGCGCATTCGTGCGCACCGTCACGCTCTGCACGCCGAGGTTGCGGTTGCCGGCCTGGATGACCGTCTCCAGCGTGTAGGTGAACGGATTGAAGACGTTGATCTGCATGGCCGCCTCGCGCGAGAAGGCGCGGAAGCCGCTGGTGACGTCGGCGATGCTGAGGCCCGAGGCCTTGCCGACCGTCCAGCTGCCGAGGCGCTGGAGCAGCCGCTTCATGCCCGACATGTGCGGCGACTTCGCGGTCTCGCGATCGCCGATCACCACTTCCGCGGTGCCTTTCACGATCGGCGTGACCAGGCGGGACACGTCGGCGGCCTGGTACTGATTGTCGGCATCGGTATTCACGATGACATCCGCGCCGAGGCGGAGAGCGGCGTCGATCCCGGCCACGAACGCGGCCGAGAGACCGCGGTGCGACTTCAGCTGCAGGATGTGCGTCGCGCCCGCTTTTCGCGCGGCCTCCGCGGTCCTGTCGGACGAGCCGTCGTCGATGACCAGCGTCTCGATCGCGGTGATGCCTTCGATTCTCTTCGGCAGGTCGCGGAGCGCCTGCGCGATGGTCGCCTCTTCGTTGAAGGCGGGGATCTGGATGATCAGTTTCATGCTTGATGAGCTGCTAAGCTGCGGAGCCGTTGAGCTCAAATGCTCCCATTAAAGTTTCGGTCATCATGCCGGTGGAACGCATCGGTGGCGATGCGGAACGCGCGATCGCGTCGGTCCTGGCCCAGGATGCGCCGTTCCGATTCGAGCTGATCGTCGTCTCGGCGCAGCCACTGAGGTTGCCGGAAGAAACCCGGTCCCGAAACGTCGTCGAGCCGAATCGTAATCCCGCAACTCGAAGAAATCGAGGAGTTTCCGTCGCGGCAGGGGAGCTGCTGGCCTTCCTCGACGACGACGCGGTGGCCGATCCGCACTGGCTTTCCACCGCCGCCGCCTATCTCGACCGGCATCCCGAGGTCCTCGCCATCGGGGGGCCTGACCCCGCACCGCCGGACTCTTCGATTGCCGAGCTGATCTCCGACACGCTGCTCGCCACGCCGCACATCGGCAGCGGCGTGGCGGCGCATGAGAACCGCCGCGGCGTGTTCGACGTGCGGCACGCGAGCGACATCGCGCTGGTGAACCTCTTCGTACGCCGCGGCGCGTTCACGGGATTCGACGAGTCGATCGGCTACATCGGCGAAGACACGGCGCTGCTCGAACAGCTGATGCAGCGCGGCCGCGTCGTCTATCACGACGGCGTGCGCGTCTCTCATCGCCGGCGCGCCTTTCCGGGACCCTATCTGCGGCAGCGCTTTCGTTATCGCGTGAAGACCGGGCGGATGTTTGCGGCGGGCGCGCGTCGCGATCCGCGCGTATCCGCGTTTCTCGTGGCAGGGTTCGCCGGGCTGATGCTCGCGCCGCTGGTGGCCGTGCCGTACGCGGTGGCCACGCTCGTTCTCGGCGCGCGCGTGACGCGCCTGCCGCTGCGCTGGTGGCCGGTGATTCCGCTCGCCTTCGCCGCGCATCACCTCACGTACTGGCTCGGTCTCGTGACCGGCATCACGTCGGCCCGGAAGTAGGGTGACGAGTTCCTCGGAGTGCCTCGGTTCCTCGGAGTTCCTCGGAGGGGGCAGGAAGGTTCCGCTCCTCCGAGGAACTCCGAGGAACCCCGAGGAACCCCGAGGAACCCCGGAATTGCGTACACTGCGGTAGCCGTTGAGCGATACCGCAGATGAAGTTCACCGACAAGGCCCAATACCTCCGATATCTGGTCGACAAGCGCGGCATGCAGCCGGTCTACCTGATCCTCGGGCTGACCTACGACTGCAACTCCTTCTGCCGGACCTGCTTCAACTGGGAGCAGCTCCGCAAGAACAAGGAGCACGAGCTGTCGCTCGAGGAGATCAAGAAGACGCTCTCCTCGATGGGCGATCTGCTCTTCATCGTCATGTCCGGCGGCGAGCCGTTCCTGCGCCGCGATCTGCCCGACATCTGCGAGTTCCTGGCGACGAACAATCACGTCAAGCAGATCACCATCCCCACCGGCGCGATCACCAGCGATCTCATCGCGCGGCAGGTCGAGACCACGCTGCAGCGCTGCCCCGATACGCAGATCGTGGTCAATCTCTCCATCGATCACATCGGCGAAAAGCACGACTGGATCCGCGGCGTCCCGAACAACTACGAGAAGTCGAAAAAGACCTACGCGCTGCTGATGCCGCTCAAGGAGCGATACGACAACCTGACCGTGAACGTGCACACCTGCCTGTGCACGTACAACGCGGATGATCTGGATGTCCTTTTCGAAGGCGTGCGCCGCGATTTTCCGGAGGTGTCGTTCCACTCCTTCGAGATGCTGCGCGGCGATCAGCCCGACAAGAACATCCAGCCGATCACGACCGAGCGTTACCGCGAGCTGCTGCCGAAGC